>NZ_CP137552.1:3000000-3300000 GCF_039691755.1 Halomonas sp. Bachu 37 | reverse complement strand
TTGTTCTGGTGTCCACCCACGAACACCGCCAAAAAGGGCGCGCCATTGCCGTCGGCTTTAATCGGCACAGTCAGTTGATGAAGATGTCTCAGTGCTTGCTGACGTTCAGCGGGGGTAAGCGTAAGCCGTGGTCGATTATGGCAAACGGCGCCGAACGGCCGCGCTAAATCAGCGATTTCATCGTAGGCGTGAGATGCGCGGCCTTCCACTTCAATGTGGTAGCAACGCGAGGCACCGCGACGGCGCCCCATGCTGTAGCGGGGTTGGATCAGCCGAGTGACGATCAGGCCGGTGGTGGAGCCTGAGCTGACCTGTACGGCCAGGTCGTAACGTTCCGCGCGCAGGCGGCGCAATAGCGACAAGCACTGCCAGGGGCGTAGGATCGCCGTGCGTGATAGTACATGAAAACGATCCACGGGCTGTTGCGCCAGCAGGGGCAGCGTTTTATCGGTGGCCAGGTAATCGAGGCGCGCCGCCGGGAAGCGCTGACGAACGGCATCGATCACCGGTGTGCTGATCAGTGCATTGCCCAGACGAAAATTGGGGCGAACGATCAGAATACGCGTCACCCCCTCGAGGCTTTCGATGGTTTCCGGTGTGGGCGGAGGTAATACTCGCTGCAAGGCCGCCACCAGTGCGCGTTTTAGGCGCTTTTCCAATCCGCGCGCCAGGGTCTTTAGTTGAGGGTTGGTTCTAATACGCGTGAGCAACAGCATGCGCGAGCACTCCGTTAGAGCCTGCAACGTTTTGGTCGTCGTCGCGGCGGCTTGGGTAAGGACTCGGGCAGCATGTCGCGGTAGACTTAAGATCGACTTAAACGCTTGGCATTGGCGAATGGAAGCGAGAAGAGTGTTTCGGGCGGATAAGTAACGGGCGGGGATACGCCCATTAAGAAAGGCTTAAGGGATTATCGTGATAATGGTGGCTTTGTGCTTGAGGGCGTGCCATGCGGCTGCTGCTAATCGAAGACGACCCACTATTGGGAGACGGCATCAAAACCGCTCTGGAACGCGAGGGTTATACCGTCGACTGGTTTACCCAAGGCCGCGAGGCCTTGAGCGCCGTCTGCAACGAAGCGTTCACCGTCATGATTCTGGACCTGGGCTTGCCGGACATGGACGGTATGCAGGTGCTGCACCAATTGAGAAAACAATCCGCGCTGCCGCTGTTGATACTGACTGCCCGCGATGCCATTGAGGAGCGAGTCCGTGGGCTGGATGCCGGTGCCGATGATTACGTGCTCAAGCCATTCGATCTCAAGGAGTTGCTGGCACGCCTGCGCGTGCTGACGCGCCGCGCCGAAGGTCGCGCCTCGCAGGTGATTAGCCTGGGTGCGCTCACGATCGACGAAGCCCAGCACTGCGTTCGGTGGCGGGGCCAGGAGGTCAAGTTGGGGCGGCGAGAATACGCCTTGCTGCTGGAACTTGCGCGTCACCCCGATAAAGTGCTTTCGCGCCCCCGGTTGGAGAACTTGCTTTATGGCTGGGGCGAAGAGGTCGAGTCCAACGCCGTGGAAGTCCACATTCATCATCTGCGAAAAAAGCTTGAGAAACGCCTGATCGTTAACGTGCGCGGTATCGGTTATCGGCTGGACAGCCAAGTGTTATGACCTCGATTCGGCGTTATCTGCTTCGCACGCTGGCGCTGGTCGTGGTGATCGCGGTTGGCTTGGCCGCTATCGCCGCCTATCTGATCACCGACCACGAGTTGGAGGAAATTCTCGATACCCAGCTCAGTCTGCATAGCCGTATCGTGGCGAGCCAGCTAACTGCCGATGCCAGCGAGGCAGATTACGCGCGCCTTGCCGCGCGCATGAGCATTCCCGGGCATCCCGCTCGGCAGTATCGCAACGGCATCGCCGTTGACGTAGCCCAGGACATTCCGGCAGCGCTCTACCATGAAGAAGAACGCAAGCTCGTGCTGGGCTTTTGGCATGCGCAAGGCTCACCCAACGTACTCGGTGGCATGTGGAACGAGGCGGGGCCTTTTCCCGCGCCTCGTGAAGAGGGATTTCGCTGGGAAAACTACAACGGTCACCGCTGGCGGGTTTTCAGCATGTTCGACCCGGCGAGCGATTCCTGGATCAGCATGGGGCTGCGAAGCACCTTTCATGAAGAAGTGGTGGAGCGGATTACCTGGAATAACCTATGGCCGATGCTGCTATTGCTGCCCCTGCTTTTATGGCTGATGAACCGTATTATCCGGCGGGGCATTGCCCCGATACAGGAGCTTTCCAACCAGGTGCAAGGGCGTAGCGCCGAGGATTTACGCCGGATCGACCACCCCGTTCCTCGAGAGCTGGTCGGATTACGCCAATCACTCAACGATTTTATCGTCCGGCTGGAAGAAACATTAAAACGCGAACGGCGCTTTACCGCCGACGCGGCCCACGAATTACGTACGCCGCTGGCAGCGTTGAGGATTCACCTGGATAACGCCAAGGCAGGCGGCGAGCAATCCTTGCAAAAAGCCTATATAGGGGTCGAAAGGCTTCAGCGGGTGGTCGAGCAACTGCTCGTGCTGGCGCGCCTGGACCAGGTAGCCACGAAGTCTCCCAAGGCGATCGATCTTTACCCGATCATCGCCGAATTGATGGCAGAGCTCTGGCCGCTGGCGGAAAGTCAGGGACAACACCTTGCGCTAAACGGACTTAGTCGCCTGAAGGTGTATGTCGATGAAGTCGAGGTGGGCATCCTATTTCGCAACCTGCTGGATAACGCCTTGCGCTATACGCCGCAAGGCGGTCGCGTGGAAGTCGAACTGACGCGCTGGCAAGGTTTGCCGCAGTTGATAGTGCGCGACACCGGCCCCGGCCTTCCCGATGCGCTGCTGGGTAAAGTCACCGAGCGCTTTCGGCGCGCCTCGGGCCAGGAAACTACCGGTAGCGGGTTGGGCTTGTCGATCGTCGCGGAACTGGCCCAGCGCCAACAGGCGCGCCTCAAGCTGGCCAACCGCGAACCTCATGGGCTGGAGGTCAGCGTGACGTGGAACCAGAATAAGCAAGACTTGTAATATCAGTCAGGCCGACCACTTTCATCATGCCATATCTATAAATCTGCACTGTCTCCTTCAAGATAGCTACGAGAGAGTTTGGCAAGCAAGTCTTGCGCACACGTTCCCGACGTCTGCAAATCTGATGTAGATCAATGGGCAAGCAACATTACCGGGCTGAGGTCCAGATGTTGTCGCATAGCATTTGACCTATGTGCAGCACGTAGTCGGAATAATGCAGGTATAGGTCCTTGAAAGGGACCAATACCCCGCAAGGAGAACGGTCATGAAGATTCGCAAGCATACTCTCGCCCTCGGACTCGTCCTGGTACTCGGTGCCAATGGTACCGGTGTCGCTCTCGCCCAAGGTATGCCGGACAGTCAGCCCGGCCAAGGAATGATGAACAGCCAGGGCGGCATGGGCTCCGGCATGATGAGTGGAATGATGAACGGCCAGGGTGGCATGGGCTCCGGCATGATGGATGAAATGATGGGTGGCATGGGCCCTGGCATGATGAAGGGCATGATGGGTGGCGAAATGATGCCCTGCCCCATGATGGGCGGTTCCGGCATGGGCATGATGCAGGAGATGCTCGACCCGGAGCAGCGTGAGCAATTGCGCGAGCTGATGCAGGAACACCGCCCGGCCCAGTTGGAGCGCCTGGGCCGGATGATGAACCAGCGCGAAGACCTGATGGCCGAGATGCAAAGCGATCGTCCTGACCCGGACGAGGTAAAGACGCTGCATGGCCGGCTGGCCGAACTACGCGGGGAAATGCTCGTCGAGCATGTTCGCCACCACAACGCCATGAACGACCTGCTCAGCGACGAGCAGCGCCAACAGTTGGAAGAGGCAGTACCCAGCGCCACCGATCCTGACGACCACGACGCGCACCACTGATCGTTCGTCTGTGCCCGAGCGAGGCGGCTCCTGACTGACCGCCTCGCTCGCACCCCATAAGGAGGATTGTGATGGCCGTTGCAACTCGTGACAGGATTACCCTGACGGTACCCGGCATGGGCAGTGACCACTGTGCCGGCATCGTGCGCAAGACGCTCGAACGCCTGGATGGCGTAGATGAGATCCAGACCAATATCGCCAACCATCATGTCAACGTGGAGGTGGCCAGCGATGGCCCCGACGGCGATGCCTTGAAGAAGGCCGTGGAAGGGGCCGGCTATGATGTGGCTGCCGTCAGTGGCGGTAATTCCAAGCAACAGATCCGTCTGACGGTGCCGGGCATGGGCTCGGACCACTGCGCCGGCATCATCCGCAGCACCCTGGAGCGGCTCGAAGGGGTCGAGTCCATCGACACCAATATCGCCAGCCATCGGGTGTCGGTCGCGGTTGCCACGGATGGCCCCGATGGTGAAGCACTCAAGAGCGCCGTGGAAGGTGCCGGCTATGATGTGGCCGCCGTGCAGACTAGCGAGGCGGAAGACGCCGACAGCGACGCCAAGATTGAGGAAGCCTACCTCAGCCAGGCCCGCAAGCGGCTGATCATCGCCGCGGTTCCCACTACCCTGATCATGCTGCTGATGATACCGCACATGTTCTGGCAGCCGATTCCGGGGTATCTGGCGATCATCGCCGTACTGGCCTTCCCGGTGGTGTTCCTCCATGGCGGTATCGCCACCCATAAGTCGACCTTGCGCTCGCTGAAGAACCGCACATTCAACATGGATGTGCTGATCTCCATGGGCAGCCTGCCGCCCTATCTGATCGGCCTGGTCGGCTTCGTCTATCCCATGACCTCGTTCATCGAGATGGCCGCCACCATCATGACCTTCCACCTGGTCGGCCGTTACCTGGAGGCACTGGCCAAGGGGCGCGCCTCCCAGGCCATTCGCCGCTTGATGACACTGGGCGCCAAGACGGCGCGTGTGGAGCGCAACGGCGAAGAAGTCGAGGTGCCGGTCAAGGAGCTTGCTCCCGGCGACATCATGATCGTGCGGCCCGGCGACAAGATCCCCACCGACGGTGAAGTGGTCGAGGGCGAGAGCCATCTCGACGAGTCCATCGCCACCGGCGAGTCGATACCGGTCTACAAGAGCAATGGGGACAGCGTGATCGGTGCCACCATCAACAAGGAGGGGCGCCTGCGAGTGAAGGCGACACGGGTCGGCGGCGATACCTTCCTCTCCCAGGTGGTACGCCTGATCGATCAGGCTCAGGGCTCGCGGGTACCGATCCAGGAATTCGCCGATCGCATGACCGGCCGATTCGTGCCGGTGGTGCTGGCCATTGCTCTGGTCAGCCTCGCGGCCTGGGCACTGTTCCCGGATGCCCTGCGGCCGATCCTCGAGTGGGGCGCCACCTTCCTGCCCTGGGTGAATCCCGAGGCCGCGACGCCGGTACTGGCGATACTCGCCGCCATTGCCGTGCTGGTCATCGCCTGTCCCTGTGCGCTGGGTCTGGCCACCCCCACCGCGCTGATGGTGGGTTCGGGAATCGGCGCCGAGCGCGGCATCTTGATCCGCTCCGGTGAGGCGATCCAGACCTTCAAGGACATCAAGGTCATAGTGCTCGACAAGACCGGTACCATCACACGAGGTGAGCCCAAACTGACTGACGTCGCCGCCGCCGAGGGGGTCGATGAAGCCGATTTGCTGCGACTCGCCGCCAGTATCGAGAACGCCTCGGAGCACCCCATCGCGCGAGCCATTGTCGACGGCGCCCGCGAGCGTGAGGTCCCACCCGAGGAGGTCAGCGGGTTCCGCTCCACCGGGGCACGCGGTGTCTCGGGCAAGGTCGGCGAGCAAAGCGTGCTGATCGGCAATCGCCGCCTGCTAGAAGAAGAGGGTGTGAGCGGCCTCGAGGCCTTGGACGAGGCCATGCGAGACCTCGAAAACAATGGGCGCACCGTCGTCATCGTCGCTGCCGACGGCAAGGCTCTGGGGCTAGTTGCTGTGGCCGATACCCTCAAGCAGGAGTCGGTCGAGGCCATTCGCGGCATGCACGAGCTCGGCCTGCACGTGGTGATGATCACCGGTGACAACGAACGCGCCGCCCGCGCCGTGGCTGACGAGGTGGGCATCGACGAGGTCCAGGCAGGCGTGCTGCCGGAAGGCAAGGTCGACGCCATCCGCGCGCTGCAGGAAAAGCATGGCAACCATGTGGCCATGGTCGGCGACGGCATCAACGACGCCGCGGCGCTGAAGCAGGCCAATGTGGGTATCGCCATCGGCGCCGGTGCCGATGTGGCTATCGAAGCGGCGGATGTGACTCTGGTGCGCGGCGAGCTGACCGGCGTGGTGGACGCCATGCTCCTCTCTCGCGCCACCTTCGGCAAGATCGTACAGAACCTGATCTGGGCCAGCGCCTACAACGTCGCCGCCATTCCCATCGCCGCCATCGGCCTGTTGCATCCGATGATTGGCGTTATCGCCATGACCACCAGTTCCCTCTCGGTGATCGGCAATTCTCTGCTGCTCAAGCGGCGTTATGCTCGGGCGCAATCCCAACCCAGTGGAGAATCCTCATGAAGCACTTCGACCCTACCCAGGAGAACCAGGAACGCTCCTCTACGGGGAATCGCGGCCACAGCGGCCACGGTTTGATGATGCTGGTCTGCGTAGCCTTGATGGGCGCCGCCGCCGTGCTACTGCTCTGGCGTGGCGAATCATTTGGCGGCAGCGCCTGGCTGCTGCTGCCTATGGTGCTATGTTTGGGCATGCACGTTTTCATGCATCGCCATCTCGGGTCTCAGCGTGATCGAGAGGAGTAACGTAGCTGAACGGGCAATAATGTGGTGCCCCCAACGGCAATAGGGGCACCTTTCTGTTAACGCTTGCGCCCCGTGCCTGGAGGAGTCTGATGACAGCTCCATGGCTCATGCTTGGCGTTGTCTTTTACATTCTGGTCGATAAACCGGTAATGCTCTTCCTTGAAGCGTGTCCACCAGTCATGGCTAAGCTCAATTGCATGCTTTTCGAGAATTTCCTCAACACAATCGAGACAGAGGCGCGTGGCATCGTAGGCCAGGTGCAGCTTTCGTTTCTTGTCATCGAATGAAACGTTGTCCAGTCCAAAGAGCTTATCGATATCCGCAACCGCAGCATGCACCCCTTCCAGGTCGCTGGCATCAAGCTTCAGATGGCGGGTCACCAGGTTGATCTCGGATACGCCCAAACGGTGTTCTTTATTGCTCATTACCATCCTCCGTCAACAATTCGGGTTACCTATCAGCGCTAATAACTTCAGCTATGGCAACCCTTGCGGGTGAGGTGCAGGTCAAGCGCCCGAACGGCTCTTGGCGAGCCCTGCCCGTTCTGTTTCCTCTTTAGCCTTGCGCCGCGACCAGATGACCAGTGCCGCACCGGAGAGGATCATCGGCAGTGTCAACACCATTCCCATGGTTACCCAACCAAAGGCAAGGAAGCCAATGTGTTCATCGGGCAAGCGAACGAACTCCACAGCAAAGCGGAAGAGGCCATAGAGCAACAGGAAAAGACCCGAGACCATTCCTCTACGACGCGGCTGACTCGAGAGCCACCACAGCACCACGAATAACACCACCCCTTCCAAGGCGAACTCGTAGAGCGCGGAGGGATGCCGTGGTTCTGGTCCCATGTGCGGGAATGGCATGGCCCAGGGAAGCTCACTGACCCTACCCGGCAACTCATGATTGATGAAATTGCCCAGACGCCCAGCGCCGAGCCCGATGGGGACCAACGGCGCAATGAAATCGGTTAGCTGGAAGAAGGTTAGACAGTGACGGCGAGCAAACAGCCAGGCGGCTACCAGCACCCCGGCAAGGCCTCCATGGAAACTCATGCCCCCTTCCCAAAGCTTGAAAAGCCACAAGGGATTAGCCAGTAGCTGATTGAGCCCGTAGAACAACGCATAGCCTAAGCGGCCACCGATGATGACACCCAAAGCGCCATAGAAGATCAGGTCACCGATATCGTCATGGTTCAGACCGAGGCGTTGGGCTCGCCGTCGCCCCAGCCACCACGCAGCCGTCAGCCCCACCACATACATCAGGCCATACCAATGAAGCTGTATCGGACCGAGGGAGAAGGCCACTGGATTGATTTGTGGGTACGGGATCATGGCAACTTCCTCGCGTCTTCAAGCTTCCACGAACCGTTTGGCGTTACGCCAACGAGTTAGCGCGCAGGCCAAACGGGTTCTCTTGTGATCCAGCTTAGCGCCAAGGCCTGAATAGAAGCTGAATACGGGCTGATGAATAAGCAAGGGTTCGTCGCAGGTATCCTTTACAGCCCGCCTAGGGATTTAAAACATCAACCTGACCCCCGCCACTACGCCGGTATCTTCGCTGCTGTCGCCGCTGGCACGGGAGAGATCCGCGGTGTCGCCGTACTCTTTCTCCCAGTAGGCGCCCACGTAGGGGGCAACGCGGCGTGTCACTTCATAGCCCAGCCGCAGGCCGACACGCACCGAGTTGAGCCCCTCGCCGACACCGAACTCCTTCACTTCACTTGCGGCCACGGCAATTTCGGTGCGTGGCTGCAGGTAGAGCCGTTGGGTCAGGCGCAGGTCGTATTCGCCTTCAAAGCTTGCGGCCAAGTCGCCCTCGTCGCTGACTTGTACGGCAGCGTCGGTCTCGATGCCATAAGGCATCACGCCTAGCAGGCTGATGACCCCATAGGTGCGCTCGTTATGATCATCCGAGAAGACGCCACCTTGATAACCTATCCCGCCCTGCAGCTCCCAAAAATCGGCGATCAGGCGGCTGTAGAGCAGCTCCAGGGATTCAAACTCGGCGTCTTCGCCGTCGCCCTGGACGTTTTCGCCTTCCGACTTGAGATATACGCGGTTGACGTCGCCGCCGTACCAGCCCTGGAAGTCCCATACCATGGCGTCCTGGCCTTTATCGGGCACGCTGTATTCAAGCCGGTCAAACAGGGCCATGCCCATCTTGTGCTCGGTCATGGGGGGCGGCCAGTCGTCGGGAGCCGCGTAGCCGTCTTCGGCCTGGGCCGTGGTGGCAACGGCCATGGCAAGCATCGCGCTGGTGTAGGCTAAGTAGCGCTTGATTTTCATACTGCCTCCTTAAGAAACCTGAACAACGCGGAACATGCCGGCATCCATGTGATAGAGAAGATGGCAGTGGAAGGCCCAGCTGCCCTCGGCATCCGCGGTGATCAGCGCCGATACCCGCTCCCCGGGCTTAACGTTCAGTGTGTGCTTGCGGGGTATCAGCTCTCCCTGGCCGTTCTCCAGTTCCATCCACATGCCATGAAGGTGAATGGGATGCTCCATCATGGTGTCGTTGATCAGGATCAGGCGTAGCCGCTCGTCCTTCTCGAAGTGGATGGGGCCGGACACTTCACTGAACTTCTTGCCATCGAACGACCACATGTAGCGTTCCATGTTGCCGGTCAAGTGCAGCTCAAGTTCGCGGCCGGGTTCACGCCGGTCTGGCCATGGAGTAAAGGCTTTCAGGTCGCGGTACACTAGCACGCGGCGCGCATCGGGATCGATGCCAATACCTGCCTGGTCATAGCGCGAGCCGGGTTGAGCTTCACCGGCAACCAGCATGCCGTTTTCGCGGGTCTTGGCGCTTTCTTTTTCCATGCCGCTGCCATGGTCCATGCCTTCCATATCACCAAGGTCCATGTTCTCCATCTCACTGTCCGCCATATTGGAGTGGTCCATTCCTTCTATGCCATCTTCGGACATATTTGAGTGATCCATGTCTTGTATGTCACTGCCGGACATACCGGAATGATCCATACCGCCCATGTCGTGGGCACCCATGGCTTCCATGCCGCGGTCGGCAATTTGGCGGCGCTCAGGGATTTCGGCCTGCATGCCTTCGCGCGGGGCCAGAGTGGCGCGGGCATAGCCGCTGCGGTCCATGGATTCGGCAAAGATGGTGTAGGCCTGGTCGTCTTCGGGAGACACCAGCACATCGTAGGTTTCGGCCACGCCAATACGGAATTCATCGACAGGAACGGGCTGTACCGGCTGGCCATCGGCGGCGACCACGGTCATTTTCAGACCGGGTATGCGCACGTCGAAATACGACATCGCCGAGCCATTGATCACCCGCAATCGCACGCGCTCACCGGTCTTGAACAGCGCCGTCCAGTTCTCCTGGGGTGAATGGCCGTTGAGCAGGTAGGTGTAGGTGCTGCCGGTAACGTCGGCGATATCCCGCGAGCTCATGCGCATCTTGGCCCACATGCTGCGCATTTGGACAGTATGGGAGAAACCGTTTTGGCGTACGTCGGCGAAGAAATCAGCCACCGTACGCTCCTGGAAGTTGTAATAGCCTTCCATGGTTTTCAGGTTGCGAAACACCGACATCGGATCTTCGAACGTCCAATCGGTGAGCAGCAACACATGCTCACGGTCGTAGCGAAAAGGTTCACGCCCGGCAGCGTCGATAATCAATGGCCCGGCGTGGCCAAGCTGCTCCTGAACGCCTGAGTGGCTGTGGTACCAGTAGGTACCGTTCTGGCGGACGGGGAAGCGATAGGTAAAGGTCTCGCCCGGCTCAATACCGGGAAAGCTCACCCCCGGCACGCCGTCCATCTCGGGCGGCAGGATCAGGCCATGCCAGTGAACCGAGGTGGGCTCATCCAAGAGATTGGTCACCCTCAGCACGGCATCCTGGCCTTCCTTGAGTCGGATCATCGGCCCGGGGCTGGTGCCGTTGATACTGATGGGGCGCGCGTCCTTGCCGTCGATCGGTAATGATTCACGACGAATTGCCAACGCAACATTGGGGCCTTCTTCACTACCATGAGGGTAGGTGTTGGTTCTGCCCCAGGGAGACGCCCAGGCGGGAGTTAACCCCATGGCCGCGGCGGAGCCTAGCCCAAGGGCGGCACCGCCTTTCAACACCTGACGGCGTGAGAGCGGGTGAGAAATGATACGTGAGCGTGACATGCATAACTCCATCAAAGGCAATTAGCACATCTTGATGGAAGAAGCTGAATCAAAGCTGAACAGCGACTAATGCTCGCTGAAAAGGTCCAAGGGCAAGATGATCACCACGCGCAAACCGCCCAGCGGGCTGCGTTCAAAGCGTGAAGAACCGGCATAACGCGTTACCAGCTGAGTCAGAATCGCCAGCCCCAAGCCGTATCCAGGGTGGCATTCGTCGAGTCGTGTACCACGCTCGCCTAGCTTGGCAAGGTCGCTCTCGGCCACGCCTTGCCCGTCATCATCAATGATAACGGTCAGCGAGTCGGCCAGTGCCAGATGGCAACGTACCTGCGAACGGCTCCATTTGCCCGCATTATCAAGCACGATCCCGAGCATTTCGGCAAAGTCGTGGGCCTCAATGGGGACCTGCTCTTGGCCGTGACCGCTATCGGTGAGTTGAAATTCACGCTCGGGATAGAGGGTGCGGAACATCTCGATCAAGCGTTGGCTATCCCGTGAAAGGTGCGCCATGCGTCCTGCATTGGGGCCCGCGATGCGTGCGCGGCGCAGCTCAGCATCCAGTTGAGTATTGATATCTTCTATTCGACTGAGAAGTTTATGTCGGCGGTTTTCGTCAATTGGTCGGTTTCCTCGAAGCACTTGTGTGACAGCCGCAAGCGGGGTTTTCAGCGCATGGGAAAGATTGGCGACCGACTCCCGTGAGCGCTGAAGGCGCAAGTCGATGTCATCCATAAAGCGGTTGAGCTGGGCGACCAAGGCGTCGAGCTCGGCCGGGGCGTCAAGCGAAAGACGCCGGCGCTCGCCTGCTTGCAGTGCTGCCAGTTGTCCACGTAGCTGCGATAACGGTGTTAGACTCCGGCTAACGGCCAGCATGTTAAGCGTGATTAGCATCACCAGCAGTCCTGCGGCAATGCCGGCTATCCACCAGTGCAGAGTGGCCAATCCTTCTTCTACTTGAGAAAAATCTTCCCCCACCAGCAGCACGCCGTCTACGTCCTGCCACTGAAAATGGCGACGGTAGACCAGCAGGTGCTGCTCGCCGTGTTTAACGTCCAGCAGCGTATCGCCAATTTCCTCGAGTAGTGGGGCAAGTTGACGCTGCCATTCGGGGGCGGAGGCGCTCACCGTATCGTTGAGGCGCAGTACATATAAGTGATGAAAGATTTGGTAGCCGTGGCTGACCGAGGCGAGCGAGGTGGGCACGGTGGTTTGGTCTTGCTGGAGCTGTGCTACCGCGTGGTCGGCTTCGCGCTGTAAGCGTTCGCCCAAAAAATCTCGAGCGAGGCTCTGCAAGAAAATCCCGTGAAGCAGCCAAGTAAGCACGACTACCAGCAACGCCACGCCGCCCAGCCATGTCAGAAGACGAAAGCGCAAACTACGTCGATTAATCCGCAATGAACACATACCCTTGGCCACGGCGGGTTTGAATCAGCGGCTTGCCCACATAGCGGCGTAAGCGGGCAATATAGACTTCTATCAGATTAGAAGCGGCTGCGTCCTGCTCAAGTGCGTAAAGTTGATCTAACAAGTGCTCTTTGGAATGAACACGATTCGGATGATGCATCAAATAGCGCAGCAGGCGGAACTCGGTAGCCGTCAACGGCTGTTCGGGCTTGCCATCCACGTTAACGCATTGGCTGGCTTCGTCCAGAACCACGCCACCAAGCGATAGCCGCGCAGAAAGTTGCCCCGAACGCCGTCGCCGCAAGGCTTTCAAGCGTGCCATGAGTTCGGCTTCGTGAAAGGGTTTGGTGAGATAGTCGTCCGCGCCTTTCTCCAAGCCGACCACCTTATCCTCCCAGGTATCCCGCGCGGTGAGAATCAAGATGGAATTGTCCTGCTTTTGCTGCCGCCAATGGGTGAGTAGCTCAAGCCCCGAGCCATCGGGTAAGCCAATATCGATAATGGCAAGCTCGTACTTCTCGGTTGCCATAAGCGACTTAGCCGCCCTCACCGAGGCGGCCAAATCGACCAGGTAACCGTTGTCTTTAAGACTCTCTGCTAGGCTTTCCGCCAACAGGTCATCGTCTTCCAATAGCAACAGTTTCATGCGACGGGATCACCCCTGAGTATCAAAGTTACCGTACATTCCAGCTTCATAGTGCCCCGGAATGTTGCAAGCATATTCCAGACCGTCGATATTCTCTGGGGCGGTCCAGACGAGGTCTGCTGTGTCACCCGGCGCAATGGTCACAGAGGGCATATAGCTGCCATGCTCTCCCTCAACCATAGCATGACCTCCATGTCCTCCATTACCATGGCTGCCTCCCATTTCCAGCATCAACTTGCGATGCTCCTCCTGGGCCTCGGCATCGCCGATCACGAATTCATGTTCGAGATTGCCGGTATTGATTATCTCAAACCTTATGGTCTCCCTGGGGACTATATCGAGCCCCACAGGATCGAACCACATGTCACCAGCCTCGAAACGGATGGTACGATCAACTTCGGCATCGCTCACCGATGTATGTAAATCACCGTGCTCACCGGCTGCAAAGGCAGCTGACGTAGTGATACCTAGGACCAGCGTCAGTAATAAAACCTTACGCATGGGATTACCTCATTGATTTAGTCAGGGAGGCTCACTTGTAACGCACCAACCTGAAGATAGGCTGAATTCAGCCAAAAATACTGTCAATCCATCTCGCACCTGGGCATTGGTAGTGTTTTGTTCGTTTCAATGACCGAGGAGAGCGAAATGAACAAGTTGTCGCTAAGGGGACGGATGGCTCTTTGTAGTGGCACAGTGAATCTGGCCACCTGATTTTGAGTGTATGATCACTCACATAGACAGTCAGGTGCAGATGATGACGAAGAAGAGAGCGTTCAGTCCGGAATTTCGCTTGGAGGCGGCCCAGCTCGTGGTCGATCAGGGTTACTCGCTGAAGGCGGCGTGTGAGGCCATGGGCGTTGGCAAATCCACCATGGAGTATTGGGTACGCAGGCTTCGTGCTGAGCGGGCAGGCAAGACTCCGCTGAAAGGTGAGGCTCTGACGCCGGAACAGCGTGAGATTCAGGAACTGAAGCGCAAGCTGCGGCGGGTGGAGGAAGAGAAGGAAATATTAAAAAAGGCTACTGCTCTCTTGATGTCGGACTCCCTGAACAATTCTCGATAATCGAGCGACTTGAAGAGAGCTATGCGGTGCAGCACTTGTGCCAGGTGTTTGGGGTGCATCGCAGTAGCTACCGGGCCTGGCGTGACCGGGACAGAAGGCCCTGTGAGACTGAGCAGAAGCTGCTGGACCAGGTTGTCGAGGCGCATACCGTCAGTAACGGCTCTGCCGGCGCTCGCAGCATCGCCAAAATGGTCACGCAGGCTGGAACATCGCTGAGTCGTTACCGGGCCAGCAGACGGATGAAGCAGTTGGGGCTGGTGAGCACACAGCCGCCAAGCCACGCCTACAAGAAGGCGGATCAGCCGCACCTGGATATCCCGAATTTTCTCGATCGGGAATTCGACGTAAAGGAGCCCAATCAGGTATGGACCGGCGACATTACCTATATTTGGACAGGGGCACGCTGGGCTTATCTGGCGGTGGTCATCGATTTGTATGCCCGTAAACCCGTGGGCTGGGCATTGTCCTTGTCTCCGAATACGGAGCTGGTGAAGAAGGCACTGACCATGGCCTACGAATCGCGTCGAGAGCCACCGGACATTCTGTTTCATTCGGATCAGGGTTGCCAGTACACCAGCCTGGCATTCCGACAGATGCTCTGGCGCTACCGGATGACGCAGAGTCTCAGTCGCCGTGGCAATTGCTGGGATAATGCCCCGACAGAGCGCTTCTTCAGGAGTCTGAAAACGGAATGGATGCCAGAGATTGGCTACCCCAATGTTGCGGCGGCGAAGCAATCTGTCACTGATTATATGATCGGTTACTACAGCAGCCTCAGGCCGCACAAGCATAACGGTGGCCTACCGCCGAATGTGGCAGAAAAGAACTACTGGAATACTCAAAATTCGGTGGCCAAAAACACTTGACCACTACACTTCTTTTCGTAATGGTCGTGACCGCTGTGCTCACGCTCGCGGCTGTCAGCTTTAACTATTTTTCTCGACTTCATTTCGAAAGACAGGACGCCCAGGCTCTCGATTCCAAAGTCTCTGCCCTGAGGGCGATAATAACGCGAGAAGATGATTTCGACCCGGGGATGGTCTCGGATATCCAACGCTTGTTCGACACTTCGTTTGGCTTTGCGGCTGCTATCATGTCGGGCGATCGGATCATGTACTCACACCACAATCTGTCCGAGGAGTTGTCTACATTGCTAAGCCCCTCGCAAGACAGCCGATGGGTAGTCCAGTTAGGGGAAAAGCGTTACAGCGGTATAACCGAGTGGATCGAGGAGTGGGCCGGTGGAGAGGGAGGAACGGTCCAACTGGCCATGGACGTGACACACCGCGCTCAATTCTTCGAAATGATCCGGCGATGGTTCATCTACACCCTCATCGCCAGCGCCATTCTCAGTGGCGCGCTCGGCTTCGTCTTCATCCGCCGCGGCCTCAAGCCGATATCCCGGCTCTCGAAGACGTCTTCCATGATCACGGCACACTGCCTGGATACGCGTATTTCAACTGCGTCTGTGCCAGCCGAGCTGCATGAGCTCGTTGCTAACTTCAATGCAATGCTCGAGCGACTGGACCAATCCTTTCTACGGTTATCGAATTTTTCCGCCGATATCGCCCACGAGCTGCGCAATCCTCTCAACAGCATGCTGACGCAGACAGAAGTGGCGTTAATCCAGGATCGTGAAAATGCCGACTACAAGGAGGTTCTTTATTCTACCCTCGAAGAGCTACGCCGGATGTCACGCATGGTTGACGATATGCTTTTCCTGGCGAAAGCCGACAATGGCATGATCACTCCAGACTTCGACGATCAAGACCTGGCCAGGATAACTTCGAGCGTGCTGGAGTACTACGAGTATGCCGCTGACGAGAAAGGCATCAAGCTCATCATGCATCGTCAGGGTGCGGCACGGGTGCGAGGCGACAATCTCATGCTGCGCAGGGCGGTTTCGAACATCATGTCCAACGCAGTTCGCTACGGCGACGCAGGCACCACGATCGATGTTCAGCTATCTCGGGTTGGTCAGTGGGTGAGTTTTGAAGTAAGCAATCACGGGCCAACGATCCCGCCCGAGCACATCGACAATTTGTTCGATCGTTTTTACCGTATCGATACGGCCAGACGTGAGGGAAGCACATTGAATGCCGGTTTGGGGATGGCTATCACTCGCTCCATCGTCGAGGCACACAGCGGAGCGATTTACTGTCAATCCGCTGACGGTATTACCACGTTCGGGATGAAGTTACCCGTAGCGCGGGAGCCATCAATTCCAGCGTAAGCCTAGCGAGATCCTGGCTCGTCGATAAGGTAACCCATGCCGCGTACGGTATGGATCAGCTTTATCGGGAAATCATCATCGATTTTCGCTCGCAGCCGTCGAATAGCGACTTCGATGATGTTGGTATCGCTATCGAAATCGATACCCCAGACTTTTGATGCAATAAACGATTTGGATAGCACTTCACCACAGTGGCGAAGCAGTAGCTCCAACAACATGAATTCTTTAGCGGTCAGGTCGATACGTCTGCCGCCGCGCGCTGCTCGCCGCTTGATTAGGTCCAGCTGGAGATCTTCAATGATCAAGGTTGGCTGGAAGGCGGTGCCATTTCCTCGGCGAAGCAGCGATTTCACCCGGGCAAGCAACTCGGAAAAGGCAAACGGTTTGATTAGATAGTCGTCCGCTCCGAGTTCGAGTCCCTTCACGCGGTCCTCGACCCGATCGCGCGCAGTCAGAAATAAGGTTGGCGTCTGCCGTCCGGCCGCACGAACGTTTTCAAGCACTTGCCAACCATCCATATCAGGCATCATTACATCGAGCACTAGCAGGCCATAAGGCTCGTTGACGGCTTGCTGGAACGCGTCGGCACCATTAGTCACGAGATCAACGACAAACCCTGCCTCAGTCAATCCCTGTTTCAAGTACACGCCGGTTTTGGGCTCATCTTCTGCAACCATGATTTTTAATGGCAGCTTTTTCACAGGCGGCTCCTGGCAGTAGCTCATTGTGCAGCTCGAGGCGGCAAATCGGACGGACGGACCGAAGCTTTGTGCGACTGAAAGTCTACCGAAAGAATACCATTGCAAGTGAAACCCGGCCTAAACCGCCCTTTCGACGAGTATGAACTGCCCGGCTCCCTTCTTGCCCGGATAGCATTAACCGAAGCAAGGCCAGAAAAAATGTAACATTACAATTCTGTAAGCTTAGTGTATTGGTCGAAACTTCACTGTTCGGATCCGGTCACGTAGACAAGGACGAGCTTAACTCGCCCTGGCTAAACGTGAGGTGACGTTATGCAGACGAAAACGCGGCAACTCGCGATAGGTGCAGCCGTTGCGTTAGCAGCGGTGGTTCTGATTGCGTTCGTTGTCGGTATTTGGGTAGCGTATTCGGGTGCCTATAACGTGGCCGCGACCGAAGATCACCAACCCGTCGTTCGGTGGGCGCTCGAAACCACGATGAAAAACTCGATTTCGGATCGGGCCGAAGACATTGAGGTGCCGTTGCTCGATGACGCAATGGTTGCTCCTGGCGCAACTCGCTACAAATCAATGTGCCAACACTGTCACGGCGGCCCGGGGGAAGAAAAGAGTGAATGGGCCCAGGGTATGCTGCCTCAACCGCCGCATCTTCCCGACGTGGTTTCAGAATGGGAACCCAACGAGGTGTTCTGGTTGGTAGAGCACGGCGTTCGCATGAGTGGGATGCCTGCGTTCGGTCCAACGCACAGCGATGATGAACTCTGGGAAATCGTTGCCTTCGTCATGCGTCTTCCCGGCATGACGGCAGATGAGTTTGCTGATTTCGATACGGAAAATTCAACAGCCCACGGACATTAAAAGGAAAAAGCGATGAACATGTCTTACTGGCGTTTCGGCGCGATGGTTACGACGTCCACGATAATCATGTATGGGGTGATGTACCTCAATACCTATGCCTTCGAGCACGTGTTTTGGAGCGAAACCAGAGCCTGGATGGCCTTGGTCATGGGTGCTGTGATGGCTGTTGTGATGCTGAGTTTCATGCTCAACATGTACCAGAAGAAAATGATGAATATCGCGATTTACGTGGGAAGTGCTCTGCTCTTTATCGCTGCGTTATGGCTCGTCCGTAGCCAAGCGACGGTTGACGACACGGCGTACATGAAGGCGATGATTCCTCACCATTCGATCGCGATCATGACAAGCGAACGCGCGCAGATTACAGATCCTCGCGTTCGTAAGTTGGCCGACGATATCATTGCTGCGCAGCGTCGCGAAATTGCCGAGATGAAGTACCTTATCCGCGACCTTGAGAGGGCAGAATAATGTTGACTCGTTTACCAAGCCACGCTCGAAAGACGTTTCTCTTCTCTGCTGTCGTGTCAGGCATCGCTTTGTTCGGCGGCTATGGTGATTCCGCGACTGCTGATACGAAAAATTCGACAATGCAAGGTCCGTCTCCTGAAGTGGTCGGTGCGCAGGAAGCTGTTCAGTCGCCTGATATACCGGCCATTGATCCGCAGACGATGGAAGACGCCGAGATCGCGAAGGTGTTGGGCGACGTTTCGTATTGCGCCTACCGTTATACCGCCGAAAGCCTGCCGATCCTGGCGATAAGCAACGCTGATCATAGCGAAGAACCGCTTGGCGTGACCAAGATCCATGGTCGGCTGGTGGAGCTTTCAGCAGACAAGGCGCCGGGCTATGAAAGCCTGGAGGAGGGCTTGAAACTCTCTGCTGAAGGTTTGGAAATGCGGGTGGCTTCTGACAGCGAGGAGAAGCCTGAATCAGGAGAACTCATTGAGGCGGAGCTGCACTTTTCGCTGGAGCAGGGACTGACCGTCGGATATCTCGGCTGGTATGAGTGCCAGTCGAAGTGAGCATTGCTCCCGACTTGGCCTGAGTAGTATTCATCATCTCTAATGTTGTGGTGGCAAGTACGGCCTTAAGCTGAAGCACGCCTGAACCCAACGGGAAAAAAATGATCTGTAACAACCAATATGTTGAATGCGCTATCTGTCACTTGACCTTGGGGTAACCCCAGGGTTGTAAGCTTCATACATTGTTAGGCCATGTTGCTTTGGTTGCTGCGCGGAGGCTTGCCATGATGAATGCCGATTGCTTTGCTTTGATGGGTTCCATGGGCTGGTTTGGTTGGCTCATGCCTTTAGCGTTTCTACTGTTGATCGGGTTAGGTATCGCCTCGCTCACTAAATACCTGTTTAGCCGTGCCCCACTAGGAGATCGCATATGAACCGTTTAACCGCTTCTGTAATTTCGAGTGCCCTGTTGCTGGGGGCCGCCTCGGTTCAGGCAGCGCTACCCGACGAAGCCACGATGTACAAGAACCCGCAGTGTGGCTGCTGTGATGGCTATGCCCGCCATCTGGAAGAGTTGGGTGTGGAAGTCAAGATTGTTGATGATGTCGAGTTAGGTGATATCAAGCTCCAGGCAGGCGTGCCTTACGGCCTGGGGTCGTGCCATACCATCCAAATCGGCGAGTACTGGATCGAAGGTCATGTACCGATGGAGGCGGTCGAAGCGCTATTCGAACAGCAGCCCGACGTAGACGGCATTGGCCTGGCCGGCATGCCGATTGGAACGCCGGGAATGCCGGGACCTCAAAAAGAGCCCTACGAGGTGTACACGTTTACCGATCAGAAAGACTCACCCTTCATGACGCTTTGAAGGGACTCGAGACAGCACGCCAGAGCAACTGGGAGCGCCACTGGGTAGCTGTGGCGCTCTTGCTTTACTCCTTGTCGGGCAGTGCGTAGCTCGCGGTCACATGGACGACCGGGCGTGTTTCATCGCTTGCGGAGAAAATCTGCACTTCCCCTACCGCCAGGCGACGGCCGAGCTTGATCAGCTTGGCATGGGCGATAATATCGTGCTCGCCGGAGGCGGCGCGTAGGAAGTGGCAATTCAGATCGCAGGTGACCGCCATCGCTTCGGGGCCGATCTGAGCCAGTATCGCGACATATAACGCGACATCGGCAAAGCCCATCATGGTGGGGCCGGAAACCCGAGGCCCCGGGCGTAGATGCTCATTACCTATGGTCAAGCGCATGGTAGCGCTCATATCGCCCACGCTTTCGATTCTGCCCATACGCTGGGGAAATACCTCATCCAGAAAATGCTCGATCTGCTCGGCAGTCATCACTGTCATTATTGTTTTCCTGTCTTTGGCCCATGGCGGGACTAGAGGTGAACTGGGTTTCGAAATGCTTGCCTCGGAAAAAGAATAACTTCTGACAGTCTCCGGGTCATCAGAGTCTGTCGATAAGGTGGTGAGCATCGAGCGGGCACAAAAAAAGGTGCATGAAAACATGCACCTTTTAGACTTGCCTTCTAGCGTCCAGCGTTTTTAATCTTCATCGGAATCCGAATCGTTGGAATTCGAGCCATTTGAATTCGAACCATTGTTATCCGAATTATTTTGAGCTTCCGACCTCAGCGTGTCGGCTGGTCCCTCTGAGTCTTCTGAACCCACGGGAGTCGGCGGGGTCTGGCTTTCTGCCCCCATGCGGCGCTGAGTTCCTGAGTTCCCCATGCCGCTCTGACTGTTAGAGCCTTGGCCAGTAGAACCCTGGTTTGTGGAACCTTGCTGATTGCTGCCTTGGCTACCGCTTGTGTTCTGGCTGCGAGCGGCATCATGCATACCCTGCATGTAGCCCTGTCGATAACCTCTCACCAGACCCTGCTCAAGACCTTCTTCCTTACCTTCGATGTAACCTTGCAGGAAGATATAGGAGCTCCGCTGATCGGAGCCTTGAGATTGGTCATTGCGACGGCTTTGCTGATTTCTCTGCTCGTCGCCATACCCATAGCTATCGCCGCGATACTGCTGACGATCTTGCTGATCCCGCGACTGGCTGCGTTGGCGGTCTTCGCGGTCGTAACCATAGTCATAGTCATCGCTTTGATATTGACGACGCTGATCTTCCCATCCCTGGTTACGCTGACGATCTCTTTGGTCGTAATCGCTGCTGTAGCGATTATTCTGGTATTGCTGACGATCCTGGTTATCTCGTGATTGATAGCTTTGCTGGTTTCTTTGGGAATTATCGTAGCCGTAGCTACCGCTGCGGTTGTCTTGCTGTGCTACCGCCACGTTTGTCGCGAGCGCGGTCGATACGGCAGTCGCAATAATCAGTCGCTTGAACATGATGCCTCCGGTAAAACGAATGTTTACATGATTCATGGCAGCCCATGCTTATTCATAGGCTGCCAAGCCGGCTTAGTTGCGGTTCTGGTTATAACGATTGCTGTCTTGATCGCGCCACTGATTGTCCTGATTGTAGCGGTTCTGATCGTCGCGCCACTGGTTATCGTTGCCGCGGTTGTCGTCGCGCCATTGGTTATTGTCGCGGCCCCGGTTGTCATCGCGCCATTGGTTATTGTCGCGGCCCCGGTTGTCGTCGCGCCACTGGTTATCGTTGCCGCGGTTGTCGTCGCGCCATTGGTTATCGCGGCCCCGATTGTCGTCGCGCCACTGGTTATCGCGGCCCCGGTTGTCGTCGCGCCATTGGTTGTCCTGGCGGCCCCGGTTGTCGTCGCGCCACTGGTTGTCCTGACGGCCCCGGTTGTCGTCGCGCCACTGGTTATCCTGACGGTTCTGATCGTCGCGCCAGCGGTTGTCCTGATTGTAGCGGTCCCGGTCGTCGCGCCACTGATTGTCCTGACGGTTCTGATCGTCGCGCCAGCGGTTGTCCTGATTGAAGCGGTCCTGATCGTCGCGCCACTGATTGTCCTGGCGGTTCTGATCATCGTTCCAGCGGTTATCCTGGCTGTAGCGATCCCGATCCTGCCATTGATTGTCCTGGTCCCACTGCTGTGCCATAGCGGACCCGGAAGTTGCCAGTGCGGTTGAGATGGCTGTTGTGATTAAAAGCTTCTTGAACATGACTATGCTCCTTTAGTCATTAAACGAAACTGAAGCCTGGCCGTTGGCTGGTCATGACCAAGCCATACAACACACAAGCTAGCCACCATTTCTGAAAATTAAAAATCATCGCGCGGTATTTTTTTAAAACAATTTGGGCACATGAAATAGTGTTAGGTTTAACAGGTCGTAGACTTGACGAATTTAATCCAATAACACGGTTTTTATTAGAAAGTTAATAGGAGTACTGGCTGCTCGAAGCCAGCGACATGGGCTACCCTTCTATCACCGCTTGGCTTCGAGGCCTTCGGTTACGTGTTTCTCGACGCCGGGATCGTATATCGCAGCCATGCGCTTGACGCTCGGGAGACAGGACGACTGGTGAGTTGGGGGATAGTTATGGCAAGCAACGGGCTTCGTTATGGGGTGATGACGCTTGGCTTATGGGCCGTCTTTAGTCCGGTTCAGGCGAATTCCATTTTCGATTCGAGCTCGGCCTGGATGCTCGGCGACTGGAACGGCAAACGCAGCAGCCTTGAGCAACAGGGTGTGGAATTCAACCTTGGCTATATTTCGGAGTCGGCATGGAATGCTCATGGTGGCTATAACCGTGATCGAACGGTGCGCTATAGCGACCAGTGGACGACCGGCATTTCATTTGACCTCGATACGTTGTTCGGCCTGCCGAATGCCAGCTTTCAATTCACCCTGACCAATCGCAACGGAGACAATCTCACTACGGATCGTCTGGTCTATCCGGAGAGCGGTAGCGTCTCGTCGGTTCAGGAGGTCTATGGTCGCGGCAACGTCACTCGTATTACCCAGCTCTGGTATCGGCAGCAGTTTTTCGACGAGGCGCTGGACGTCAAGCTCGGGCGTATTCCGGTCAGCGACGACTTCGCCACGTTCGACAGCCGCTTCCAGAATCTTTATCTGGGCAGCGCCCAGCCGGGCAACCAGGCGGGTTCCATCTGGTACAACTGGCCGGTCAGCCAGTGGGCAACACGTGTCAGGTGGAACGCCACCGGCGAGCATTACGTGCAGATGGGTCTGTTCGACCTCAACCCCTCCAATCTCGATCCCGATAATGGTCTGGACCTCAAGCACAGCGGTACCACCGGCGCCTTGATTCCCGTGGAGTTCGGCTGGACACCCGAACTGGGCAGCGATTCACTACCTGGACAGTACAAGATCGGGGGTTACTACAGCACGGCCGGTGCCACGGATTACACGGCTGACCGGGAAGATGCCACGCAGAGCTATCGCATGGGGCTTTACTACGTGGTGGACCAGCAGATCACTACTCGTGACGATGATGTCTCGCGGGGATTGTCGCTGTTTTCCATGAGCACGTGGAACGATCGGGACACGGCCTATATCGACAAGTACGTTTCGATCGGGATGCAGTACAAAGGACCTTTCGATGCCCGCCCCAAAGATGATTTCGGCATCGGTCTGGCCTGGGCCAACGTCAACGAGCACTACGATACCTACATGCGCCGCGATGCGTCAGGCGGTCAAGCCTCTCCGGGTCCGCGTCCGGCACAGAGCGAGGAGTACAACGCCGAGATCTATTACGGATTTCATGTGGCCGACTGGCTGGTGTTGCGCCCCAATCTGCAGTACGTCATCCACCCGGGCGGTGTGAACGATACCGACAATGCGCTGGTGGGTGGGTTGATGGTAGAGGCCAATTTATAGCTATCTTCTCTTCTACCGGCTCCAAACCCATCAATAACTGAGTTTGCAGCCGGTAGTCGATTTGCCTCATGAGCACCCTAGGCCCCTAGCATCGCCTAGCGTGGTCGATTCAAGACTTACTTCGCCTTGTGTACCTGGCGCCACTCGTGGAGCAGCGGCTCGGTGTAGCCAGACGGCTGAACGCGGCCCTTGAAGATCAGGTCGGATGCCGCCTTGAACGCCGTGGAGGCGGAGAAGTCCGCGCTCATGGCAGTATAGGTCGGATCGCCTGCGTTCTGCTCGTCGACCACCTTGGCCATGCGCTTGAGGGTCTCTTCGACACGCGGCGTGTCGACGATGCCATGGTGCAGCCAGTTGGCAATGTGCTGGCTGGAGATACGCAGCGTGGCGCGGTCTTCCATCAGGCCGATATCGTGAATATCCGGTACCTTGGAACAACCCACTCCGTGCTCCACCCAACGAACCACGTAGCCGAGGATGCCCTGGCAGTTGTTATCCAGCTCCTGCTGAATTTCCTCATCAGACCAGTTGGTGTCTTCGGCCACCGGCACGGTGAGCAGATCGTCCAGCAGGTCCACTTCACCCTGGCTTTCCAGCTCGCGCTGGATGTCGCCGACATTGACCTGATGGTAGTGCAGCGCATGCAGGGTGGCGGCGGTAGGCGAGGGCACCCAGGCGGTATTGGCGCCGGCCTTCGGGTGGCCGATTTTCTGCTCCAGCATGTTGTGCATCAGGTCCGGCATGGCCCACATGCCCTTGCCGATCTGGGCGCGACCGCGTAACCCGCAATCCAGGCCGACGAGAACGTTATTGCGCTCGTAGGCGCCGATCCAGGCAGCGCCCTTCATGTCACCCTTGCGGATCATCGCGCCGGCTTCCATGGCGGTGTGCATCTCGTCACCGGTACGGTCGAGGAAGCCGGTGTTGATGAACACCACGCGAGAAGCCGCCTCGCTGATACACGCCTTGAGGTTGACCGTGGTGCGGCGCTCCTCGTCCATGATGCCCATCTTCAGCGTGTCGCGGGTCATGCCTAGCAGGTCTTCCACGCGGGAGAAGAGCTCGTTGGAGAAGGCGACTTCTTCCGGGCCGTGCATCTTGGGCTTGACGATGTAGACCGAACCGGTGCGCGAATTGCGCGGCTGGTCGGCATCCTTTTTCAGGTCGTGCAGGGCCAGAAGCGAGGTCATCAAGCAGTCGAGAATGCCTTCCGGCAGCTCGTTACCGTCGGCGTCCAGCACTGCCGGCGTGGTCATCAGGTGGCCGACGTTACGCACGAACATCAACGAACGCCCCGGCAGGGTGATGGCGTTGCCATCGGTGGTCTGCCAGGTACGGTCGGCGTGTAGCTGGCGCGTGATGGTCTTGCCGCCCTTGTCGATCCGCTCTTCAAGATCGCCTTTCATCAGGCCCATCCAGTTGCTGTAAACGCCCACTTTATCTTCGGCGTCCACGGCGGCGACGGAGTCTTCGCAGTCCATGATGGTGGTCAGCGCAGCTTCCACCACCAGATCCTTGACGCCCGCCGGATCGGTCTTGCCGATGGGGTGGGTCGGATCGATCTGGATTTCCAGATGCAGACCGTTATTGGTCAGCAGGATGGACTCGGGCTTGGCGGCATCGCCGGTAAAGCCGATCAGCTTGCCGGAATCCTTCAGCCCGGTTTCGCGGCCGCCTTCCAGCGTGACGATCAGATGGCCGTCACGTAGCAGGTATTTCACTGCATCACGGTGCGAGCCGGTGGCCAGAGGAGCGGCACGATCGAGCACGCCACGGGCGTAGGCGATGACCTTTTCGCCGCGCTTGGGATTGTACTCGCTGCTCTTTTCCGCGCCGTCTTCCTCGGAAATGGCGTCGGTGCCGTAGAGGGCATCGTACAGGCTGCCCCAACGGGCATTGGCGGCGTTCAGCGCATAGCGGGCGTTGCTTACCGGCACTACCAGCTGCGGGCCGGCCTGGATGGCGATCTCGCGGTCGACATTGGCGGTGGTGGTAGTAACGCTACTCGGCGCTTCCACCAGGTAACCGATCTCCTTGAGGAAACCGCGATAAGCCGACATATCCCTGACCGGGCCGGGATTTTCCCGGTGCCAGCTATCCAGTTTCTGCTGCAGCTCCTCGCGCTTTTCCAACAGGCTGCGGTTGCGGGGAGTCAAGTCATGAAACAGGGCATCGACTCCGGCCCAGAAAGCATCCGCATCGACTCCGGTGCCCGGCAGGGCTTGCTCGGTAATGAAGCGGTCCAGCTCAGCGGCCATCTGCAGGCGATGGCGAGAGATACGTTGGGACATAGAGGGCTCCTCATGTTCGTCGGCGGTCGGCTTGTGCCGGGCGCAAGATAAGCGGGAGTGGCATCACTCAACCAGCATGTCACGATTTTGTGGAAAATACTTCCACATGTAAACCCGAAGAACCGATCCCTTCACTAGACATAAGGTTAATCCAGCGTCATGAGTATTGATTCAGAGCCCAGGATGGCTTGGCGCCCGGCTGGAGTCACTCATCTGACGATGGGTTATCGCCTTCCTGGCGCTGGTTCTGCAGCATCCCAAGATGCCGGCGCAATGTTTCATGGGTCACTTTCAGATGATTCGCCTGCTCGGACTGCTCGATGCTTTCGGGGCGGTTTTTCTCCAGATACTCCAGCGCCTGGCGGTGGATATCCTCCTGATAGGCGAGAAACTGGCTGTCGAACTCGGCTCCCTGCTGTCTCTGCAGTGTCGTATAGGCCTCGTTCTCTCCCGCGCTGTAGCCTGTCGAGCTTTCATCAGACGGGGGCGACGAATGCCCGGCCTCGTTCAGCCACTCTTCGAGAATCCCATGATCCACGGCGAACTCTTCCGCCAGCTCGCTGATTTCATCGGCGTCGGCCCGCTCTTGGGCCAGTAAACCCAAGGTTTGCTGATGCTGATGAAATTGGCTGAGCCGACTCATGGGATCGGATGATGCGCTCTCGTCAGCCGTGGCAAATGTCGCTGCCGCGAACGTCAGTGTGCCCAGCAAGATCCCGACAGGTTGGTAAACCATTCTCATTGCAAGCTCCTGGTCATCGTTTGACAGAATTTGTCAGAAAAAGAAGCGAAACACTGGCAAAAAACGAGGTTGTCAGCGGCGCTGATGATTCCTAAGGTAGTACAAGGAGTCGCGTTGCGGTGAGTTTACTTATGCAAAGAACTGAGGAAAGAACCGAGGATAAACGAGAGAAAAGACGTGAGCTGCTCGTCTTCCTTTTTCTGGCCGGGATCCTGTTTCCGATCCTCGCCGTGCTGGTGGTGTCCGGTTATGGTTTTCTGGTGTGGATCTTCCAGATCTTCACCGGGCCTCCCGGCCCACCGGGATAGCGGGGGCCGCCATGATGAAAACAGCCAACTCGACGCCGGTGAACCGCTCGAAGCGGGCTCTGCTGTTTGGCCGCCGGGCCGACCACCCGCCGGCGTTGCGGCCACCCTGGTCGCTTGAGGAGAAGCACTTCATCGCCCGTTGCACCCAGTGTGGTGACTGCGGGAGTGCCTGTGAAACCGGCATCATCGTTCGTGGTGATGGCGGCTTTCCCGAAATCGATTTCAATCGCGGTGAATGCACCTTTTGCGGTGCCTGCGAGCAGGCTTGCGAGGCCGGAGCCTTTGACCATACCCGGGAACCAGCGTGGGATTACGTCGCCACGATCGGTCAAGGCTGCCTGGGGCTGGAAGGTGTCTACTGCCGTAACTGCGGCGAGAGTTGCGAGGTCGGGGCGATCCGCTTTCATTTCAACACCCATCGGGTGCCCGAACCCACGGTGGAAACCGAAGCCTGTACGGGGTGCGGTGCCTGCGTCGAGAACTGTCCTACCCAGGCCGTGACGGTAGGTCACCGAGCCTAGTGCAGGCCAAAAAAGCCTTGAGAATGAGACTGCAAGACCTGACCGTGGAACTAGTAAGCAAGGATGGATCATGAATGATAACAACGTACATATCTCCAGCTTGTTGGTACAGCTGCAGCCAGAGCGGATCGCCACGATAAGCGAGCGCTGCCAGGATTTCGCGGATGTCGAAGTCCATGCCACCGACCCGCGCGGCAAGATGGTGCTAGTGCTCGAAACGCCTAGCCAGCACGAGATCGTCGCGTTCATCGACTGGCTGCAGAACGAGAAGGGCGTGCTTTCGGTGAGCCTGGTCTATCACCATGTGGAGAGCGCGCAGGCATTGGAGCAGGAGATCGAAGCCGGTGAACAGGACAACCACGTATCGGCCAGCCAGATAACGGACAGAGGGATGAGCTATGAAGCTGACGCGACGTAATTTCATCAAGAGCTCGGCGGCCGGTACGGCGGCTGCCGCCGCAGGCATCAGTCTGCCGGGCCAGGCGCAGAACATCGTTACCGACGCCAGCCAGACCCAGTTGAAGTGGTCCAAGGCGCCGTGCCGCTTCTGCGGGGTGGGCTGCGGGGTCAACGTGGCGACCCGCAACAACCAGGTGGTCGCCACCCACGCCGACATCAACGCGCCGGTCAACCGGGGCGTCAACTGCATCAAGGGCTACTTCCTGTCCAAGATCATGTACGGCCAGGACCGCCTGACCCAGCCGCTGCTGCGCAAGACCAACGGTGAGTACGACAAGAACGGCGAGTTCACGCCGGTGAGCTGGGACGAGGCTTTCGATGTCATGGCCGACAAGTTCAAGACGGCGATGCGCGAGAAAGGTCCCGAGGCGGTGGGCATGTTCGGCTCCGGCCAGTGGACGGTCTGGGAGGGCTATGCGGCCAACAAGCTGATGAAGGCCGGCTTTCGTTCCAACAACATCGATCCCAATGCCCGTCACTGCATGGCTTCGGCGGTGTTCGGCTTCATGCGTACCTTCGGTATGGACGAGCCGATGGGCTGCTATGACGATATCGAGGCCGCCGACGCTTTCGTGCTGTGGGGCTCCAACATGGCCGAGATGCACCCCATCCTGTGGACTCGGGTGACCGACCGGCGCCTCTCGGCACCGCACGTGAAGGTGGCGGTGCTCTCCACCTACGAGCATCGCTCCTTCGAGCTCGCCGATATGCCGATGATCTTCACGCCTCAGGCCGATCTGGCGATCCTCAACTATATCGCCCGTTACATCATCGAGAACGACCGGGTCGACTGGGACTTCGTCAACGAACACGTGCGCTTCATGGAGGGCAACGTCGATATCGGCTACGGCCTGCGCCCCGAGCATCGTCTGGAGCTGGCAGCGGAGAATGCCGCGGACGTGGCCGGCGCCCGCAACATCGACTTCGAAGGTTACCGTGAATTCCTGCAGCAGTACGATGCCGAGACCGTCACGCGGATTTCCGGTGTGCCCAAGCGCCGCCTCGATGAGCTTGCCGAGCTCTACGCCGACCCCAACACCCGGGTGATGTCGTTCTGGACCATGGGCTTCAACCAGCATACCCGCGGGGTCTGGGCGAACAACATGATCTACAACATCCATCTGCTCACCGGCAAGATATCCACGCCGGGCAACAGCCCCTTCTCGCTGACAGGGCAACCCTCGGCTTGCGGCACCGCGCGGGAAGTGGGCACGTTCTCGCATCGCCTGCCGGCGGACATGGTGGTGACCAACGACGACCATCGCGCCTTTGCCGAGAAGGTATGGCGTGTCCCGGCGGGTACCGTCCAGAAGCAGCCGGGCGCCCATGCCGTCCTGCAGAACCGCATGCTCAAGGATGGCGAGATCAACGCTTACTGGGTGCAGTGCAACAACAACGTCCAGGCGGCGGCCAACCTGGTCGAGGAGACCTACCCCGGCTACCGCAACCCGGATAATTTCATCGTGGTCTCGGATGCCTACCCCACCGTCACCACCGAGCTTGCCGACTTGATCCTGCCCACCGCCATGTGGGTAGAAAAGGAAGGTGCCTACGGCAACGCCGAACGGCGCACCCAGTTCTGGCATCAGATGGTGGATGCCCCGGGCGAGTCGCGCTCCGACCTGTGGCAACTGATGGAGTTTTCCAAGCGCTTTCAGATCGAAGAGGTATGGCCTCAGGAGCTGGTCGACGCCAATCCCGACTTGCGGGGCAAATCGATGTTCGACGTGCTGTATCGTAACGGCAATGTCGATGCCTTCGGTCTCGATGAAGTCGACAAGGAGTATCCCAATCAAGAGGCGGAACATTTCGGTTTCTATGTGCAGAAGGGGCTGTTCGAGGAGTACGCGCAGTTCACTCGCGGCAAGGCACACGACTTGGCGCCCTTTGACGTTTACCACGAGGTAACGGGCCTGCGCTGGCCGGTGGTCGACGGGCAGGAGACACGCTGGCGCTATAATGGCGAGTATGATTCCTACGTGGAGCCGGGACGAAAATTCCAGTTCTACGGCCACAAGGACAACCGGGCCGTGATCTATGCCGTGCCCTACGAGCCACCGGCCGAATCGCCCTCCGAGGAGTTCCCGCTGTGGCTGGTGACCGGCCGCGTACTCGAACATTGGCACTCCGGGTCGATGACCCGACGGGTGCCCGAGCTGCACCGTGCCTTTCCCCAGGCGGTGGTCTACCTCCACCCGCAAGACGCTCGCGAGATGGGTGTCAGGCGGGGCAGCGAGGTGCGCATCATCAGCCCGCGTGGAGAGATGAACAGCCGCGTCGAGACGCGGGGACGCAATCGCATGCCCCGAGGCCTGGTGTTCGTGCCCTGGTTCGACGCCAGCCAGCTGATCAACAAGGTGACGCTGGATGCCACCGATCCCATTTCCAAGCAGACGGACTTCAAGAAGTGCGCCTGTCGGATCGAACCGGTCTAAAGGGGATTAACGATGCGACATTTCTTTATCGCCATAACCATCACCATAGCCATGCTGGGTCTCAGCATGGCGGCCTCCGCCGCGGAAGGAGAGCTCGATGCGCTGCGCGGCAACGTGCCTCTGTTGGAAGAACGCACGCCGGAGCCGCTCTATCCGGTCGAGAACCAGGACCTGAGAAGAGCCCGCGCCTATCCCATGCAGCCGCCCACGATTCCACACAAGATCGACAACTATCAGGTGGATCTCAACGCCAACCGCTGCATGAGCTGCCATAGCCGGCAGCAGGTGGAGCAGAGCCAGGCGCCCATGGTCAGTGTCACCCACTACATGGACCGCGACGGCAACTTTCTGGCCGAACTATCGCCACGACGCTACTTCTGCACTCAGTGCCATGCTACGCAGACTACTGCCCCCCTCGCGGTCGAGAACGACTTTCTCGATATCAACGAGATCATGCGCGGCTGGCCGCAGAGTGGTAACGACCAGACGACCGATAGCGGCGATGACCATTAGGGGGCCAAATGTTTAAGAAAGCGATCCGCGGCATCAAGGGGTTCTGGCAGACGTTCAGCACGCCGAGCAAGTACCTCAGCCTGGGCTTTTTGACGGTTGGCGGCTTTATCGGTGGCGTGCTCTTCTGGGGTGGGTTCAATACCGCCATGGAAGCGACCAATACCGAGCAGTTCTGCATCAGTTGCCATGAGATGCGGGCCAACGTTTACGAGGAGATCCAGCCGACCATCCACTTCTCGAACCGCTCGGGGGTGCGGGCCGTCTGTTCGGACTGCCACGTGCCTCATAACTGGACCGACAAGATGGCGCGCAAGATGCAAGCCTCGAAGGAAGTCTGGGGCAAGATCTTCGGCACCATCAATACGCGCGAGAAGTTTCTGGATCATCGCCTGGAGATGGCTTCCCGCGAGTGGCGGCGCTTCGAGTCCAACGATTCGCTGGAGTGCCGCAACTGTCACGACGAGGGTGCCATGGATTTCACGCGCCAGAGTCCCAGGGCCGCCGCGGCTCACCGGCGCGGGCTCGTCGAGGGCGACGATACCTGCATTACCTGCCACAAGGGCATCGCCCACGAGCTTCCCGACATGGCGGGTGTCGAAGGCTGGGACTGAGGGCCTGCGATGCTGACGTCAGGCAGATACGACACAGGAGATCGACGACATGGATTATCGCAACGCTTTAGGGCTTGTTCTGGCGGGTATATTCAGTGCGGCTTCGCCGAGTGCGTTTTCCGCTGATCAGTCAGACCCGGCCAACGAGCAGACGAACCCCACCCAACATGGCAGTGCCGTGATCGATGCGGACGGACGGGACGCGGATGCCTCCTTCGACGAGGCTCGGGGTGACTTCGATGAGGGCCTGGACGACACCGAGCAGCCCATCCGGCCCGGACAGATGGAGCAGGACGCCGATCTCGACGAAGAGGACTTCGCCAAAGACGACCTGGACGAAGAGGGCTCGAACGAAAGGGGCACGAACGAGAAGTAGAGCGCCCTTGTATTGTCGCTACCCATTGCCATCCATCGCGATCGGCCCGTAGCCGTCAGGCCCCGCCCCAGGCGGGGCTTTTCCTTGTGGCCTCCCTTCCGGCGACGTCTACCAAGCGCTGTCGCTTTTCGTCCTGGTCTCCTATTCCCATATCCCGTTCGCACTTTCTGCGGTCGTGGTCCGCCATCTGGTATGGTGAGGTTGCGCTGCGCGCTAGCTTTGCGTTTGCCTCGGTATGAACGATGCGCGGAAAGTCCCTGTCCTACCTGTTGGAGGCTACGATGACCGACTTTACCCCCCTGCAGGCTTTGGGACCGATCGCCCCTTTAGACGAGAAGGGCGGCCAGCCAATGACCGATTACCTGGAGCATTATGGCCTGGCGCCGCTACTCAGCGAACACGTGGGACTGTACGTCGGCTATCTCGACACCGGACGTTTCCAGTTGTGGTGCCAGGTGTGGAGCCCGCCGGAGCCGGTAGGCACGGCCTTTGTAGTACACGGGTATTTCGATCACCTAGGGCTCTATTGCCACCTGCTCGAACACTTGCTGGCGGGTGGTTGGCGGGTGGTCTTGTGGGACTTGCCCGGGCATGGCCTTTCCAGCGGGCCGCGCGCGGCGATCGAGGATTTCGACGACTACCAGCACTGTCTGAGCTTTCTTCAGGAACATCTCAGCTCCCGGGATCTGGCGCCCAAGCCCTGGCTGGGTGTGGGCCAGAGCACCGGCGCCGCTATCCTGGCGACCGATGCGCTGAGCCGCCGCGAAACGGCGGGTTGGGCGGGTATCGTGCTGCTCGCTCCGCTGGTACGCCCCTGGCGCTGGAACCAGGCCAGTTGGCTGCATCTGGTGGCCAGCCCCTTCGTGAAGACGATTCCGCGCAAGTACCGCCCCAATTCCACCGATGAGCACTTTACCGAGTTCCTGCGTGAGCGCGACCCTTTGCAGCCCGAACAATTGAGCGTGACCTGGATCAGCGCCATGCGCCGCTGGATGCCGCGCTTGCTGGCGCTTCCCCCCAACCCGGTGCCGACGTTGATCCTCCAGGGCGAACAGGACCTTACCGTCGATTGGGAGTGGAATCTCGATGTGCTGGAAAAGAAATTTCCTGAAGCGCAGATAGTTCGACATCCCGAGGCGCGCCACCATCTGGTCAACGAAGCCGAACCGATTCGCCGCGGCTTGTTCTCCGCCCTGGATGATTTCATCGATGGGCTACAGGGGAACGCTAGCCACGCTTCAACAAACGATCCAGTTGGCGATAGCCGATCGCCTCCATCAGCTGCGGCTGGGCGGGGCGCGCCTCACCCTGAAGATCCGCCAGCGTGAGCGCCACTCGCAGTACCCGGTGGTAGGCGCGTGCCGACAATTTGAGTTTTTCCAGCACCTCGGCAAGCCATGTGCGCTCGGCGGCTTGCAGGGCGCATGCGGCTTCCAATTCACGGCCGCCGAGATAGGCATTGAGGGCGCCGCGCGCCAATTGCCGCTCGCGGGCGGCCATCACCCGCTGGCGTACCGCTGCCGAGCTTTCTCCCACCTCCTGGGAGGTAAGCTGCTCGGGCGGCAAGGCGGGAACCTCCACCTGCAGGTCGATGCGGTCGAGCAGCGGACCGGAAAGCCGGGCCTGGTAGCGCTGGATCTGGCTTGTGCTGCATTGACAGCGTTGGCGCGGGTCGCCCAGGTGGCCGCAAGGACAGGGGTTCATTGCCGCTACCAACTGGAATTGAGCGGGGTAGCGGCGTTCATGGCTGGCCCGCGCCAGGTGAATGGTTCCCGATTCCAGGGGCTGACGAAGTACCTCGAGGACGTGGCGGGAAAATTCCGGTAGCTCGTCGAGAAACAGCACGCCGTGGTGGGCCAGGGATATCTCGCCGGGCTTGGGCTTCGAGCCACCACCCACCAGCGCTGCCGCGCTGGCACTATGATGGGGCTGGCGAAAGGGGCGCCGCCCCCAATCTTGCTCCAGCGGTAGCCCGCACACCGAACGTACCGCCGCCACTTCCAGCGCTTCATCATCGCTCAGCGGCGGAAGAATGCCCGGTAGACGGCTGGCGAGCATGGTCTTGCCGGTACCGGGCGGGCCGGCAAACAAGAGATTATGGCCGCCGGCGGCGGCGACTTCCAGGGCCCGACGAGCCTGGTGCTGGCCGCGAATCTCGGCAAGATCCGCCGGTGGCTGCCCCGGTTGCGGTTGAAATGCCAACTGGTGGGCGGGAATCTTTTCCTGGCCCAGCAAGTGGGCCACCACCTGCCACAAGGTATCTGCGGGGAGGACTTTCAGGGAGCCGGCCAGTGCCGCCTCGTCGGCGCAATCACGAGGCACGATCAAGGCGCGACCAGCCTGACGAGTAGCCAGGGCGAATGGCAATACACCGGGAACCGCGCGCAGCTTGCCGTCGAGTGCCAGCTCGCCGGTACACTCCACGCCTTCCAGCGCTTCCACAGGAATCTGGCCCGAGGCGGCAAGAATCCCCAGGGCAATGGGCAGATCGAAACGCCCACCCTCCTTGGGCAGGTCGGCAGGGGCCAGGTTAAGAGTAATGCGCCGTGTATTGGGAAAATCGAACCCGGCATTGACCAGGGCGCTGCGCACCCGCTCGCGGCTCTCTTTCACCGCCGTTTCCGGCAGGCCCACCAGCGTCAAGCCGGGCAGGCCGTTGGCCAGATGGACTTCGACTTGCACTTCAGGCGCCTCGAGCCCCAGACCGGCCCGGGTGGCGACGATAGCCAGCGTCATGTAATTACCTCGCGATTTTTACCCCAACCTAGCGAATTGCCTCTGCCTTTACAGTGACATGGCGCAGGTAAATTCCATATAGGTTGTTAATGCAAATAATAACTCTTATCATATTTATGATTGGACTTCTTGACGGTCTTAAGCTTCCCATTCTCTGGCTTTGGAATCCTTTTCATGCGCGCTCTCCCTTGTTCGCTCCCACGACGGCCGTTATCCGCCGCGATTCGATTCTCCATGCAAGCCACTGCGGCCGGATTGTGCCTGGCCGCTCTTCCCCTAGCAGCCTCCGCGGCGACGGCGGACGCTGAAACCGACACTATGGTAGTAGTGGGAACGGCCTTGAAGGTCGATACCCCGCTGGTCGAGACACCACGGCCGGTGTCGAGCGTCAATCGGGAAGAGCTCGATAACCGCAATGTTCAGCAGCTTGACGAGGCGTTTCGTTACCGTGCCGGTGTTCTCTCGGGCCACTACGGCAGCGATAACAATACCGATTGGTTCAAGGTGCGCGGGTTCGATCAGTCGACCTACCAGGATGGGCTGCGTATCTACCGCGAAGGCTTCTACCAGTGGCTGCCCGAGCCCTACGGCCTGGAGCGGGTCGAGGTGTTCAAGGGGCCGTCTTCGATTCTCTACGGCGAGGCGCCTCCCGGCGGCTTGATCAATGCCGTGAGCAAGCGGCCCACCGCCGAGCGCCAGGGCAACGTCGAGCTGCAAGTGGGCAATCGCTATCACCGCCAGGTCGGTGTCGACACTTCGGGGCCGCTGACCGAGTCCGGCGACGTGCGCTACCGCATGGTGGGCCTGTACAAGGAGCGTGATGGCGACCTGGATGCTACCGACAACGAGCGCTATTACTTCGCCCCGAGCCTGGCGGTGGACTTCAGCGAAGACACCACGGTGACCTTCCTGGCCAGCGTGCAGAAGGATGACGGCGTCCCGGTCAACGGCTTCAAGTTGCCTTACGGCACCGTCGAAAGTACCCCGTTCGGCAAGGTAGACCGGGACACCAACCTGAGCGAGCCAGGCTACGATCAGGATAAACGCACCCAGTGGGCGTTAGGTTACGAGCTGAGGCATACCCTCAATGATACCTGGGCGTTCGAACAGGACCTGCGCTACAGCGAGCTCGATCTCGACCTGCGCAGCACCTATGCCCTCTCCATGGTGGATGACCGTCGCGCCTCCCGGGGCCACGTTTACCGCGATGGCGGCATCGATAGCTGGACGGTGGATAACCGTGTTGTCGGCACGTGGTACACGGATCGCACCGAGAACACCTTGTTGCTGGGTGTCGATTATCAGAATCTCGCCTTGAGTGGTCGGGAAGCGGATGATTATGCGTTCGGCGAGCCGATCGATATTTTCAATCCCAGTTATGGCAACTACACCCCGATCGGTTCCGACGATTTGCTGTCGCGGGAGATCGATAAGGAACAGACCGGCATCTATGCGCAGAACCAACTGCGACTCGACGACCGCTGGGTGTTGCTGGGCGGTGTGCGCTATGACCAGGCGGAAACGGAGAACAGCAACCTGACCGCGGGCACCACGGAGCGCTCGGATGACGACCAGGTGTCGTGGTCGGGAGGTGCCATGTACTTGGGCGATAATGGCGTCAATCCTTACATCAGCTACACCGAGTCGTTCGACCCCGTGGGCCGCGTGGACAGTGCCGGCGAGTTGTACGAGCCCCGGGAAGGTCGCCAGTGGGAATTGGGCGTCAAGGTGGCGCCGTTTGACTGGGACGGCTACGTGACGGCGGCTGTCTTCGATCTGGAAGAGAGCAACACGTTCGTCAATTCCCCGGCAGGCTTTCAGGTCCAGGAAGGCGAGCGCACCTCGCAAGGCTTCGAGCTGGAAGGCGTGGGTTACGTGACCGATGACCTCAAGGTCACCGCTGCCTACACCTACAATGATTCACGCCTGGAAGATGACCGGCGCGCCAGCCTGATTCCACGTCACCAGGCCTCCGCATGGCTGGATTATGCGCTCACCGGCGGGGTGCTCGACGGTGTCACCCTGGGCGGCGGCGTGCGCTATGTGGGTAGCAGTGTGGATGCCGACAACAGCAGTGCCGATGTGGACAGCTATACGCTGGTCGATGCCATGGTGGGTTACGAGTTTGCCGATGGTTGGCAGGCCCAGCTCAACGTCAACAATCTCACCGATGAAGAGTATGTCGCCAGCTGCGAGTACTGGTGCTACTACGGCGAGTCGCGCAGCGTGATCGGTAGCGTGAACTACCGCTGGTAAGCTGTCTGGCCAGCAAGCTGTTTACTGGTCAATCGTTCGACTGGTCGCTGTCTGGGGAAGCTTCCAACGCAGCGACCAGTTCCCGCGCGAAGCGCTGTGCCGAAGGCAGCGCACCGAAGCTCCATACCGGCGGCAGGCGCAGCAGATTGTTGTTTTTGACGCTGAGTAATTGCTGCCAGAGTCCGCTTCCTGCAAGGCGCTCCTCCACCCCTGCCGGCAGCGGGTCGATGATGACGAGCGTCGCCTCTGGATAACGTGCCAAGGCTTCGATGCCTATGAGAGAAAACCCCCAGGCATTGGTGGCTTGATCCCATGCATTGGAAAGGTCCAGTTGCTCAAGCACGGTGTCGTACAGGCTGTTTTCCCCGAACACGCGCACGTGACGCGCATCCATGAACTGCACCATCAACAGGGGTGCGGTATCGGGTCTCGCTGCGCGCAGCTCGGCCATTAGCGCCTGGGTTTCACCGATCAGCCGTTCTGCCTGGGCTCCGCGGTCCGTCAAATCACCCAGCTGGCGGGTCAGCGTCTGCATTTCCTGCCAGGTATCGGTGCCCGGCGAGTAGAGAGTGAATGACGTGACCGGAGCGATGCGCTCCAGGCGCGGCGTCAATCCGGCGAACATCGGCGAAATCAGTATCCGTTCGGGCGGAACTTGCGCCAGCAGTTCCAGGTTGGGCTGGGTACGCAGGCCCATGTCCGTGGCAGTGTCGGGAATTCGTGGCTCGCCTACCCAGTCGTGGTAGGCATCCTGCTGGGCGACGCTACTGACAGGCGCGTCGATGGCCAACAGTGTTTCGGCAATCGTCCAGTCGACCGTGGCCCACTGTGCCTTGGCGGTAGCGGCGGTCAGCAAGCAAGCGGTGAACAGTCCGCAGCGAGCGAGTGATGGAAGGGAAGTGCAGCGCATGGGAGTGAACGGTCATCCAGTCAATAAGAGATGTATTTAAACGATAATGTTTATTGTTTTGCAAACCTGATATCAGGCAAGCAACGCCCAGGCGAATATCGACCTGGGCGTATCGGTGCAAGAAGGTATCGCGGCTGAGGGTGCTAAAAACGATAGTTGACGCTGGCGGTTACGCTACGCTCGGCGCCGAAATAGCAGTATTCCAGCGAGTTGCACGACGCCACGTACTCCTTGTCCAGCAGGTTGCTTACATTCACCCGCGCCTGGAGGCCTTCAAGGCCTACCTGGCTCAGGTCGTAACCCAAGGTGGCATCCAGCAGGGTGTAGTCGGGAACGGTTTCGGTATTGGCCCTGTCAGCCTGAATGTCGGCATGATAGCGCACGCCTAGACCCGCATCCAGGCCGCTCAGGACACCCTCGGTGACGGCGTAATGCCCCCATACGCTGGCCAGATGGCGGGGCGAATAGATGGCCTGATTGCCTTCATTACCGTCGTCGCTTTTGGCATAGGTGATATCGGTGTAGCTGTAGCCGGCCTGGAGCCGCAGGTTGTCGGTGATCTGCGTATGCGCTTCCAGCTCGACCCCCTGGGATTCGATCTCGCCGATGGCGCGGTACGGGTCGGTGGGTTGCTCCTTGGTGGCCACGTTTTCTTGATTGATGCGGAACAGGGCGACACTGTAACGATCCTCGGTTCCTGGTGGCTGGTACTTCATGCCGGTTTCCAGCTGCTCCCCCTCCATCGGCTGCAGCAGGTCACCCTCGGCATCGACGAAACTGGTGGGAGTGAAGGCGGTGGAGTAGCTGACATAGGGCGCCACGCCGTTATCGAACAGGTAGAGCAGCCCGGCCCGGCCGCTGAACTGGGTGTCGTCGAGTTCACTGCGGCTTTCGGCATCGAGGTTGGTATTGCGGATATCGACCCAGTCGTAGCGGCCGCCGAGAGTCAGGCGCCAGTTGTCGAGGGCGATCTGATCCTGCAGGTAGACGCCGACCTGCTCGAGTTCATGCTTCTCGCGAGTGGGCGGATACATCGCCGTGGGGTCGGCGCCGTACTGCGGATTGAAGGCATCGATATTGGGGAACGCGCCCGAGGGCCACTCGATATCGTTATCGCGCTGCTGGTAATCGGCACCCAGCAGCAGCGTATGCTCCAGGAAACCGTCGTCCAGCGTCGCTTCGAGCTGGTTGTCCACCGTCCAGGCCTGCAGTGATTCGTCACCGCCGGCGTAGTAGCGCACCAGTTCACTATCCGAGCCCGGTGCCCAGCCGAAGCCGTAGACCTGGTCCAACTCGACGTCGGCATCCAGATAGCGCAAGTGCTGCCTTGCGGTCCAGTCGTCATTGAAGCGGTGCTCGAGCGCATAGCCGAACATGCGCTGGGTACGCTCGAACTTATCGTAGTCTTCCTCGCCATCGAAGAAGTCGTTGGCAATCTTGCGCCCATTGCGCGGGACCACGGCGCCCTCGAACGGAACGCCGGAGTGGTATCCCCCTTCCGGGTCCTGCTGCAGATAAGCTTCCAGTGTCAGGCTGGTGTCATCGCTTACGTCCCAGGTGAGCGAGGGGGCCAGGGCGTAGCGCTGCTCCTCCACCGGGCCGAACTGGGTATCGGCGGCGCTGGCGAGTCCGGTCAGGCGAAACGCGACACGATTCTGCTCGCCGAGCGGCCCGGTCAGGTCGAATGCCGCGCTGCGCTGGTTGTTGTTGCCTACGCTCAGGCGCAGTTCGCCGCCCGGCTGGAATTCCGGGCGCTTGCTGTTCAGGGCCACGACGCCGCCAGGGGAGGCGCGCCCGTAAAGTACCGAGGCCGGCCCCTTGACCACCTCGATGCTATCCAGAAACCACGGGTCGATCGTCATCGAGCTATAGGAGTTGGTGTCCCCCATCACCTTCAGGCCGTCGAGGAAGGTGTTGCTCAAGCTGCCATCGGAAAAGCCTCGCAGGACCAGGTAATCGTAGCGATTGGAGGCGCCCACTTGATTGGTGTAGACCCCGGGAGTGTAATCGGCGGCGCGCTGTACGCTGCGTACACCACGCTCTTCCATCTCGTCACGGGTAATCAAGGACGTCGCCTGGGGGGTCTCGATGAAAGGCGTGGCGACCTTGGTGGCGGCTTGTTGCGCGGTTACCGTGACGGTATCCAGGTTGGCCGCCGGCTCTTGCGCCCAGGCCGCATGGCCGATACTGCCGGCAATGCAGGCAATGGCCAGGGAGAGTCGATTTCTTGGAAGGGGTGACATGGGCATGATTCTCTTGTCCTGCGGAAGAATTTACAGTAATGAGAATTATTGCGCTTTAAGGCGTTGCTGAGGTATGCCGAATGCCAGAAGAGCTATGCATAGGAACAAGAGCTATGCATAGGAACAAGAGCTATGCATAGGAACAAGAGCTATGCATAGGAACAAGAGCTATGCGCAGGAACAGAGAGCTAGGCGCGGCGAGACAGACACCGGGATTGGCCACGCCTAGGTGAGGCTGCCGGGAGAGACGCCGAACTGGCGGCGAAAAGCGGTAGCGAAGTTGGTGGCATGGCGATAGCCGCAGGCATGGGCGGCTTGTTGCACGCTATAGCCCTGACGCAAGTACTCCTGAGCCTGCGTCAGGCGGCAACGCCGCAGGTAATCGAATACCGAGCAGCCATAGCAACGCTGGAACTTGTCACGCAGGCTGCTGGGGCTCATGGCGGCGTCCCGTGCCAACTGCGCCAATCGGTACTCATGGTGGGGATGATGTTCAAGCCGATGGCGCAATTGCTCCAGGCGTTGGTGATCACGCCGGGAAAGGCCCGCCGGGATGCGTTGCCCTGTCCTTTCGTCGCTGGGCCCGAGGCCGCTGGAAGGCAACCCATGCGCCAGCAATTGCAGTGCCAGGCCCTGCCACAGCAGGCGTTGCCGTGACAGCGGCCAGGTCGAGGTCAATGCCGCTTCCAGGCTATGGTACAGGAAATGCGGCACCCGCCAGGTATGCAGCATCGGCGTTGCCGGCGGCGCGAGGGGGATGGGCGAGGAGGCGAGGGGGCCGGAACAGGCCAACACCGAGACGTTGAGGATACGTAACCGTTGTGGCGCGGGCTGGAAGACCTCGAGCCCGGTCTGCTCGCTGAAATGCGTGCTGAAAGCCTCTCCGGCCTGCAACTGGTACGACTGACGGCCGAGCCCCACACGGATGTTGCCTTCCAGAATCACGCTGAGAAACCAGGGTACGGCACGGCGTGACGTGGAGGCATAGGCGTGCAGGACATCGAGATCCGAAAGCGTCACGCGCAGGGTGGGGTCGATCTCGACTTCCGTTACCCGCCCCCGGGCCACACAAGGGCTGGGCTGGGAGCGAGGGGGCGCATCGGGAAAGCGATAGTCGATCCCGAAGCGCTGGCCGAGGTCGAGCAGGTCACAGGTGGTGAGCGGAACCGAACATGGTGTTTGCCTATCGAGTGAAACCATTCCCCTTGCCTCGCCCAGGTACTGTGGCCGATGTGCGCCGGTGCTCAGTAGGCCATCGACCAGTTCAGGGTGTAGGTACGACCGCGCCCCTGGTAGTCGTAGAGATATTCCGGGCCGTAATAGGGCGAGTAGAACATGGCGGCCCGCTGGCCCCAGACGGTGGAGTACTGGTCGTCGAGCAGGTTCTGCACACCCAGGCTCACGGTGCCGAAGTCGGTCTCCTGGCTGAGCGACAGGTCGAGAGTGGTATTGCCGTCGATCTCGCGATCCGCATCGTCTTCCAGGTCGAAGGCGTGATTGGCTTGCAGGCGCGCCGAGCGCACGTAGTCGGTCCAGCCGACGAAGGCGGTGGCGGAGGAGAGCGAGGCGTAGCGGGCGTCACGCTTCTCCCATGAGCCCTGATCGTTCTCCTGCTCCGAACGTACCAGGTGCAGGGTGCCCCCTACCTCCAGGCCATTGTCGAAGTAACGGGTCACCGCGCTTTCCAGGCCGAAATCGCGTTTCTTTTCGTCGACCACGCTGACGCTCAGGTCCTGGGCGTTCTCCACGGCCTTGTCCGACCAGGCATAGTAAAGCGCTGTCTGCGCCGTCCAGTTGCCCCCTTGGTAACGCCAGCCAAGCTCCACCTGATCCGTCTCGATGGCGGACAGGGGATTGTTGTCGACGCTCACCTCCGGGCTCTTGCCGTAGTACTTGGCGGGGTCGGGCAGCTCGAAGCCCTGGCTGAACTGCAGCCAGTTCTGGTGGCCGTTACCGAAATCATAAAGGGCGCTGGCATTGAACAAGGTGGCTTCGTAGTCGTTCTCGCCCCCGGGGATTCCCTGGAACTCATCCACTTCGACGTCCATGTGCTGCTGGCGTAATCCGGCGGAGAACTTGAGTGCCTGGGTGGCTTGCCAGTCGCCCTGGGCGAAGCCCGACAGCCCGTCTACCTGATAGCCTGGATAGCGGGGCTCGAGCCCTGCCTGCTGCTGCACCAGGCCACCGGTGGCATCTGATACGCCGGTATCGAACAGCATCTGGCTGGCATCGAATTTCTCCCGATCCAGGTCGAGGCCGTAGGTCAGGGAAACGTCATCGCCCAGGCGCGACTCGAACAGTGCCTTGATGCCGCTCAGGTCGGTATTCTGCTTCGAGGCTCGGAACTCCAGGCCATCCGAGACGGGATAGGGAAAGGCCTGGAAGCTGGACTCCTCCTCCCGGTGGAAGGCCTGTAGGTAGAAATTCTGCCCCCAAAGATCGGCATGATGATAGTTGACGTTGACGAGCTTGCGGTCGGTTTCGGGGTCGCGATCGGAGCGGTAGCCATCGCGAATCTCGGCATCGTTCAGATTGGGTACGGAGGCGTCGAGGTTGGGAAAGTAGACGCCCCGGTCGCCCTCGAAGCCGGAGCGGTATAGCTGAGCTCCCACTTCCAGGGTCTGCTCGTCGGTCAGGTGGAAAGAGAGATTGCCCAGGACATCGACGCTGCGGTTGTCCTGCAGGTCGGTCTGGGCGATATCGGGGAAGATCTCCTCGCCACTGGCGTCGTAGTGGCGGCCGTTATCGCCGATGGCAGTACCCAGGTAGCCCTGTACCCGTTCGTTGCCGCCGCTGACGGATTGCGACAGGCGTCGGTCCTGGTCGTCGCTGTCGTTGAAGCCTGTGGTGATGCCGGCTTCCGTACGCCAGTTCAGACCTTCTTCGCCCTTGCGCGTGATGATATTGATCAAACCGCCGGTAGCGCCACCGCCATAAAGGCTGCTGGCCCCGGAGAGCACTTCCACACGTTCGATATTGAACGGATCGATGGCATCGAACTGGCGCGAGAGCCCCCGCGAGCTATTCAGCGATACACCGTCGATGAGTACCTGCACGCCCCGGCCGCGCATGTTCTGCCCATAATTGGTGCGTCCTTGCGGCGCCAGGTCTAGCCCAGGTACCAGGCGCCCCAGTGCCGTCTTGAGATCTGCACCATTGCGGGTCTGCTGCTGCAGCATCTCCCTGTCGATCACCCACACGGCACCGGGGATCTGGCTAATCTGGGTAGGCGTACGCGAACCGACGACCACCAAGGTGTCCTGGGCGTCCGTTTGGACCCCTGCCGCAGTTGCAGTTTGAGCGAAAGCGCCGTTTGAGAGACAGCCCAGGAGCAGGCCGGTGCCGACAAGCCTAAAAGCAGGAGTGCTGAAAGCGTGCATGATGAACAATCCGCAAACAATAAGAAAATGAGAAACGGAGCGTAACATCACAATGAAAAATGTCAATGATATTGATTTGTATTTACTATATAGAGGCTTGGGTCCCGTCCGGCGTTACCCATGCCGGACGGCAGGTCTCCGAGGTCAGGAATCCGTGGGCTTGGGTGGAGCCTTGGGGTCAGGCGTTACCGCGTGCGTCTCGGCCTTGACCACCGGCTTGGCCTGGGTATCCACGGCGGCCTCGAGTGCGGCCACCTGGCTTTCCAGGGCCTCCACCCGGGCGCGAGTGCGTTGGAGGACGTCCATCAGGATGTCGAAATCCTCGCGGGACACCAGTTCCAGGCGGTCGAACGCACCACGCACGACATGCTGGACACTCTTCTGAATATCCTCGGGGGCTTGTGAAGCATTTTGCAGACGCTCGCCGATCTGTTGTGCGAGGCGGCTGATACGGTCTTGGGGCTGCATGACGGCTCTCCTGAATGATTAAGACAAGTATTCCCTGGATCGGAATAGAGCTTGTGGAACGGGTTACGGTTTCTCGTGGATTAGAACTCAATTAAGAGATTCATGGTAACTGCCCTACAGGATACGCAACCCACGCCAGACACGCATACCTCGATTTAGTGCCCCAGCGCAAACCGTCTGCGAGCCGACGTCGCCGCCATGCATCGAAATGATGCGAAGGTGAAGCGGCGGTGTTCATTTATGGTGCATTGGCAAGTCGAGGGGATTACGTCAGTGCTCGTTCCATGGTGTAGGCCGGCTTTCTGAATAGAGCAAATACAAGAAATAAAAGAAAAATTTTTCTGATGGCATGGTATGCGCATTAACGGTTCAGACACGCTGCGGCAGCGCCGTTGCTAATCCAAGCACGACTTATCCAGCAGGGGAGATCCGGGATGAAACTCATCACCGCCATCATCAAGCCATTCAAGCTCGACGACGTGCGCGAGGCCCTGGCCGACAACGGCGTCCAGGGCATCACCGTCACCGAAGTCAAGGGCTTCGGCCGCCAGAAAGGCCACACCGAACTTTATCGCGGCGCGGAATACGTGGTGGATTTCCTGCCCAAGGTCAAGGTCGAGGTCGCCGTTGACGATGCGCGCCTGGACGGCGTGCTCGACGCCATCTGCAGCGCGGCCAACAGCGGCAAGATCGGCGATGGCAAGGTTTTCGTGACACCTCTGGAAGACGTGATTCGTATCCGCACCGGGGAGCGCGGCGCTGACGCCGTTTGATACCCACGTACAGCGATTGCGTCACAACAAGCCTAAGGGGACATTCCAATGACAGAGTTTACAGAGCTGAGTTATGCGCTCGATACGTTCTACTTCCTGATTTGCGGCGTGCTGGTGATGTGGATGGCCGCGGGTTTCTCCATGCTGGAGGCCGGTCTTGTCCGTTCCAAGAACACCGCTGAGATCCTGACCAAGAACATCGCCCTGTTCGCCATTGCCTGCACCATGTACCTGCTGGTTGGCTACTACATCATGTACTCCAGCGACGGCGGCGGTTTCCTGCCCAACCTGGGCTTCTTGATCGGCGCCGAAAACAGCCTTGATGCGGTGACCGCCGGTGGCGAGGATGCTCCCTACTACTCCATGCGTTCCGACTTCTTCTTCCAGGTGGTGTTCGTTGCCACGGCGATGTCGATCGTCTCCGGTGCCGTGGCCGAGCGCATGAAACTGTGGGCCTTCCTCGCCTTCGCCGTGGTGATGACCGCGTTCATCTACCCGGTATCCGGTTACTGGACATGGGGTGGCGGCTGGTTGGCCGAAGTCGGCTACTCCGACTATGCCGGCTCCGGGATCGTCCACCTGGCGGGTGCCGCCGCGGCACTGGCCGGCGTACTGGTACTCGGGCCGCGTAAAGGCAAGTACGGCAAGGACGGCGCCATCTACGCCATCCCCGGTGCCAACCTGCCGCTGGCGACCCTGGGTACCTTCATCCTGTGGATGGGCTGGTTCGGGTTCAACGGTGGTTCCGAGTTGAAGATGTCCGACGTCGGTTCGGCAAACAACGTGGCCCAGGTATTCGTCAACACCAACGCCGCCGCCGCGGGTGGTGTCATCGCCGCCCTGATCCTGGCCAAGCTGTGGTTCCGCAAGGCGGACCTGACCATGGCGCTCAACGGCGCGATTGCCGGCCTGGTGTCGATCACTGCCGACCCGCTATCGCCAACGGCGCTGGGTGCCTGTCTGATCGGTGCCGTGGGCGGTGTTCTCGTGGTGGCGTCGATCGTGACTCTGGACAAGCTGAAGCTCGATGACCCGGTGGGTGCCATCTCTGCTCACGGGGTAGTGGGTATCTGGGGTGTTCTGGCGGTGCCGCTGTCCAACGGCGATGCCAGCTTCGGTGCCCAGATCATCGGTATCCTCGGTATCTTCATCTGGGTGTTCGTGGCCAGCTTGATCGTCTGGTTCATCATCAAGGCCATCATGGGTATCCGGGTCAGCGAAGAAGAAGAGTATGAAGGGGTCGATATCGCCGAGTGTGGCCTGGAAGCCTATCCTGAATTCAGCTCCTCCAAGAAATAAGGAGAAGCTTACCCTGTGAGCTGGCGTGCTCCACCTGGCCTCCCTTCGGGGAGGCTTTTTTTGATATCGCGAGTTAGCTTGAAGGACGGCTCTGCAGCACACTCAGCCCGGTTACCGCACTCAGAATCAGCACCATGCCCGCTACTTGTGGCAGATCCAGCGCTTCGCTCAATACGAACAGGCCGAAGAGAGCCGCGGTGACCGGCTCCACCATGGCCACGATCGAAGCCGTAGTGGGCAAGGTGTGACGCAGGCCGGTGATATAGCAGTAGAACGACAAGCCCGCGCCCAGCAGACCCAGCAGGATGAACCATGCCACATCGGCGGAGACGGTTACGGCCACCGCCTGGCCGAGGTCGATCAACGGCAACAAGATCAATGTGCCGGTGGCAAAGGCAATCGCCAGTACACTCGGCGCCGGGCCGTAACTGCCGGCATACTTGAAGCCGAAGATGAACAGAGCGTAGGAAAGCCCCGAAAGCAGGCCGGTGGCGATGCCCAGCGTCGAGACGGCGCCCGCCTGGGTGCGGTAGATGCCGGTCAGCAGCACGACCCCTCCGATCACCAGCGCGATGCTGACCAGTTTCACCGGTGTGGGACGCTCCACTCCGGCAATAAAGGAGACCAGGTAGACGAAGACCGGTGCGCTGTACATCAGCGTGACGGCCACCGCCACGCTGCCCTCGCTGATGCTGATGAAATAGAAGGTGAAGTTGCCGGCGACCCCGAGCCCCGCGATTAATGACCACAGCACCAGCCGGCGGTTGAATGAGAAGCCCCGCCCTTGAAGACGGATGATGGCCAGCCAGATCGCCATGCATCCCAGCCCCACCAGGATGCGCCAGAAGGAAATCACCTCGGGCGACCAGCCCCGGGACATGAGCAGGCTGGCAAGACCGCCGGCCAAGCCCCATTGAAAGGCGGCTGCTATGACAAGCGCGGTAGCTGAAAACAATCCCAAATCTCCCGATGACTCAATGATGATCGAGTATGCGCAAGCACGCATAGCGGTGAACTCATGCTCATCCTAGTCCTCGTCGTGCAGCCTTTCACGCGATCCACGGGGAGGCTTTTTATTCTCGGCCCACGGCGGTGTATGCTTGGCACAGGTGGTTCACATGAATGAGATAAGGATAGGGGAAGCGCGATGAAACTGGTGACAGCAATTATCAAGCCGTTCAAGCTTGACGACGTACGTGAATCGCTTTCCGAGATCGGCGTCCAGGGCATTACCGTCACCGAGGTGAAGGGCTTCGGTCGGCAGAAGGGCCATACCGAGCTGTATCGCGGTGCGGAGTATGTGGTCGACTTCTTGCCCAAGGTCAAGCTGGAAGTCGCCGTGGACGACGACATGGCCGAGCAGGTCATCGAAGCGATCACCCAGGTCGCCAATACCGGCAAGATTGGGGATGGCAAGATCTTCGTCATGCCGCTGGAGCAGGTGATTCGTATCCGTACCGGCGAGACCGGCAAGGATGCGGTTTAAGCACAAGCGCTAGACGCAAAAAGCCCGAGACGTGTGATGGCACGCCTCGGGCTTTTTTAATGACGACTTATATTGATTGATTACTTCTCGACGAAAGCGCGCTCGATGACATAGTCGCCGGGTTCGCCCATGCGCGGCGAGATGTTCATTCCCAACTCGTCCAGCAGGGCGCTGGTATCGTCGAGCATCGCCGGGCTGCCGCAGATCATCGCCCGATCCTGGCGCGGGTCGATGGGCGGCAGGCCGGTATCCTCGAATAACTTGCCGCTGCGGATATGGTCGGTCAAGCGGCCCATGGTGTGAAACTGCTCGCGAGTGACGGTGGGGTAGTAGACCAGTTTCTCCGCGACATCTTCGCCCAGGTACTCGTGGGCCGGCAGCTCCTTGGTGATGAAGTCGGCGTAGGCCAGCTCGGAAACCTCGCGTACCCCATGTACCAGCACTACCTTTTCATAGCGCTCGTAGACTTCAGGGTCCTGGATCAGGCTCAAAAACGGCGCCAGGCCAGTACCGGTGGAGAGCATGTAGAGATTGCGCCCCGGCAGAAGGTCGTCGGTCACCAAGGTGCCGGTGGGCTTGCGGCTGACCATGATCTGGTCACCGACCTTCAGGTGCTGCAGACGCGAGGTCAGCGGGCCATCGGGCACCTTGATGCTGAAGAACTCCAGATGATCCTCATAGTTGGGGCTGGCAATCGAGTAGGCGCGCATCAAGGGCTTGCCGTTCACTTCAAGACCGATCATGACGAATTGGCCAGTCTTGAAACGCAGGCTGCGCTCGCGGGTGGTGCGAAAGCTGAACAGGGTGTCGTTCCAGTGGTGAACACTCAGGACGTCTTCCAGGGCGAACTTGCTCATGATGGTTCCTTGGTCAGGCCGGAAGGTCTTGCGCCAACCGACTTCTATGCGGTTATGGAATAAAAATTGTTTCTAGAGTTGCCGACAAGTCTAAGAAAACATGACATATCTGTTAAACAGATTATTTGAATAACGCTTATCTACTTTTCCGATATAATTTTGAAAATCACTCTCGCCAGCGTGAATACTGGACTCGAGGTAACGTCATGCACTATACCCTGCGGCAACTGGAAGTCTTCGTGGCCGTTGCCCAGCACGAAAGCGTTTCCCATGCGGCACGTGTGCTGGCGCTCTCCCAGTCTGCCACGAGTACGGCACTGGCGGAGCTGGAGCGACAATTTGACTGCCAGTTGCTGGATCGAATCGGCAAGCGGCTGAAGCTGAACGCGCTGGGGTTCCAGTTGCTGCCCAAGGCGGTGGCGTTACTCGACCGGGCGGAGGAAGTCGAGGAGCTGCTGCGGGGTCAGCAGGGCGTGGGCTCGCTGGACGTCGGGGCGACGTTGACCATCGGCAACTACCTGGCCACGCTTCTGATCAGCGATTTCATGCAGCGCTATCCGGGAAGCCGAGTACGCCTGTCGGTACGCAATACGCGCAATATCATCGACGGGGTACGTCAGCACTCGCTGGACCTGGGGTTGATCGAGGGTCAATGCGATGACGAGGCGATCATCAGCCAGCCCTGGGTGGAGGATGAATTGTGCGTGTTCTGCTCACCGCGGCACCCGCTAGCAGGCAGTACGGGGCTCGAACTGGAGCGCCTGTTGCGCGAGGACTGGATCATGCGCGAGCAGGGCTCGGGTACCCGCATGACCCTGGAACAGGCGACTCGTCATCGCCGCAGCCGTTTCAACACCCTGCTCGAGCTTGAGCATACCGAAGGTATCAAGCGTGCGGTGGAATCGGGTCTGGGAATCGGCTGCGTCTCCAAGCTGGCGCTACGCGACGCCTTTCGTCGCGGCAGCCTAGTGCCGCTACCCACGCCGGAGCTGGATCTCAAGCGCCAGTTCACCTTCATCTGGCATCGCCACAAGTACTTGACCACCGGCGTACGCGAATTCCTGCGTCTGTGTCGTGAAATGACCGCCGGGGCCAAGCGCAGCGACGAGATTCCGCTGCCCCCGATCCCTTAGGCGTTTAGCGCCCATGCGCTTGCGGCTCGGGCAGTCTGTGTTAGACACGAGGCCGGCTTTCGGCCAGGCGTTCAGCTGATCGGTAGGCTGTAGGCGCGTTGAGTGCTGGTGCAGCGCCGTCCTGAGACAATTTGAAGCGGCTGATGGCATCCGTCAGGTGGTCCGCCTGGTCCTTGAGCTGCTCGGCAGCGGTGGTCGACTCTTCCACCATGGCGGCGTTCTCCTGGGTCATGCGGTCGAGCTCGGCAACGGCTATGTTCACCTGGCCGATACCATCGCTTTGCTCGCTGGCAGCGGAGGTGATTTCTCCGAGCACGTCGGTGACACGGGTAATGTGATTGACGATGTCGTCCATGGTCTCGCCGGCGCTGTGCACCAGCTGGGTACCGTTTGACACCTTTCCTTGGGAATCTTCGATCAGGTTCTTGATGTCGTTGGCGGCGTCGTTGCTGCGGCTGGCCAGTTTACGAACTTCTTCCGCCACCACCGCGAACCCGCGTCCGTGCTCTCCGGCGCGCGCCGCTTCCACCGAGGCATTGAGCGCCAGCAGGTTGGTCTGGAAGGCGATATTGTTCATCAGCGAGACGATGTCACCGATTTTCCCCGACGACTGGGCGATATCTTCCATCGTCGAGATGACCTGCGCCACCGCCTGTCCGCCGCGACCGGCGACGTCGGATGCCGCCTGGGCGAGATGATTGGCTTCCTTGGCGGACGACGAGGTGTGCTCGACCGTGCTGGTGATTTCCTCTATCGAGGCGGAGGTCTGTTGCAGGCTGGAGGCGGTATTTTCGGTGCGTCGCGATAGGTCCTGGCCGCCGTTGGCAATTTCCGTGGCGGCGTTGTGGACGGCTTCACTGCTGGTGCGAACATCCAGCAGCACGGCATTCATGGTGGCGACAAAGCGGTTGAAGGCGGCGGCAATCTGGGTGATTTCGTCGTTACCTTCTTCGGACAAGCGCTGGGTCAAGTCACCTTCGCCGGAGGCGATATCGTTCATGGCATCGCGGGCAGCAAGCAGACGACGCAGCAGCCACTTGAGCAGCAGGCTCAAGAATATCGCCGCCGCCAAGGCGACTATCACCAGCGTCACAAGCGAAGACTTGATGATACCGCGCAGCCCGGCGGTAGCTTCATGCTCATCGAGTACGACACCCAGCGTCCAGGGGCTGCCGTCGATGGGTGTGAGCGAGAGCAGGGCATCGCGGCCGTTGATGGTCACGGCCTGGCCTCCTTCACGCTGGCTCAGTTCGGCCATGGCGGCGGGATTCAACTCCTCGCTGAGCTGGGTGAGCGGTGCCAGGATAAGCTCGCTGTCGGGGTGGGCAATAAGCGTCTCCCCCTCGCTGCTCAGGAAGGCAAAGCTTGCGGGGGAGGGGGAGATGGCGGCGATATTGTCGATGATGGCGTCCATTACCACGTCACCGCCGATCACGCCGTAAAGCGAACCGTTGCGCATGACCGGGGTGGCGAATGTCACCACCATCTGGCCACTGTTGGCGTCGACGTAGGGCAATGAAACGATGCTGTGGCCCTGGGCCGCGGCGCTCTGGTACCAGTCGCGCTGGCGCGGGTTGTAATCGTCCGGCGGTACCCAGCCATCCGCAGTGGTCAGGCTGCCATCGGCCCTGCCCAGATAGGTGGAGAGAAAGCCTCCCGATTCGGCCGCCTGGAGTAGGGCGGGTACCGGGTCGGCGCCGGTGGTGACAGGCCCGCGTACCGCTTCGATCATCCCGCTTCTGGCACCCAGCCAGGCGGCGACAGCCTGGGAGTGGCCCTCGGCAATGGCGGCAAGCTCATGGTCGACCTGGTCGGCGTTATGGGATTTGACGGTGAAATAGCTGGCAGCGCTATTGAGCAGCAGGGCAAGAACTATCACCGCGAGCGCGGTGAGGACGATACGGATTCGCAAGGAGGATAGCATGGACGCTCTCTGTGATAAGTGACCTGTTCAGTTAGGGGCTTATCGGCAAGAGCGTCCGTGGCTTTAGTTGTAAGTTATTTCTTACAAAGAGATCAACTTAAAGAGATATCAGCGCAAGTCGCTTACCGCCTCCTGAATGTTTTCCACTGAGGCCTTGCTCAAGTCCTTCGACAGGGTATGAATGACCAATTTGCGGGTAGGGGCGTCGAGCTTGTCCTTGAGCAGACCCAGGAATTTGGCCGGCGCTACCAGGATCAGCTTGTCCATGCTGTTGTCGACCCTGGCATCGTACAGCCGCCCCGCAACCTGCTTGGCAAATATCTCCGCCTCGTGGTCCTGCGCCACGTTGTCACTTCGACTGTCACGTCGTGCATTGGCGGTCGACTCATCCATGGATCCTGTGGAGCCGGTGATCAAGTCGCCCTCGTGCAGACGGCCCTCTGCATGCACCAAGCTCTCCTTTTCCGCCAACGTCTTGGTATCGCGTACGAAGATACGCGCTCGGGCGGCGTCGGCTACCACGATATAGGTTGTCATCGTTACACGTCCTCCTTGTCGTTGCTGTGAGTTAACCATGGCAATCGTTGACGGTGTGGTCAAATGACGTCTGAACTTAAAGCACCCTGCGCCGCAGCAGGCTGGTCAATGCCTCGCCGATCAACACCAGTATCACGATGGCGATCAGTATCGTCGCCACGGTGGGCCAGGCGAAGGTGTCGATGGCGCCCTGCAGGATCACGCCGATGCCGCCGGCGCCGACCAGCCCCAGCACGGTGGATTCACGGATATTGATGTCCCAGCGCAGGATGACGATGGCGAAGAAGGCCGGCATCACCTGGGGCACGATGGCATAGGCAATGACCTTGGCCTTGCCGGCGCCGGTGGCCTGCATGGCCTCCACCGGTCGCTTGTCGATCTCCTCGATCGCCTCGCCCATCAACTTGCCGATGAACCCCACCGAGCGGCACATGATCGCCAGGATACCGGCGAGCACACCGGGACCGAAGATGGCGACGAACAGCAACGCCCATATGATGGTATTCACCGATCGGCTGGCGACCAGGATGAAACGCCCGAGCCATAGGCAGGCGCGGTTGGGCGTGGTGTTCTGCGCGGCAATATAGGAAACGGGCAGGGCGATGAATATCGTCAGCATGGTCGCCAGGGTGGCGATGTGCACGGTTTCGATCAATGCGGAGACGATTTCACCGAGCCGCGAGGGATCGGGCGGCCACATGCGCCCGCCAAGGTTGGATATCTGGTTGGGAGCGTCCCAAACCCAGGGCCAGAAGATATCGATATCGCGAACCGCCCAAACCACCAGCATCACGGTGATCAGGAGCAGTGCATAGCGAACCAGCCGCTCCTTGCGATCGTAACGCTGCCAGACACGGTCGGCGAGGTGTTGCGCATGATCTACCATATCTTCTTCCTCACCCACCCGCTGAAGCCTTCGCTGAGCAGGATCACCGCAATGATGACCAGCAAAATGGCGAAGGCGAAATCATAGTCGTAGCGTCCGAACGCGTTCATCAGGGTACCGCCGATGCCGCCGGCCCCGACGATACCCACCACCGCCGAAGCGCGCAGGTTGCTGTCGAGCTGGTACATCGAGAGCCCCACCTGACGCGGCAGGATCTGGGGAAAAACGGCATAGAACAGCGTGGCGAGGAACCCGGCCCCGGCGGCGCGCATGGCTTCCACCTGGCCCCAGTCGATCTCCTCGATCTCCTCGGCGAGCAGCTTGCCGACGAAGCCGATGGAGTAGAGCGTGAGAGTCAGTATGCCCGCCAGCGGCCCGAACCCCACGGCGGCGACGAACAGGATGGCGACGATCACCGGGTGAAAGCTGCGCGAGACGATGATCACCGCGCGGCCGAACAGGTAGACCGGCAAAGGGGCGATATTGCGTGCGGCCATGACGGCAAAGGGAATCGAGAGCAGCACGCCGAGCAAGGTTGCCAGGATGGCGATCTGGAAGCTCTCCTTGAATCCGGTCAGCATCAACTCCATGCGCTGGAAGCTCGGCGGAAAGCCGCCGCCGAAGATGCTTGCCGCCCGGGGCAGGCCCTCGGCGATGCGCTGCCAGTTGAAGGGCAGGGTGCCGAAGGCCCAGACAAGATAGACCACCAGTAGCGCCAACAAACCGTAGCGTACCAGGGGGTTGGCGATGAACGGCGGCTTGCGCCAGGTGCGTGGAAGCGGAGAGGAGGACTCAGGCGGAGCCATGGCTTGCTTCCTCCTGGCGCTTCGCGGGATCGTCGGTAATCTCGTCGTCGGGGGCCTCGATGCCGCCGTAAATGGCATCCAAGGCCTCCTTGTTGAAGTCGGCGGGAACGCCGTCGAAGATCATCTTGCCGTGGCGCAGGCCGACGATGCGCTCGGTGTAGGTCTTGGCCTGGGCGACGTTATGGATGTTGATCAGCACCGGTAGCGACAGCTCGCTGGCCAGACTCTGCAGCAGGATCATGATCTGCTCGGAGGTGCGCGGGTCCAGCGAGGCCGTTGGTTCGTCGGCCAGCAACACTTCCGGTTCCTGCATCAAGGCGCGTACGACGCCCACGCGTTGACGCTCGCCGCCCGATAGCGCATCGGCGCGCTTGTTGGCGTAATGGGCGATGCCCACCCGCTCCATCAGGGTGAAGGCGCGTTCGATGTCTTCCTGGGGGTAACGGCGGGAGATGGCCTGGTAGAGGCTGACGTATCCCAGCCGGCCCGCCAGTACGTTCTCCATCACCGTGAGGCGGTCGACCAGGTTGAAGCCCTGGAAGACCATGCCGATCTTGCGCCGGGCACGACGCAGCGCCCCGCCCTTGAGGTTGACCAGCTCCGTGCCGTTGAGTTTGATCGAGCCCGAGGTGGGCTCCACCAGGCGGTTGATACAGCGCAACATGGTGCTTTTACCCGCACCCGAGGCGCCCACGATGGAGACGACACTGTTGCCTTCCACTACCAGGTCCAGCCCCTTGAGCACAGCCTCATCGTGGCCATAGCGTTTGACCAGATTCGAAATTTCCAGCATTCATCCATACCATCATCGAAGGGAAAGGCGAGTCGACTACGCGCCGCCGAAGCGGCGCGAGGCGGATTCATTCCAGGTTGTCGCGGGTATAGCTCACGCCATTGGCCGACTGGATGGTACGGATGACCTTCCAATTGTCCTGATAGTTGATGGGAATGAATTTCTCGACCCCCTCGAACTCTTCGCCCAGTTCGGTACCAGCGAATTCGAAGGTGAAGAAGGCTTCTTCGATCTTCTCGACCAGGTCGGGATGCAGGTTGTGGGCGTAATTGTAGGAAGTCGTGGGGAAACGGTCGGATTCGTACAGAATCTTGACGTCGTCTTCGTCATACAGCCCGCGTGCCGCCATGCGCTCCACCACTTCCGAGGCGACCGGCGCGGCATCGTAGTCCTGAGCGACCACGCCGAGCATGGACTGGTCGTGGCTGCCTGAGTAGACCACTTCATAATCCTCGTCCGGGACGATGCCTTCTTCGGGGAAGAGGGCACGCGGCGCCTGGTTGCCCGAGTTGGAGGTCGGCGAAGTGTGCGCCACGCGCTTGCCCTTGAGGTCCTCGATGGAATCGATACCCGAGTCGACATGGGTATAAAGCTGCAGGGTATAGCCGAACTGGCCGTCATCGGAGCCCATCAGGGCGAAGGGTACGGCACCGGCGAGGTTGACCGCGAAAGGGGTCGGTCCGGTGGAGAACCCGGCGATATGCAGGCGGCCGCTGCGCATGGCCTCGACCTGGGCCGAGTTGGACTGTACGGCGAAGAAGCGCACGTCGCGCTCGGTGACTTCCTCCAGATGATCGATGAAGGGCTGCCAGATATCGGAATAGATAGCGGGATCTTCCACCGGCGTATAGGCGAAGATCAGGGTGTCGGGATCGGCCCAATCGCTTTCGTCTTCGGGGCGGTCGGCTACCATGTCGCCGTTTTCGTCGCAGTAGATCTCGGCAAGGTCGCCGCGCTCGCAATCCTGTTGGGCGAAAGCGGGGGTTGCGGCAAGCAGCGCCAACGGCAGTGCGGCCGATAACGCCAGAGTGGCGAGCGGGTACTTGAAGGTAACGCGTGTGGCTTGCATGGCAAGAATCCTTTGGTTTGTTTTTATAAGTCGACCTGGCGCTGTCGCTACGATCCGGTCGGGCTTCGAGGCCGGGTCTGTGTTGCAAAATCTTTAAGCGGTTTTTCGAAACTGGACATTCTTTGTGCAAAATGATTATTTTCGAAAGTATTCCTCAATCTAGAATTTGTGACGATCCCATGTCAAACACTTTCCTCTCGGCTGGCCAAGGCTGGTGCAATCGGTATCTGCTCATGCGTCATGGCCATAGCCAGGCCAATCAGGAAGGGCGGATCATCAGCACTCCTGAGCGTGGCCTGGACGCCTTCGGCTTGTCGCCCGATGGGCATCGCCAACTCGATACGTTGCTGCCGCAATGGCAGTGGCCGACACCGACACGCATCGTTCATTCCGACTTTCTGCGCACGACCGAAACCGCCCTCCGAGTGGCCGACCACTTCGGCTTGACCGTGCAGGCGGAGCCACGTTTGCGCGAACGCAACTTCGGCATATTCGAAGGCGGGCCGGACAGCCGCTATCCCGACGTCTGGGCGCGCGATGCCGAGGATGCCGAGCACGGCGATAACGGGGTGGAATCCGTCAGTTCGGTAGCCAGGCGTATGAGTGGCGTGGTGGCCGAGCTGGAACGTACCCGGCAGGGCGAAACGATCCTGCTGGTGAGCCATGGCGACCCCTTGCAGATTCTCCTAACCGCTCTCGATGGGCGTGGTCTGAGTCGCCACCGGGAACAGATCGCCCTCGCCCCGGCAAGCGTTACACCGTTGTCCCGCAACGTCTCACCGCCTTGAATTACCGGCCACCAGCGCGATGTTCGCTAGCCAGCCGGTACGATAAGCCGTTGCTGCAACAACGCGCGGGTTCGAGCAGCGTCAGTGGCCGAGAATCTGGCTGAGGAACAGCTGGGTACGCTCGGATTGCGGGTTGTTGAAGAACGGCTCGGGGGCGTTCTCCTCGATGATCTGACCCTGGTCCATGAAGATTACCCGGTCCGCCACGGTCTTGGCGAAGCCCATCTCGTGGGTCACGCAGAGCATGGTCATGCCTTCGTTGGCCAGCTCGATCATGACATCCAGCACCTCCTTGATCATCTCGGGGTCGAGCGCCGAGGTGGGCTCGTCGAACAGCATGATGTCGGGGTTCATGCACAGCGAGCGGGCGATCGCCACACGCTGCTGCTGACCCCCGGAAAGCTGACCGGGATACTTCCTCGCCTGCTCGGCGATCTGCACGCGCTCCAGGTACCGCATGGCTTGGGCTTCCGCCTCCTTGCGCGGTTTCTTCTGCACCCACATGGGCGCGATGCAGCAGTTCTCCAGCACCGTCAAATGGGGGAACAGGTTGAAGTGCTGGAAGACCATGCCCACGCTGCGGCGAATCTGCTCGATGCGCTTCACGTCCTGGGTCATGTGGACTCCACCCACCACGATTTCCCCCTTCTGGTGCTCTTCGAGGTGGTTGATGCAGCGAATCAGAGTGGACTTGCCCGAGCCCGAAGGCCCGCATATCACGATGCGCTCGCCGCGTTTCACTTCAAAATAGATATCACGCAGAACATGAAAATCGCCATACCACTTGTTGACGTTGCGCATCTCGACCATCAGGTCTGCTGATTGTGTAGCTGTTTGATTCATGATGATTTCCTAACGGTTCCCGAGAGATCAGCGCTTATGACCGGTGTGGAGTTTGCGTTCCAGATACTGACTGTAGCGCGACATGCTGAAACAGAAGATCCAGAACACGAAAGCAGCGAACACATAACCTTCCAGCGAGAACCCCAGCCAGCGCGAGTCGGACAGCGCTGCCTGGACGATGCCCAGCAGGTCGAACAGGCCGATGATCATCACCAGTGTGGTGTCCTTGAACAGGGAAATGAACGTATTGACGATACCGGGGATCATCATCTTCAACGCCTGGGGCAGCACGATCAGGCCCATGCGTTTCCAGTAGGTCATGCCCAGCGCGGCGGCGGCTTCGTCCTGGCCCTTGGGAATGGCCTGCAGTCCGCCCCGAATCACTTCCGCCATGTAGGCGCTCTGGAACAGGGTGATGCCGATCAAGGCGCGTACCAGGCGGTCGACGCTGATTTCCGACGGCAGAAACAGCGGCAGCATCACCGAGGCCATGAACAGTACCGTAATCAGCGGTACGCCACGCCAGAACTCGATGAACACCACACAGAAACTCTTGACGATAGGCATGTTCGAGCGCCGCCCCAGCGCCAGCACGATACCGATAGGCAGAGCGCCCACCATGCCCACTACCGCCAGCAGCAGGGTCAGCATCAGCCCGCCCCAGCGGTGCGTCGGGACTCGCGGCAAGTCGAAGTAGCCACCATGAAGCAGTACGTAGGCGGTAACGGGAAAGACCGTCAAGGCGAAGATGGCCACCCAGCGCTTGCCGGGAAGGCGCGGGATCGCCAGCCAGGCAATCAGCACGGCGAAGCCGGCGAACACGATGTTCGCTCGCCATGTCTCGTCGCTGGGGTACAGCCCGTAGATGAACTGGGAAAAACGTGCGTTGATGAATACCCAGCAGGCACCTTCGCGGGAACAGTCGTCGCGCGAGGTGCCGATCCAGTCGGCATTGATGAATGCCCACTGGATGGTGGGAACCAGCAGCAGATACAGCACATACAGCCCGATCAGCGTGAACACGGTGTTGATCGGTCCGCTGAACAGATTGGCGCGCATCCAGGCAAGCGGGCCGATGGTATTGCTCGGCGCCGGCTGCTGGGGAATCATTTCTTGGTTATGAATCATGCTTGTCTCCTGATCTCGCCCGGGCCTAGCGTTCCACCAGTGCAACGCGTGCGTTGAACCAGTTCATGAACATTGAGACCAAAAGACTGATGGTCAGGTACACCGCCATGGTCATGGCGATAACTTCGATTGCCTGGCCGGTCTGGTTCAGCGTCGTGCCGGCGAATACCGATACCAGATCCGGATAGCCGATGGCGGTGGCCAGCGAGGAGTTCTTGATCAAGTTCAGGTACTGGCTGGTCAACGGCGGGATGATCACGCGCAATGCCTGGGGAATGATGACCAGGCGCAATACCAGTTTCTGCGGCAGACTCAGCGCCTGGGCCGCCTCGGTCTGGCCATGGGGGATCGCCTGGATGCCCGAACGCACGATTTCGGCAATGAACGACGCGGTGTAGATCGAAAGCGCCAACCACAGGGCGAGAAATTCCGGAATCACGGTGACGCCGCCGCGAAAGTTGAAGCCGCGAAGCTCGGGCACGTTCCAGGTGACGGGCACCCCGGTTGCCACCAGGCCCAGCAGCGGCAGGCCGAGAATCAACGCCAGAGCGATCCAGCCGGCGGGGAAACGCTTGCCCGTGGCCTCGTGGCGGCGCTTGTTCCACACCATCAAGGCAATGCTGACGACAATCGCCACGATGAAGGCCGCCGGTATGATGCCGAAGCCGGACTCGAACAGGGGCTGCGGCAGGTACAGCCCGCGCACGTTGAGGAACAGCACCTCACCGAACGCCAGGCTGTCGCGGGCGCTGGGCAAGGTGCGCAGCACGGCGAAGTACCAGAAGAATATCTGCAGCAGCAGCGGGATATTACGAAAGGTCTCGATGTAGGCATTGGCCAGACGAGCCAGCAACCAATTGGGCGATAGTCGGGCGATACCCACGGTAAAGCCGATGATGGTCGCGGCCAGAACCCCGAGAGCCCCCACCAGCAATGTGTTGAGCAGGCCGACTAGGAAAGTGCGGCCATAGGTGCTTTGCGAGGAGTAATCCACCAGGGTCTGGACGATGCCGAAGCCCGCGGTATTGGTAAGAAAACCAAAACCGGTGGTTATTCCGCGTGCCTCCAGGTTGGCCTGGGCATTGCCGACGATGTAAAGCAGGAAAGCCGCCACGGCGGCGACTAACAGCAGCTGAAAAATGAGGGCGCGCTTGGCGCGGTCTCGCCAGAAAGGGGGCTTTTGGCCCACCGGGCGAGCATTGGGTCTAACGGACATGGGTTGCGTCTCCGCCACACGGAAGGTCATTCAAAAGGCCCGCCATGCTCCTGAAAGAGCGGCGGGCCAAGGTCAAGCGAGACGCTTAGCGAATCGGGGGAGCGTACATGATGCCACCCTCTGTCCACAGAGCGTTGACTCCACGCTCGATTTCCAGCGGTGAATTCGGACCTACGTTACGGTCGAAGATTTCGCCGTAGTTACCCACCTGCTTGATGATCTGGTAAGCCCAGTCAGCATCAAGGCCCATAGCCTCGCCGTAATTGTCATCCTGGCCGAGGATACGCGCGATATTGGGATCTTCCGACTCCATCATCTCGTCGACGTTGTCGCTGTTGATGCCGTATTCCTCGGCATTGATCATGGCGAACAGCGACCACTTGACGATGTTGAACCAGGTATCGTCGCCTTGGCGTACCACCGGACCCAGCGGTTCCTTGGAAATGATTTCCGGCAGGATCATGGAGCCTTCCGGATTATCGAGCTGGATGCGCAGCGCGGCCAGCTGGGAAGTGTCCGAGGTCAGCACGTCACAACGGCCGGCCTGGTAGCCGCCCACGGTCTGTTCGGAGGTGTCGAAGACGATCGGGTCGAATTCCATGTTCTTGGCCCGGAAGTAATCGGCCACATTGAGTTCGGTGGTGGTGCCGGATTGAACGCAGATGGCGGCTCCGTCGAGCTCCTCGGCACTGCTAATTCCCAGGTCCCGGTTGATCATGAAACCGATACCGTCATAGAACGTTACACCAGTGAAGTTCAACCCCAGGGTGGTGTCGCGGGTGGTGGTCCAGGTGGTATTGCGCGACAGTACGTCGACTTCACCGGACTGCAGCGCGGTGAAGCGTTCGACGGCGTTCAGCGAGATGTAGTCCACCGCGTCGGCATCGCCGAGTACGGCAGCGGCCACGGCGCGGCAGACATCGACATCCAGTCCTTGCCAGTTGCCTTCATCGTCCGGCGCGGAAAAACCCGGCAAGCCGTCACTGACGCCGCACTGAACCGAGCCCTGTTCCCGGGTGTCTTCCAGTGTGTCAGCTTGGGCTGTCGTGGCCATGCCCGTCAGGGTCAAGGCACCGGCGGAAGCCAGCATTACTAGGTGTTTCTTGTTCAGCATGAGAGTCCCCTCACTTGGATTGGTATCGTTGTGCATGCCGTAGCATGTGTCTAAAACCTAGCAAGGAAGATGCCAGCGACGGTATGGCGCGAATTCATCGCTTTTCAACGCAAGCGACTTTTGTTGCGACGAAAGTTTGAGGTGCAAAAAAGCCACCACCCGTCTCGTGTCGCACCAAAACAGTACTCAACGGCGGGCGGTGGCCTTTAATGCGCCGCTTGGCGCGGGTCGTGACTCTTGGTTTCTGAGTACGCTTAGTTCCTCAGTGCTCCTGGTCTCTCAGTACTCTCAGCGGATTGGCGGGGCGTACTGGATGCCGCCATCCACCCACAAGGCGTTCAAGCCCCGGGCAATATTGAAATCGGAGCCTTCCCCGACATTGCGGTCGTAGACTTCGGCATAATTACCGACTTGCTTGATGATGTTGTAAGCCCAGTCTGCCTCCAGCCCCATGCCTTCGCCGTAATTGTCGTCCTTGCCCAGAATGCGAGCCACATTGGGATCGTCGGAGCCCCGCATGTCGTCGACATTGGCGCTGGTGATGCCGTACTCCTCGGCATTGAGCATGGCGAACAGCGACCATTTGACGATATTGAACCACTGGTCGTCACCCTGGAGAACGGCCGGGCCGAGGGGCTCCTTGGAGATGATCTCCGGCAGCACCACGGCCGAATCGGGATTATCCAGGTGCATTCGCTGGCCATACAGCTGGGAAGCATCCGAACTCAGTACATCACAGCGGCCTGCCTCGAAGCCGGCAATCGACTGCTCGGGGGAGTCGAACACCACCGCTTCGTATTCCATGTCATTGACCTGGAAATAGTCCGCCAGATTCAGTTCGCTGGTGGTGCCGGACTGGGTGCATACCGCCGCTCCGTCGAGCTCAGTGGCACTCTGCACGCCCAGGTCGCTGGCTACCATGAAGGCCTGGCCATCGTAATAGCTGACCCCGGTGAAATTGACTCCCATGGTGGTGTCGCGATGGGAGGTCCAGGTAGTGGTACGCGAGAGCAGGTCCACTTCGCCGGACTGCAGCGCGGTAAAGCGCTCCACCGAATCCAGCGGCACGAACTGTACCTTTTCGGCGTCACCGAGCGCGGCGGCGGCCACGGCGCGGCAGACATCGGTATCCAGGCCGCGATACTGGTCGTCGTCATCCAGCGAGGAGAAACCCGGTTGTGCCGCGTTCACGCCGCAGCGTAGCGAGTCGCGCTCGCGCACATCGTCCAGCGTCGCCGCCTGGGCAATGACCGGCCCCAGCAGCAGGGCGGCACCCGTTCCCATCAATAACTTGGCAGACATGAGATTTCCTTTATTGGTGTCTTGTTGAATCGCTTCACGGCAGCGTTGCCGCCTGTGTCTTTGTAAGCCGTTATGTCGGGTTATACAACGTCAGACATCGAAGGCCTGGCGCATGAACGGAGGTAGGGTCAGGGCGCCTCGGTGAGCCTCGGGGGTGTAGTAGAGTAGTGCCATCGCGCTTTCTGCCGCTGCCTGCTCGCGGAAATCGCAGACATCGCAATCCTTGCCCGCCAGCGTCACGCTCCACCAGCCCGAAGGGTAGACTGGCTGCGGGAAGGGCAGCGTTGCCACGCTGTCGAAGCCGGCTGCCTGCATGTCGCGGCGCAGCTCGCGAATGATCGAGCCGCTGTGGTAGAGCGGAGATTCGCTCTGCTGCACCATCACGCCGCCCGGTTTGAGAATGCGGTGGCAGCGCTTGAGGAAGTCGGTCTTGAACAAGCCTTCCGCTGGCCCCACCGGGTCGGTGGAATCGATGATCAGCACGTCGATACTGGCATCGTCGGCCTCGTCCACCCACTTCACCCCATCGGCGAACAAGAGCTCCGCACGCGGGTCGTCGTTCGACTCGGTGAGCGCCGGGAAGAAGCGTTCGGCGGCCTTGGTCACTTCCTCGTCGATATCGATCTGGGTCACTTTCTCCACGCCGGGATGACGCAGCACTTCTTTCAGCGTGCCGCAGTCGCCACCACCGATGATCACCACGCGCCTGGGGTTCTGATGAGTGAAAAGCGCAGGATGGGCGATCATCTCATGATAGAGAAAGTTGTCGCGATCAGTAAGCATCACGCAGCCATCCAGCACCATCAGGTTACCAAAGGTCTGGGTCGCGTAGACTTCCAGATGCTGATAGGGGCTCTGCACGTCGAGCAGTTTCTCGTTCACCTTGAGCGAGAAGGCGCTGCCTTGGCTATCGAAGACTTCGGTGAACCACGTTTCATCGAGGGGACGGTTCATGACGGGGCTCCCGGGCAAGTGTCGCTGGGGGTCGAGGGAATATTGCGGTGGTAGCGAGGGCTCAGCTCGTGCAAGGCGTCCATGAAGGCAGTGACGTTATCCGGATTGGTGAACTGGCTGATGCCGTGGCCCAGGTTGAACACATGGCCCGGCCCCGCACCGTAGCTGTCCAGCACCCGGGCGACTTCGGCACGAATGGCCGAGGGCCGGGCGAACAGCACATTGGGGTCCAGGTTGCCCTGCAGCGCCACCTTATGGCCGACCCGCTCGCGGGCGTCGGAGAGTTCGGTCGACCAGTCCAGGCCCAGGGCGTCACTGCCGGCCGCGGCGATGTGCTCAAGCCACTGGCCGCCGTTCTTGGTGAACAGGATGACCGGCACGCGGCGTCCGTCGTGCTCGCGGATCAGGCCGGCGACGATCTGCTCCATGTAGCGCAGCGAGAATTCCAGGTAGGCCGGGGTGGAAAGCGCGCCGCCCCAGGTATCGAATATCTGCACCGCCTGAGCGCCGGCGCGAATCTGCGCATTCAGGTAATCGGTCACCGCTTGCGCCAGCGTATCCAGCAATTGGTGCATGGTATCCGGCGTATCGTAGAGCATGGTCTTGATGTGGCGGAAATCCTTGCTCGACCCGCCCTCGACCATGTAGGTCGCCAGGGTCCAGGGGCTGCCGGAGAAGCCGATCAGCGGCACGCGACCGTTGAGTTCGCGGCGGATGGTGGAAACGGCGCGCATCACGTAGTCCAGGTCGCGCTCGGCGTCGGGCGGGGTGAGCGCCGCGACCTCGTCGGGGGTGCGCACGGTCTTGCGGAATTTGGGTCCTTCGCCGGTCTCGAAGTAGAGGCCGAGCCCCATGGCATCGGGGATGGTGAGAATGTCCGAAAACAGGATGGCGGCATCCAGCGGATAGCGCTCCAGCGGCTGCAGGGTGACTTCACAGGCCAGGTCATGGTTGCGGCACAGATCCATGAAACTGCCGGCATCGGCACGTGAGGCACGGTATTCCGGCAGGTAGCGCCCTGCCTGGCGCATCATCCATACCGGCGTACGGTCCACGGGCTGGCGCGCCAGGGCGCGTAGGAAGCGGTCGTTGTGAAGCTCTTGGCTGGACATAGTAGTCTTGCTCTCGGGAAGTTTGCCGGCATTGTACTTAACAACACTGTTCTTAACAGCAATGCGCTTATCGTACTGCAGGATTGTACTGGAAAAGCCAGTCGTACTTGAAAACCCGTCGGCATGCACATAAAGACGCAATTCGTGAGGCAAGCAACGGTTCCTGCTAGAATGGCTCTCCTTTGACTCAACATGCTGCCAAGTTGTCGTGGCTGATCTTCGAGGTACCCTGTGACGATTCGCTTCATCGCCGCCTCCCGGCTGCCCACTCCCTGGGCGACATTCAATATGCATGGCTTCGAGGACGATGCCACCGGCAAGGACCACATCGCCTTGACCCTGGGCGATATCGCCGATGGCGAGCCGGTGCTCGGCCGTGTACATTCCGAATGCCTCACCGGCGATGCGCTGTTTTCCATGCGTTGCGATTGCGGCTATCAGTTGCAGGAAGCGCTCAAGCGAATCGCCGATGAAGGGCGGGGCGTGCTGCTCTACCTGCGCCAGGAGGGCCGCGGGATCGGCCTGCTCAACAAGATCCGCGCCTACCACCTGCAGGACGAGGGCGCCGACACCGTGGAAGCCAACGAGCGGCTGGGGTTCGGTGCCGACATGCGCCGTTACGATTTGTGCGTGCCGATGCTCGACCACCTCGGTGTCAGCGCCCTCAAGCTGATGACCAACAATCCGCGCAAGGTGGATGCCCTGACCCGCGACGGCGTGATCATCAGCGAGCGCCTGCCGATCACTACCGGATTGAATCCGCACAATGAGCACTATCTTTCCACCAAGGCGGGTAAACTCGGCCACATGATGGTATTGGGAGATTTTACCCAGGCCAGCGATATCGACATCGAACGCAAGGGGTGAGCCAGCCTTGGCAAGCCCGATGAGCAATCTGGTCCCATAAAATAGTTACTCTTTCTTACCTGACGTCCACCAGCCTTGAACTATGTTGATACCTAGTTAATACCGGTTGATACACGTATCCAAGACATAGCTCGGTTGTTTCAGGACGCAACAGTACAGGGAGAAGTGACCATGAAAGCACTTTGCTGGCACGGCAAGAACGACGTTCGCTACGATACGGTTCCAGACCCGGAAATCGAGCATCCCCGCGATGCCATCGTCAACGTCAGCAGCTGTGCAATCTGCGGCTCCGATCTTCACCTCTACGATCACTTCATCCCCGGCATGGAATCCGGGGACGTGCTCGGTCATGAGTTCATGGGCGAGGTGATGGAGGTCGGCAGCGAAACGAAGAACCTTAAAGTCGGCGACCGGGTCGTGGTGCCCTTTACCATCTTCTGCGGCGAATGCGAGCAGTGTCGGCGGGGCAACTATTCGGTGTGCGAACGCTCGAACCGCAACAAGTCGTTGGCCGACAAGGTGTTCGGCCATGGCGGCGCGGGGCTTTTCGGTTACTCCCACCTCACCGGGGGTTATGCCGGCGGTCAGGCGGAATACGTGCGGGTGCCTTTCGCCGACACCACCCATATCAAGGTACCGGATACCCTGACCGACGAGCAGGTCCTGTTTCTCGGCGACATCTTTCCCACCGGCTGGCAGGCGGCGGTGCAGTGCGATATCCAGCCCACCGATACGGTGGTGATCTGGGGTGCCGGCCCCGTGGGCCAGTTCTGCATTCGCAGCGCCGTCCTGCTGGGGGCGCGCCAGGTGGTCGTGATCGATAACGTGCCCGAACGCCTTTCCATGGCCGAGGCGGGCGGCGCCATCACCATCAACTTTGACCACGAAAGCGTACTCGGCCGCTTGCAGGATTTGACCAACGGCAAGGGGCCGGAGAAGTGCATCGATGCGGTCGGCCTCGAGGCTCATGTGACGCGCACCCCGGATTCCGTCTACGACCGCGTCAAGCAGGCCATGATGATGGAGAGTGATAGGGCGCACGTGCTGCGCGAGATGATTTATGTCTGCCGTCCCGCAGGCGTGCTGTCGATCCCCGGTGTCTACGGCGGTCTCGTCGACAAGATTCCCATGGGCGCATTGATGAACAAGGGGTTGACGGTGCGTACCGGTCAGACCCACGTCAACCGCTGGACCGACGATCTGCTGCGGCGCATCGATGAAGGTCAGATCGATCCCTCGTTTGTCATCACGCACTCCGTCGGTCTCGACCAGGGGCCAGAAATGTACAAGACATTCCGCGAAAAACAGGATGGTTGCGTCAAGGTGATTCTCAAGCCTTGAACGATTCGGACAAGGAGGTAATCATGCGTACTAGCTTGGACACGCAATCGACGGACATGACCCGCTCGCTGGGCACGTCGGACAGAATGGCTCGAGGGCTTGGTTGGCTGAGCCTGGGAATGGGCTTGTGCAAAGTGCTGGCGCCACAGAAGCTGACCAGCGCGCTGGGTATCGAAGGGTCCGAGAATATGGTGCGCGCCTGCGGTGCGCGGGAACTGCTGAGTGGTGTCGGTGCCCTGACGGACAACCCCACGCCGGCGATATGGAGCCGCGTGGGCGGCGACGTATTGGACTTCGCCGGGCTGACCTTCGCCCTCCGCGACGAGTACAATCCCAAGAAAGAGAACGTTTATCTGGCGCTAGCCGTGGTGGGAACGCTGACGGCGGTCGACTTCTATTGTGCAGAAAAGCTGAGCAAGCGCCACGCCTATCAAGGCGGCGTTACCCCGGATTACAGCCAGCGCAGCGGTTTTCCTCTTGGGCTGCAACGTTCGCGCGGTGCCGCCAGTGACTTTGCCGTACCCGACGACATGAAGGCCGCCTTGCCCTCGCCAACACTGTAAGATGACTGGAAAAGCGGGAGAGCGTCTCGAGGAGGGTGCCATGGGCGATGCGTACAATGACATGCCGGGTGAATTCAGCGTCAGCGAAGAGCGCCTGCATAGCATTTCCCATGGCATCGGTGCGGTGCTGAGTTTGCTGGGAATGGCCGCGCTATTGGTGGCGGCGAGCTTGGCAGCCCATATTGATCCCTGGAAGCTCCTCAGCTTCAGCTTGTATAGCGCCACGCTGGTACTGTTATATACCGTCTCGACGCTATACCACGGTATACGCCACCCGCGTTGGAAGCGGTTTTTTCAGCACTTCGATCACTGCGCCATTTATTTGCTGATTGCGGGCACCTATACCCCTTTCCTGCTGGTCAATATGCGCGGACCAACCGGTTGGACACTGTTCGCCGTCGTCTGGACGATGGCGCTGGCGGGTATCGCGTGCAAGTTGCTCTGGCCTCAGCGTCTGGCGGTCCTGCGCGTGGTGATTTACCTGGCAATGGGGTGGCTGATCGTCCTGGCCTCGGGAGAGTTGGCGGCCAGTCTGCCAGCGACCGGCATCGTTCTGCTCGTCGCCGGCGGCCTTACCTATACGGTTGGCGTCATCTTCTACGCGGTGCGCGCCATTCCGTATAACCATGCCATCTGGCACGTATTCGTCATTGCCGGCAGCGTCTGTCACTACTTTGCCGTTTATAGCGCCGTGTTGCCGCACACGGCTTCTGCGTAGGCTGTAAACAAGAGCATGCAGTCGGTTGCTGACATGCTCAATTGCCCCGCGCCTGGCGGATGCGCTCGTAGGCATTGCCGATTTCGCTGGTGCGCGCCTGGGCCACCTCGCGCATGCTTTCGGGAAGGCCCTTGCCGGCGAGCTTGTCGGGGTGGTTCTGGCTCATCAGGCGGCGGTAGGCCTTCTTGAGTTCGGCATCGCTGGCGTCTTCCGAGACCCCCAGCACGCGGTAGGCATCCTTGAGCGCCTCCTCGCTGGCGCCCTGGGAGTTGGCGGCGCCGCCGTGGAGCATCGCTTCGATCTGCTGCACTTCCGCTTCGCTGCAACCCACGCCGCGGGCCACGCGCAGGATCATCTCGTGCTCGGCGGGATGGAGTACGCCGTCGGCGGCGATGGCGGAAAGCTGAACCTGGAGAAAGACCTGGCGCATCACCGGTTGGTGCCGGGTCAGGCGATTGACGCTGGCGAGTTCCGCGTCGAGATCGAAATTGTCGGCGCGGCCACGCTCGAAAGCGGCTCGCGCCTTGGCGCGCTGCTCGCCTTGCAGGCGCATCTGATCGAAGAGTTTCTCGGCCACGCTCAGCTCGCCGTCGGTCACCTTGCCGTCGGCCTGGCACAGGCAGCCCATCACGGAGAAGATCGAATCGAGGAAACCTTCCTGGATGCGCATCCGCGCGCTATTGAGGCGCAGGCGGATGCGCCGCCCCAGCCACCAGCCCAGGCCGCCGCCAATCAAGAGCCCCAGCGGGCCGCCGACGGCAAGGCCGATCAGGCCGAACAGGATAATCAGAAACAACATGGCAGCCTCGAAAGTGGTGTGAGTCAAAGTGGTTAAAAGTAAACGTTGAAACTGAACGTCAGGTCATGGCAGTCGGAGCCGAATGGCGCGTTCGATACCGTCCGCGTCCAGGCCGCAGTCGGCAAGCAGTTGTGCCGGAGTGCCGTGCTCGACGAAGACATCGGGCAGGCCGAGGTTGAGGGTTTCCACCTGGCTGCCTTCGGCGGCCAGCAGTTCGTTGACGGCACTGCCGGCGCCCCCCGCCACGACGTTCTCCTCCAGGGTGACGATCAGCTCGTGCTCGTCGGCGGCGGCGAGTACGGCCTCGCGATCCAGGGGTTTGATCGAGCGCATGTTGATATGAGCGGCGTCCAGGCGCTCGGCCACGTCCGCCGCTGCATCGTTCATGCTGCCGAAGGCGAGCAGGGCGATGCGCGGCCCGTCCTGTCCGTTTTGTCCGGCAAGCCGACGCGGCGGCTCGGCCTTGCCGATCGCCAGCGGCGCCAGACTTTCCGGGATGACCACACCCGGGCCGGTACCGCGAGGGTAGCGTACCGCGGCGGGACCGGGATGATGGTAGGCAGCGCTGAGCATGGCACGGCATTCGGCTTCATCGGCCGGGGCCAGAATCACCATGCCGGGTATGCAGCGCAGGTAGGAGAGGTCCATGCTGCCGTGGTGCGTGGGACCGTCTTCGCCGACCACACCGGCGCGGTCGATGGCAAAGGTGACATCGAGGTGCTGTACGGCGACATCATGGATCAACTGATCGTAGCCGCGCTGCAGGAAGGTCGAATAGATCGCCACCACCGGCTTCATGCCCTCGCAGGCCATCCCGGCGGCAAGCGTCACCGCGTGCTGCTCGGCGATGGCCACGTCGAAATAACGCTCGGCATACTCCTGGGAGAAGCGAATCAGGTCGGAGCCTTCGCGCATCGCCGGGGTAATGCCGATCAGGCGCTCGTCGACGGCGGCCATGTCGCACAGCCAATCACCGAAGACGTTGCAGTATTTCTTGGGCTTAGGCTTGGGCTTGAGCGTAGCCGTCGGCTTGAGCGGTGCCGTTTCGCTACTCTTTTCCAGTTTGGTGATCGCGTGGTAGCCGATCTGGTCGGCCTCGGCGGGCAGGAAGCCTTTGCCCTTGACGGTCTTGATATGCAGAAACTGAGGGCCGTCCAGGTCACGAAGGTTGTGCAGCGTCTGGGTCAGGGTTTCCAGGTCGTGGCCGTCGATGGGGCCGATATAATGAAAGCCCATCTCCTCGAACAGCGTGGCCGGGCTGACCATGCCCTTCATGTGCTCTTCGGTGCGCCGGGCCAGTTCCAGGGCGCCGGGCAGGTGCGAGAGCACGCGTTTGCCCTCCTCGCGGATTTTCAGATACGGCTTGCTGGATAGCACCCGGGCCAGATAGGTGGCCATGCCGCCGACGTTCTCGGAAATCGACATCTCGTTGTCGTTGAGCACCACCAGCAGGTTGGCGTTGACATGCCCGGCATGGGCCAAGGCTTCGAACGCCATGCCGGCGGTGAGGGCGCCATCGCCGATCACCGCGCAGACCCGCCGCTGGCGGCCCTGGGCCTTGGCCGCCAGGGCCATACCCAGCGCCGCCGAGATCGAGGTGCTGGAGTGGCCCACGCCGAAGGTGTCGTATTCGGACTCGGTTCGCCGGGGGAAGGCGGCCAGGCCGCCGTACTGGCGGATTCCCGGCATCGCGTCGCGGCGCCCGGTGAGGATCTTGTGCGGATAGGCCTGATGACCGACGTCCCACACCAGCCGGTCCTCGGGGGTGTGGAAGGCGTGGTGCAGCGCCACGGTAAGCTCCACCACGCCAAGCCCGGCGCCGAAGTGGCCGCCGCTCTGGCCGACACTGTAGAGCAGGTAGGCGCGCAGCTCATCGGCCAGTTGGGCCAGCTGCTTGTCGTTCATCGCCCGCAGCGCGGCGGGGTGGTCGAAGGTATCGAGCAACGGCGTGGCCGGGCGCTCGCGGGGAATCTCGTCGAACAGCTTCATGGGCATCTTCGTCAGTGGTCGCGCTCGATCATGTAACGGGCCAGTTCGGCCAGTGGCGTAGCGGCATCGCCCAGCGGTGCCAGGGCGGTCACGGCCTCGTCTACCAGGGCCTGTGCCTTGTTGCGGGCGCCTTCCAGGCCCAGCAGGCCGGGATAGGTCGGTTTGGCGCGGGCGGCGTCGGCGCCGGAGGTCTTGCCCAGGGTGGCGGTATCGCCGGTCACATCCAGCACGTCGTCGTGGATCTGAAAGGCCAGGCCGATGGCGCGGGCATAGCGGCCGAGCGCGTCCAGGCGCGGGTCGCTCTCGTCTACCGCCACCAGGGCGCCGAGGCGTACGGCGGCGGCGATCAATGCGCCCGTCTTGTGCGCGTGCATGCGCGCCAGGGCGTCGACATCCGGGTGGCCGCCCACCGCTTCCAGGTCGAGTACCTGGCCCGCAACCATGCCGTCGCGTCCGGCGGCATGGGCCAGGGTCATGATCAAACTGCCCAGGCGGGGGTGAGCGGACGCGGCAAGCACCTCGAAGGCCAGCGTCTGCAGCGCGTCTCCCGCCAGTATCGCGGTGGCTTCATCGAAGGCCTTGTGTACCGTGGGCTGGCCTCGGCGCAGGTCGTCGTCGTCCATCGCCGGCAGGTCATCGTGCACCAGCGAGTAGGCGTGAATCAGTTCGATGGCGGCGGCGGGAGCGTCGAGGTCGCGCTCGTCGGCGCCCAGCGCCTGGCCGGCAAGATAGACCAGCAGCGGACGCAGCCGCTTGCCACCGCCCAGCAGGCCGTGGCGCATGGCGGCTTCCAGGCGTGGTGGCGTGGTGGCATCGCGGGCGAATAGTGCCTCGAGCGTGGCGTCCACGCGGCTGCGCGACGCAGCCAGGGCGGCGGGTACCGGCGCCTCGCGGGTGGCGGCTACCATGGCGGCGTCTCCTCTTGCGGGCCTTCCGCGCTTTCATTGGACGAAGTGTCGGGCACGGCCGGGGCGGCAAAGGGGCTGACCTGCAGTGACCCGTCGGCGCCTTCGGTCAGCGCACGAACCTTGAGCTCGGCGTCATCCAGGCGCTGCTGGGCGTCACGCGTCAGACGTACACCCTGCTCGAAGGCGGCCAGAGAGTCCTCCAGCGTCAGCTCGCCGGATTCCAGCCGTTCGACCAGCGTTTCCAACTGCTCGACGGTAGCCGCGAAGTCCCGCTGGGGTTGGTTGCTTGTTTCGCTCATCTACCCATGCCCGTTTGCCGATGTGCCACGCCCCCCTGTGCGGCAGGGGATCAAAACGCACAGTATACACCTTCCCCCGGGGGGGGCGTCTGCCCACCATGGGGCGAATGTCGCGAGGAGCGCCAAAATGCATCCCGCTCATGCACGCGACGCGGCATTTTCATCTTTGTCGAACCGCTTCAGCCCTGGTGGCTGTGCTACCATATTCGCCTTCCACGAACCGATACACGGCGCATGCCGCCGACCAAGGGGTTGATTCAGTCATGGCCAAAACGTCCCTGGACAAGAGCAAGATCAAGATCCTGCTGCTCGAGGGCGTCCACCAGAGTGCGGTGGACAATTTCCATAATGCGGGTTACACCAACATCGAGCATTTGCCGACCTCGTTGGGCGAGGAGTCGCTGATCGAGAAGATCCGCGATGTGCATTTCATCGGTATCCGCTCGCGCACCCAGCTCAACGAGCGCGTGTTCGAAGCGGCCGAGAAGCTGGTGGCGGTGGGCTGTTTCTGCATCGGTACCAACCAGGTGGACTTGGGCGCCGCGCTCAAGCGCGGCATCCCGGTATTCAACGCGCCTTACTCCAATACCCGCTCGGTGGCCGAGCTGGTACTGGCCGAAGCGATCATGCTGCTGCGCGGCATCCCGGAGAAGAATGCCCGCGCCCATCAGGGCGGCTGGCTGAAATCGGCCAAGAACTCCCACGAAGCCCGCGGCAAGACCCTCGGTATCGTCGGCTACGGCAGCATCGGCGCGCAGCTTTCCGTCCTGGCCGAATCGCTGGGCTTCAACGTCATTTTCTATGACGTGATCGCCAAGCTGGGCATGGGCAACGCCTCTCAGGTGGCGAGTCTCGGCGAACTGCTGGAGCGCTCTGATGTGGTCAGTCTGCACGTGCCCGATCTGCCCTCGACACGCTGGATGATCGGGGAGCGTGAGATCGCCGCGATGAAGCCGGGGGCGATTCTGATCAACGCGTCGCGCGGTAGCGTGGTGGAGATCGAGCCGCTGGCGGTGGCGATCAAGGAAGGCCGGCTCAACGGCGCAGCGGTCGATGTCTTCCCGGTGGAGCCGAAAGGCAACGACGAGGAGTTCGAAAGCCCCTTGCGCGGCCTGGAAAACGTCATCCTGACGCCCCACATCGGCGGCTCGACCCTGGAAGCCCAGGAGAATATCGGCATCGAGGTGTCCGAGAAGCTGATCACTTATTCCGACAACGGCACCACCGTCACCTCGGTCAACTTCCCCGAAGTGGCGCTGCCCGCCCACCCGGACAAGCACCGCCTGCTGCACATTCACGACAACGTGCCGGGGGTGCTGTCCGAGATCAACCGGGTGCTGTCGGAGAACGGCATCAATATCTCGGGCCAGTACCTGCAGACCAACGAGAAGGTCGGCTACGTAGTGATCGATGTCGACAAGGCCTACGGTCCCCCGGCGCTGGAAGCCTTGAAGCAGGTCGAGCACACGCTGAAGATTCGTGCCTTGTACTCGGCTCAGAACAGCTGACGGCCGCCGTTCTGACGCGAGCCATGGTAATCGATGCCGCCGCCCCTAGGGCGGCGGCATTTTTTTGCCGGATGTTTCTCGCCCCTTGTACCCTCATTCAGGTCGTAACATTCTATGACTGAGATTTGAGGTTGGCCATCTATCAGGAGAACAACAATATGAATCATCCCATCGAGTCCCGAGACGAGCTTCTTCTGCAACAGCGCGACGCCGACGGCGTGGTCACGCTTACGCTCAATGATCCGCGCAGCTTCAATGCGCTTTCCGAGGAGATGCTGACAGCACTTGACGGGGCCTTCGCCGCTATCGCCGAAGACGATGCCGTGCGTTGCGTGGTCCTGGCGGCAAACGGCAAGGCCTTCTGCGCCGGTCACGATCTCAAGCAGATGCGCGCCACACCGGAAAAAGACTACTACCAACAGCTTTTTGCCCGTTGTAGCCGGGTCATGCAGGCCATCAACGACCTGCCGGTACCGGTAATCGCCCAGGTTCAGGGCATCGCCACGGCAGCGGGCTGTCAACTGGTGGCGAGCTGCGACCTGGCCGTGGCGGCAAGCTCGGCCCGGTTCGCCGTGTCGGGTATCAACGTGGGCCTGTTCTGCTCGACCCCGGCGGTGGCGCTCAGCCGCAATATCGTCCGCAAGCGGGCCATGGAAATGCTCATGACCGGCGAGTTCATCGACGCCGAGCAAGCGCTGGACTGGGGGCTGGTCAACCGTGTGGCGGAGGACGAGCGGCTGACGCAGACGGTGGCCGAGCTGACCGACTCCATCTGCGCCAAGAGTGCGGTGGCGGTACGCACCGGCAAGGCGATGTTCGCCCGCCAACTGGCCATGCCACTGACGGATGCCTACGCCTTCGCCGGCGAAACCATGGCGTGCAACATGATGAGCGAGGATACCGCCGAGGGCATCGACGCCTTCATGGCCAAGCGAAAGCCGGTATGGCGGCACCGCTGACGCTGGGCGTTTATGGAAGGCATTTCCGTATCAGGCGACAGCGCTTGGCTTGCACGGTATCCTGAGGCCTTTGGATTGATCAGGCAGGAGAGCAAGGTGAGTGAAGTCAAGCGCAGGGCGGCCGGACGTCCGGCCGGTAGCGCCAAGCCCAGCGGTGGGCATAGCCAGTCGCTGGTACGCGGCTTGAAGCTACTGGAATACCTGGCGGCAAGTCCCGGCGGCATGGCCCTGTCAGAGCTTGCCGAAACGGCTGAGCTGGCGCCTTCCACTACGCACCGCCTGCTCCAGGCGCTGCAGAGCCAGGGGTTCGTCACCCAGGATGGCGAGCTGGGCCTGTGGCGGATCGACGTCAAGACGTTCCGTATCGGCAATAGCTTTCTCGAAGCGCGTGACTTCATCGCCACCGGCCGGCCCTTCCTGCGCCGCTTGACGGCCGAAACCGGAGAGACCGCCAACCTGGGGATCCGCGACGGCGACACGGCGGTATTTCTCGCCCAGCATGAATCTCCGCAGATGATGCGCATGATCACCCGCCTGGGCTCGCGGGCGCCGCTGCACGCCTCGGGCGTAGGCAAGGCGCTACTGGCATGGATGCCCGACGATGAGCGGGCACGGTTGCTCAAGGGGCGCGAGCTGACCCGGGTTACCCGCAATACCCTGAACGACAGCGATGAACTGCTCGACGATCTGGCCCATATTCGTGACCAAGGCTTTGCCTGTGATCGTGAGGAACATGCCATCGGCCTGCACTGCGTGGCGGCCTGCGTGCATGATGAACTCGGGGTACCGTTGGCGGCGATCTCCGTCTCCGGCCCGGTGGCGCGTATTCCCGAAGCTCGGTTGCTGGAGCTGGGCGAACTGGTGCGCGATGTGGCTGCCGAGATCACTACCCAACTGGGGGGGCGGCTTCCCTCGAGCGTTTCCTGATTCGTCGTGCTGAGCCTGTTTCTGGTGGCGCTGGCCAGCGCCACGCTGTTGCCCGGCGGGTCGGAGGTGTGGCTGGCACGGCAGTGGTGCCTGGGCCAACCGGTCGGCATGCTGTGGCTGGTGGCCACCGCCGGCAATTCCCTGGGCAGCATGATCAACGTGGGGCTGGGGCGTTACGCGCGGCGCTTCCAGCATCGGCGCTGGTTTCCGGCGTCTTCGCAGGGTCTGGCTCGCGCCGAGCGCTGGTATCGACGTTTCGGCGAATATAGCCTGTTGCTTGCCTGGGCGCCGGTCATCGGCGACCCGTTGACCGTTCTTGCCGGGGTGTTTCGCCTGCCCTGGTGGCGGGCGCTGCTCTGGGTAGTCGTCGCCAAGGGAGGACGTTACGCTATGGTGTTGTACCTGGCGCATCAGTGGCTGGCCCCTTTATGTGCGTGAGTGCGGCCCGCCTGCCGTAGCCATCTGCAAAATTGTACAATAATACTATACGGTACTTATGCAAGATGTGAGGTAGCTTGTGGGGCAGCAGTCCCTGACTTACTTTCGATCATATGAATGGAGACTATGGTGTGACGCCACAACGATTACTCCCCTGGCTAGGCGTCTGGCTGCTGACCGCATGGGCCATGCTGGCGGCGCCCGCTCTGGCACAAACGACCCTGGTAGCGAATCCGGATAGCGACACGGGGCAAGAAACGACACCTGCCGATGAGCCTCCCGCCTATTCCACCCTCGCGGACCTGCTGGAAAACGAGCAGGCCCGGGCGCAGATGATTGCCCAGCTACGCGAGCTGGCGGCTCAGGAGACAGGCGAAGCCTCTCCCGAGCTCGATCCGCAGCAGGCCGCCCAAGGCAGCGACATGGAGGCCGAGGATGTCTCGCTGCCGCGGCAACTGGCGGAAGCCACCAGCGGTGTGGTCAGCGATGTCGGCGGCCAGCTGGAGCAAGTGGTCTCCCTGGTGGGAGCCATGTTCACCAGCCAGGGCGGCAGTACCTTCGATATGGACGCATTCACCACGGCGGCGATCAACCTGGGGCTGGTGATTCTCGCCACGGTGATCATGTTCATGGTGCTGCGTCGCCTGGCCAGGCCAGGGTTCGCCAAGCTCAGTAGCTGGTCGCTGAACGGTGCGGGGATGACGCCGGTGCTGCGCCTGGTACTTTGCGTGATCCTGTCGGCAGTGCTCGATGTACTGCTGGTCGGCCTGGCGTATGTGGGCGGCAACCTGATCGCGACCTTCGCCGTAGGCGAAGCCGGGGAACTCTCCACGCGGGCGTCGCTGTTTCTCAACGCTTTCTTCATAATCGAGTTGATCAAAGCGGGGGTACGGATGCTGTTCTCCTCGCGTTATGAAGGGTTGCGCCTGCTGCCCATTTCCACCCTCGAAGCTGCCTACTGGAACCGCTGGCTGGCACGACTGATCAGTATGGTTGGTTACGGGCTGATGGTGGTGGTGCCCCTGGTCAATTTCTATATGGCGGCTTCGCTGGGGCAGGCGCTGGGCACCTTGATCATGCTGTTTGCCTTCATTTACGCCGTGGTCGTGGTATTGAAGAACCGCGTGCGCCTGCGTAACAACCTGCACCGGATGGGAGCGAATTCAAGCTTTACCGCCACACGTGTATCGCTGCAGCTGTTCGCCCGCACCTGGCATCTGTTCGCCTTGCTGTATTTCCTGATGGTGCTGGTCCTGACCCTGACCCGTCCCGCCGATGCCTTGCCTTTCGTCCTGTTCGCCACCCTGAAGACCCTGGCGGCGATCGTGGTGGGGCTGTTGGTCTCCTCCTTCCTGACCCAGACCATCGGCCGGCGGATCCGGCTCTCCGACGACTTGCGCCGCCGGCTGCCGCTGCTCGAACCGCGGCTGAACAGCTACGTGCCCAATGCCTTACGCGTGTTGCGTACGCTGATTCTTATCGTCGTGGTCATGATGGTGCTGGATGCCTGGGGCGCATTCGACCTGGCCGGGTGGTACGCCTCGGAGCGTGGCGCCAATATAGTCGGCAAATTGCTCGGCGTGGCGATTATCCTGATCGTCGCCCTGGCGGTATGGCTGGGGCTGGCCAGTTTGATCGAGCACAAGCTCAATCCGGAAACCGGCCACGGCGAGCCTTCCGCGCGGGCCAAGACGTTGCTGTCGCTATTTCGCAACGCCTTGGCGATCGCCATGGTCACCATTACCTCGATGATCGTACTGGCGGAGATCGGCATCAATATCGGGCCGCTGATCGCGGGTGCCGGGGTGCTGGGCCTGGCGATCGGTTTCGGGGCGCAAAAGCTGGTCCAGGACGTGATTACCGGTATCTTCATCCAGATCGAGAATGCCATGAATACCGGCGATGTGGTCTCCGTGGGCGGCGTCACCGGTACCGCCGAGCGCTTGAGCATCCGTTCGGTGGGCATTCGCGATCTCAGCGGCACCTATCATATCGTGCCGTTTTCCAGCGTGGACACCGTTTCCAACTTCATGCGCGAGTTCGGTTACCACGTCGGCGAATACGGTATCGCCTATCGCGAGAGCATCGACGAAGCCATCGTGGCCCTACGTGACGCCTTCGATGAGCTGACGGCCGACGAAGAGCACAAGATGAGTATCCTGGCGCCACTCGAAGTGGCGGGGGTGATTGCCCTGGCGGATAGCTCGGTCAATATCCGGGTGCGCATCAAGACCACACCGGGCACTCAGTGGGGCGTGGGACGCGCCTACAATCGCCTGGTCAAGTTGCACTTCGACGCTGCCGGTATCGAGATTCCGTTCCCGCATACCACGCTCTACTTCGGGCAGGATAAGACGGGCTCCGCGCCGCCCGGCAACCTGCGTGTCATGCAGCAGAGCTTCACTATTGACGGCAGCCCGGCAGGACAGCCTAAAGCGGGCGAAAGTGCAGTGGATGACCGCTTCGATCCAAGGGCCCGGCCCAACCCCAAGTTCAAGGGCGACTTCGACGACGAAGAGGATGTCACCTGAAGCGAGTGACTTGAGAAAACAACTGAGGCATGAGCCTCGCTTGCAAGGGCTGCTTCGGCAGCCCTTTTTAAGGAACCGCTGATCAATTAGCCTCTGAGCGACTGAAGGACTCAGAGTAGCAAAATCACCGAGTCAGCGATCATTTTCTAACCACCTTAGGTGGTCTGTTTTTCCTGCCAGCCGGACTATCCGGCTGACAGGGCAGATTCAAGGCGCACTGGCCCCGTCAACTCGGCCTTCGCATCGTGTCGCCAGTACCAAATTGGCCAGTCCGAACAGGCTGAATAGCTGCGCTTGGTTCTTGGCCAACCCCTTGTAGCGCACCTTGCGGTAGCCGAAGAGGTTCTTGATGACATGAAACGGATGCTCGACCTTGGAGCGGATGCTGGCCTTGGCCTTCTCGATTGCCAGCAGCAGCGTTTTCATGGGGCTGTCTTCCATCTTCTTGATGGGGCTGCGCTTGGCGGCAACACAGCAGCGGGAGGCCGGGGCATCCTTCTCTTCGTCCAGATACTTCCACATGCCGGTGTAACCCGCGTCGCCGTATACCTGCTTGTCATCGTCTCGGACCAGCTGGTTCACCATGGTGACATCGGCGACATTGGCCGAGGTGGCAGTGACACTGTGAGCCAGCCCGGTGACGGCATCAACGCCGATATGAGCCTTCATGCCAAAGTAATACTGCTTGCCCTTCCTGGTCTGCTTCATCTCCGGATCGCGTTGCTTGGCCTTGTTCTTGGTGGAAGGCGCCGCCGCCACGATGGTGGCATCGACAATGGTGCCCTCGCGCATGAACAGGCCCTTCTCGGTCAGATGGGCATTGATTTCCTCGAAGATCCGCTGGGTCAGCGCATGCTTCTCCAACAAGTGGCGGAAACGCAGCAGCGTGGTCGCGTCCGGCACACTCTCGATGGCCAGGTCGATACCAATGAAGTCACGCATGGCCTGGCTATCGTAGATGGCATCTTCGAGCGCCTCATCGGCAAGCGCGTACCACTGCTGCAGGAAGTAGATCCGCAGCATGCGCTCCAGGCCGATGGGGGGCCGGCCGCGCTTGCCTGCCGCGTTGGGAAAGTAGGACGGCGACAGTGCATCGATCAGCCGTTGCCAAGGCACTAGCGCCTCCATCTGGGCCAGGAACCGCTCGCGGCGGGTGACTTTTTTCTTGTTCTGGTGCTCGGCTTGGGCAAACGAGATCTGCTTCATCGGGTGGCTCTGTCAGACGGTGGCAGGAAGGTCAGATTATACCCCGCCGGTACCAATCAGGCAGCTGCGGTGGGATTTGTGCAGCGTTTCCTTAATGGTCGACGGCTGCATATATTGAGCGAACTCAAACTTTAGTGAGTTACCGCTCTCATAGGCGCGCCCCCCGGCTACGCGGCGAGTGGTCTATGGCAAACTGAGATATCACGACTTGCCACCGGAGGCTGCAATGCCGACCTCGTCCATGAATCCTGCACCCCGCCGCCTGTTGATACTCGATGGCGCCGTCGCCCTGGCCGCGCTGATGGTGCTGGTGGCCCTGGCCTATACCGTCTCTCCGGCCATGAGCCGACTGCTGGGGCTACCGGAGATGGCCTGGACGATCGTCTGGGCCCTGCTGCTGGGAGGCGCGGTAAGCGCGATGACCTGGGGAGCGGAGGACGAAGGGACCGACCACCATGGGCATGACGACCTCGCTCGCGGCAATCCCGATGCATGTACGCGGGCCAAGCTGGTGAAACACGACCGGCTGATAGTTCAGCATCTGGAGGAGGCAGGAATGCAGAGCCGGGAGGCCCGTCAGGCACTACTTGACGATCTGGCGAGGGCTACGGCCCTGGTCGAACAGATCGAGGCCCATCTCGCCCCTGGCGATTCAACGCCTGTGCTGGGTAGCCCTGTAGCCGATTTTGGCGTCATCACCGAGCTGAGACGTGTTATCCACACCCTGCCGGAGAAAATCGATGCACAGCGCGAGGATTTTCGCCGCCTGGGCGAGCGTATCGGGGAGCTCAACAAGCGCGTCGAGGCCATCGATTCGATCAGCCGTCAGACCAGCCTGCTGTCGTTCAACGCCGCGATTGAAGCGGCGCGTGCCGGCGAGGCTGGCCGCGGCTTTGCGGTAGTGGCGACGGAAGTGCGTAACCTGGCGGCCAATGCAGCCTCCGCGGCGGCGTCGATTGCCGAGGGCATCGAGGAAGTGCAGATGTCGGTCAAGGGCTCGTTCGACTCAGACAAGGAAGCAAGTCTCCAGCACGATATCCAGGCCCTACAGGCGCTGGTCGAGCAACTGGGACACGCCGGTGCCAGGGATAGCATGGCCGGCGAAGAAGCCACCTGGCCGCACGACGCGCTCGTCCAGTGCCAGCGAGACCTGGGCGAAGTACTGCGTCAGGTCGAATCCCGCATTCAAGAGGAGCTCGACGAGCCTCTTCACCGCATCAGCCGGCGCCTGGAGGCGAGCTGCGACAAGCGCGAACGGACCTTGGAAACGGTGCCGGAAGCGCCCGGCGCTAGCCGTTATCGCGCGGCAAGTCCTGTGAATAATTCTCCGAGTGGCGTCCTTCAAGATTGATCGATTCGCCGCCATCCACGAATAGTATCTGGCCCGCCACGAAGGGGTTGTCGAGCAAGTAGTGCAGCGCCTGGATCAATTGCGCCGGGTCGCCCTGGCGTGCCAGCGGGATGCCCTCGATGCGCCACTGGATATAGTCGCTGGTACGCTGGGAGGCGGGCAGCACCACACCGGGAGCAATGCCGTTGATGCGGATACGCGGGGCGAACTCCAGCGCTGCCATCCGGGTCAGGTCCGCCAGGGACTTCTTGGATAGCAGGTAGGCGGCATAGGGATACTGATGATAGGCCACCTTGTTGTCGATGATATTGACCACTCGGCCTTCTTCCACCGCTGCGGCAAAATGGCGGATCAACAGTAGGGGAGTGAACAGGTTGACCCGAAACTGGGTTTCGAGCATCGCCATGTCGGTCTCGGCCAGCGGAGCCGGTTGATAGGCCGAGGCGCTGTTGACCAGCACACTCAGTCGGGGAAAGCGCTGCACGACTCGCGCGATCAACTCACCGACATCCTCCTGCAGGAAATCACAGCAGAAAATCTCGCACTCGCGGCCCTGGCCACGGATAACCTCGGCTACCTCTTCCGCCTCCTTCTGCGAGCTGTTGACGTGAAGGGCGATATCATACCCCGCCTCGGCCAAGGCTTCGGCGAACTGTCGACCCAGGCGTGTCGCGCCGCCGGTCACCAATGCAACTTGAGTACTCATCGTCTTGTCCTTACTGTGATTTCACGCGGCGGTAACGCTGCGTGTAGGTAGCGTTTATCTCTGTTCTGTACAGTACTTGCACCCAAGGCACAACGCGATAGGCTGGTTATCAACGCCAATCCGCCTTCCAGTGGTACAGCAGAAAGGATGCCGCTATGCCCGACACTTCGCCCCCCACTTCTGCCCGACACGAGTGCTTGATCTCCGTCGGTTCCAATATCGAGCCACAGCGGCACGTCACCCAGGCGACGCGGATACTCAGCGAGGAATGCGAGCTGATCTGTGCCTCCCGGCTCATCCGTACCACGCCGGTAGGATTGCAGGAGCAGCCTGACTTCATCAACGCCGCCTTTCTGGTCAGAACGACCCTCGATCACGCGGCGTTTCGTTGTTACCTCAAGGAGGTCGAGGATCGACTGGGGCGTGTTCGCGGGCCGATAAAATCCGGGCCGCGAACGATGGATCTGGATATCATCGCCTGGGACGGAAACGTAGTGGATGATGGCTACTACCGGCACGCCTATGTTCGCGAGCCGGTGGACGAAGTCCTCCTGGCGAGCGGACGCAGCCTGGTAACGGGAACCGGGGCTGACACGATCATTTCCCAAGCCGGCAAGTGTTCCTGACCGCCTTACTTCGCTGCGCACAGCATTAGCCGGCGGCCGCCCCGCCCGGTCGCCCAGGTGCGTTGCACCAATCTGGTCTTCGATTATATTGCCGCACCAACAAGGGGAGATAAAAAAGCGGCGTTATGATCCTCTTGCCCGATCCTGGCGGGTGGAAAACAGAAAGCTTTTGAAAGAAAAGCATTTTCTGAGTTTTGGCAGATTAACTGCAAGGCCACCTTGTTATTTTGTATACAAGGTGAAGCCTTCATGAATTCAATGTTTTCACGCCCATTCCCTTCCGGGCGTTCGCTAGCGGCTGGTGGCGCGGCGCTTGTCGCCTTGCTGACAGCCTCCTCCGCTCAGGCCGACGATACCCAGATCCGCTTCCAGCTCGACTGGCGTTTCGAAGGTCCTTCCGCTCCCTTCCTGATGGCCGCTGAAAAAGGGTATTTCAAGGAAGAAGGGCTGGACGTTCAGATCGATTCCGGTAGCGGCTCCGCCGGGGCGATCAATCGGGTCGCGTCGGGAGCCTACGAGATGGGCTTCGGTGATCTCAATGCACTGGTGGAATTCCTCGCCGAGAATCCCGATGGCCCGGTATTCAGGGGGTATATGTCGTATACGACGGCACCCCGGCAGCGGTTTTCGCCCGCAAGGATAGCGATATCGAGACCCCGGCGGACCTGGTCGGGAAAACGATTGCCGCCCCCACCTTCGATACCGGTTATCGCGCCTGGGGCATCTTTGCCGATGCCAACGATATCGAGGCGGACTCTGTCGAGTGGCAGAACGTCGATCCCACCCTGCGTGAAACCCTGCTGACCCGTGGCGACGTCGATGCCATTACCGGCTTTTACTTCACCAGCCTGCTCAATCTAGAAGAGCGTGGCGTCAGCGAAGACGATCTAACCATCATGTCGTTTGCCGATTACGGGGTACCGCTTTACGGCAACGCCATCATCGCCGGGGAGGAGTTCGCCGAGGAGAATCCCGAAGCCGTACAAGGCTTCTTGCGCGCCTTCAACCGCGCTCTGGAAGAGACCTTGGAAGACCCCGAAGCCGCCATCGAGTATGTGCGTGCCCGGGATGGCTTGATCGATGTGGAGATGGAAACCCGGCGGCTGAAACTGGCCATCGATAGCGTGATCGATACCCCGGATGCGCGGGCCAATGGCGTGGGCGGTGTCGATGACGAGCGCCTGATCCAAGCCATTCGCCTTGTCGCCGATGCCTACGATCTACCCGGCGTGCCCTCGCCGGGCCAGGTATTCGATTCTCGCTACCTCCCGCCGCTGGAAGACCGCATGATCCTTCCCCAGGAGGCGGAGTGAGCATGGGAGAAGCGTTCGTCAGCTTCGATGATGTCAGCCTGGCCTACGACGCCACGGGTAACGCCATCGAAGACATCAATCTGGATATTCACGAAGGCGAGTTCGTCGCCTTCGTGGGGCCCTCGGGCTGCGGTAAATCGACCTTCATGAAGCTTTGTACCGGCTTGCATGCCCCTACCGGCGGCAGCATCAGAGTGGATGGCGAGCCGGTCAGCGGCCCGTTGAAAATTTCCGGCATGGCGTTCCAGAACGCCAATCTGCTGCCCTGGCGCACCACGCTGGACAACGTACTGCTGCCTCTGGAAATCGTCCAGCCCTACCGCAAGCAGTTTCGCCAGCGCCGCGAGGAGTTCGTGGGCTGGGCGCGGGACCTGCTGCGTACGGTGGGGCTGCAGGATTACGAAGACCAGTATCCCTGGCAGCTTTCCGGGGGGATGCAGCAGCGCGCCTCGATCTGCCGGGCGCTGATCCATCGTCCCCGTCTGCTGATGCTGGATGAGCCCTTCGGCGCCCTCGATGCCTTTACCCGTGAGGAGCTGTGGTGCGTATTGCGCGACTTGTGGGAGGCACAGCGCTTTACCGTGGTGCTGGTAACCCACGACCTGCGTGAAGCGGCGTTCCTGGCCGACACCGTTTACGTCATGAGCCGTCGTCCCGGGCGGGTCATTGAACAGCGCACCATCGACTTGCCTCGTCCTCGCGCCCTGGAAACCACCTATGGCAAACCGTTCATCGACCTGGTGCAGGAACTGCGCGGGCAGATCGGCGAGATCCGCAATACCTGAAACCGGCGGTTCGCGTCACGACATCGTGTAGGGGATACCTCATATGACGGCAAATGAAAAACTCCGTGAGCGGCTGGCGCCGTGGATCGCGGTGATCGCCCTGGTGATCATCTGGGAAGTCACCGTGCGGCTATTCGACGTGCCCAGCTTCATCTTTCCCAGTGCCTGGGATACCGCTCAGGCGCTGGTGACCTACGCCGGGCCGATCGGCGTGCACTCCTGGCAGACCTTCTGGACCACCATGGCGGGCTTTGCCCTGGGTATCGTGGTGGGCTTGAGTCTCGGCATGGTAGTGGGGTCGTCGCGCTTTCTCTATCACGCCTGCTACCCGCTGCTGGTGGGCTTCAACGCCATTCCCAAGGTGGCGTTCGTGCCCATCCTGGTGGTGTGGTTCGGCATCGGGTCGGTGCCGGCGATTCTCACCGCCTTTTTGATCTGCTTCTTTCCCATCGTGGTCAACGTCGCCACCGGCCTCGCCACGCTGGAGCCGGAATTGGAGGACGTGCTGCGCGTTCTCGGCGCAAGGCGTCTGGACGTGCTGTTCAAGGTCGGCTTGCCGCGCTCGCTGCCCTACTTCTTCGCCTCGCTCAAGGTTGCGATCACCCTGGCCTTCGTCGGCACGGTGGTATCGGAAACCGTCGCCTCCAACCAGGGCATCGGCTACCTGATGATGAGCGCGGGCTCGCAGATGCGCATGGGGCTGGTATTCGCCGGACTACTGGTGATCAGCGTCATGGCGATGGTGATGTACGAGCTGTTTGCACTGCTCGAAAAACGCATGACGGCCTGGGCGCATCGCGGCCAGAACCGCTAGTGCCGTAATTCATTAGTACCGTGACCACCCGTCGCCTTGGCGGCGCAAAAAAGCAAAAAAGCAAAAAAACCACATGAAAATTGGGATATCGAAAAAGGGGAACCCCATGAAGCACCTAGGCAAGACAGCACTGCTCGCTCTGGCGGCGGTGAGTATTTCACCACTGGCATCCGCCGAAAAGTTCTTTTCCGACTCTAGCATCTCGTTGCTGTACAGCGATCAGTACGAAGCCTTCGGCAATACGCAGCGGACCGATACCTACGTCACGTTCGAGAACGTCACCGGGCACGACTGGGGCGGAACCTTCCTCTTTGTCGACCGTAACCAGGGACGGGGCAATGCGGATGGCGACGACGATCTCTACGGTGAGTTCTCGCCGGCGCTCAGCCTGAGCTGGCTGACGGGTCAGGATCTCGGCCGTGGCTTTCTCAAGGATGTCTCGCTGGCCGGTACCTACGAGTTCGGCGGCGGCACCGATGCTACCAACATCCTGACCGGTATCAGCTTTGCCTGGGATGTGCCGGGCCTGCAGTATTTCAACAGCACCTTCTATTACGTCAACAATAGCGAGATCGCCGATGATCTCCAGTTGACGCTGACCTGGGGCGCGCCGTTCGAGCTGGGAGCGTCACGCTTTCTGTTCGACGGCTATATCGATTACTCCTCGGCGGCGTCCGACCACAAGGCCGACTTCCACTTCAATCCCCAGCTGAAACTCGACCTGGGCCACTACTATGGTCACTCGGGCGTGCTTTACGCGGGTATCGAATACTCCTACTGGGACAACAAGTACGGCCTCGACGATGCCGTCATGGATACGGAAAGCGCCGTCAGCGCACTGGTCAAGTTCCACTTTTGATGCGGCCTGTACTCGGGCCGGTTAACCTGCGGGGTGCCTTCGGGCGCCCCGTTTTTCGTCATATTGGTGCGCATGAGCGATATTGGTGCGCCACTAGGTCGAAGTCATGAAGAAATGGCCCATTACCTGCACTCGTCAGGTGCGCGGGGAAAACTTCCACCGTCTGTGTTTTTATCTAACCGTTTGATAATAAACTGCTAAATATTATTTGAAGCAAAATGGCGCATTGCTTGCAGGATACCTTGTGTTGTTCCCCGTGACATCGCGTCAGACGATGACACGCGACCACCATAACGAGCCCCTTCCTCAAAAGGGCGCAGGAGGTTTCGCAAGTGACTTTATTCCAACGCAAGACGCACCCGACATTCCAACGCAAGACACAGCCGAGCCATTTTGCCTCCGCATTACTGGCCGCTGCTGTCATGGGCGCCGGTTCCCAGGCCATGGCCCAGGATGAAGACCCCATCAAGGTAGGCATCCTGCACTCGCTCTCCGGCACCATGGCGATCAGCGAGACGGTCCTCAAGGATACCGTCGAAATGTTGATCGAAAAGCAGAACGAAGAGGGCGGCCTGTTGGGGCGCCAGATCGAGGCGGTGGTCGTCGATCCGGCTTCCAACTGGCCGCTGTTCGCCGAGCGTGCCCGTGAGCTGCTGGCCCAGGAAGAAGTGGACGTGATCTTCGGCAATTGGACCTCGGTCTCGCGCAAGGCGGTGCTGCCGGTGGTCGAGGAGCTCAACGGCCTGCTGTTCTACCCGGTGCAGTACGAAGGCGAGGAGTCGTCGGAAAACGTCTTCTACACTGGCGCGGCGCCCAACCAACAGGCGATTCCCGCCGTCAACTACCTGCACGACCAAGTCGGCGTGGAGCGCTGGGTGCTGGCCGGCACCGACTACGTCTACCCGCGCACCACCAACCGTATCCTCGAAGCCTACCTGCAGGAGGAGTTCGGGGTGGCGGAAGCGGACATCATGGTCAGCTACACGCCGTTCGGCCACTCCGACTGGCAGAACATCGTCTCCGATATCCGCCGCTTCGGCAGCGAAGGCAAGAAGACCGCCGTGGTCTCGACCATCAATGGTGACGCCAACGTACCGTTCTACCGCGAGCTGGCCAACCAAGGCATCGATGCCGCCGATATCCCCGTGGTGGCGTTCTCGGTAGGCGAGCAGGAACTCTCGGGTATCGACACCGCGCCGCTGGTTGGTCACTTGGCAGCCTGGAACTACTTCATGAGCGTCGATACCGACACCAACTACGACTTCATCGACGCCTGGATCGAGCATACCGACGACGAGATGTCGGTGACCAACGACCCCATGGAAGCCCACTACATCGGCTTCAACATGTGGGCCGAGGCGGTGCGCAAGGCCGGTACCGTCGAGGTCGACGCAGTGAAGGACGCCATCATCGGCGTCAGCGTGCCCAACCTTTCCGGCGGCTATGCGGCGATGATGCCCAACCACCACATCACCAAGCCGGTGCTGATCGGTGAGATCCAGGACAACGGCCAGTTCGATGTGGTCTGGCAAACGCCCTCCACCGTGGCCGGCGACGCCTGGTCCGACTACCTGCCCGGTTCGCGTGACTTGATCAGCGACTGGCGCGCGCCGATGCGCTGCGGCAATTTCAACGTAGCCAACGGCTCCTGCGGAGGCAGCACAGCGGCCGAAGAAGCCGAAGCAGCCCTCGCCGAGTAATCCAACCCGCGCCCCGCTGCCATCCGGTAGCGGGGCCGCACGCCACTCTACCGATACTGAAGGGAAGAACCCATGCGGCGTTTCCTTTATCTCTGGCTGCCTCTGGTGCTGGCCTTGCTGTTGCCGCTGACGGCACAGGCGCAGGGCGACACCCGAGACGATGACGCAGCCATGCAACTGCTCGAGGCGCTGGACACCGACTCCTACGCCGACAAGGGCGAAGCGATTACCGCCATCGTACAGAGCGACGACGAACGCGCCCGTGGCTGGCTGGAAGCCTTGCTCGAGGGCCGCCTGCAGCGCAGCGACGACGGGCGTTTCGTGATCGTACTCGAAAACCGTGGACGCGACTGGCCGGTCGCGGATGCCCTGACCGGCGACGACCTGGGCGAAATGTCACGCCGCGAGCTGGACCGCATCGGCATCAACAACGCCCTGCGCAATCAATTGCGTAGCGCCATCGCCGTGGCGGACCTGTACTCGCCCGACCTGGAAAAGCGGCGTGCTTCCGCCGAACGCCTGCTGGGCGACGTGAATGGGGATCTGGTCCAGCCGTTAGGCGAGCTGATCGAACAGGAAGAAGACGCCCAGGTAAAGCGTCGTCTCAGCCAGGCATTGGCGATCTATCAGGCCGAACAGGGTGAGATGGCGGGAGTCGAGGCGCTGCACGGCAGCTTGCACCCCCGCGCTCGGGTCGCCTTGAGCCGTGCAGCGCAAGGCGATGATCCGGTCGTCGCCGATGCCGCCCAGGCGGCCCTGGCCAGCATCGAACAGAATCTCAAGATCAATCGCGGCCTGGAAACCCTGTATTTCGGGCTTTCTCTGGGCTCGGTGCTGGTACTGGCGGCGATCGGTTTGGCGATCACCTTCGGCGTCATGGGGGTGATCAACATGGCCCATGGCGAGTTGATCATGCTGGGCGCCTACACCACCTGGGGTATGCAGCAGTTGTTACCGGGGCAACCCGGCCTGGCGCTGATCCTGTCGATTCCCGCCGGTTTTCTGGTGGCGGCACTCGCGGGCGTCGCCATCGAGCGCGGCGTGATCCAGTTCCTCAAGGGGCGCCCGCTGGAGACGCTGCTGGCCACCTTCGGTATCAGCCTGATCCTGCAGCAACTGGTGCGTACCGTGATTTCGCCGCTGAACCGCACGGTTATCACCCCCGAATGGATGAGTGGCTCGCTGGTGGTCAACGATGCGCTGTCGCTCACGCTTAACCGCATGTTCGTGCTGGGCTTCGCCCTGGTGGTATTCGCCGGGCTGATGCTGATCATGCGCCGCACCCGGCTGGGTCTTGAAGTGCGCGCTGTGACTCAGAATCGCGCCATGGCCCGCTCGATGGGCATCCGTGCCACCCGGGTGGATATCATGACCTTCGCCCTCGGCTCCGGGGTGGCGGGGCTCGCCGGTGTCGCGCTCTCCCAGCTGACCAACGTGGGCCCCAACCTGGGCCAGAACTACATCATCGATTCGTTCATGGTGGTGGTGTTCGGCGGCGTGGGCAACCTGTGGGGCACGCTGGTGGCGGGTCTTTCGCTGGGGGTGATGAATCAGCTCATCGAGCCTTGGGCCGGGGCGGTACTGGCCAAGATCATCGTGCTGGTATTCATCATTCTGTTCATTCAAAAACGCCCGCGCGGACTGTTTCCGCAAAAGGGCCGGGCAGCGGAGGGCTAAGTCATGCAAGCTTCACGATCGTGGCTGGCGCGGCCTTTCACCGAGCGCTCAACCCAGCTATTCCTGGCGGTACTTCTCGCCGCCCTGGCAGCGGTGACCCTGTTGCATGTCGCGGTGCCGCAAGGCCATCCGCTGCACGTCAGCGCCTATACGGTGAATCTGTTCGGCAAGTACTTGAGCTACGCTTTGCTCGCCGTGGCGGTGGATCTGGTATGGGGTTATCTGGGGATTCTCAGCCTGGGCCATGGCGCCTTCTTTGCCCTGGGCGGCTACGCCATGGGCATGTATCTGATGCGCCAGATTGGCGATAGGGGAACCTACGGCCATCCGGAACTACCGGATTTCATGGTGTTCCTCAATTGGGACAGCCTGCCGTGGTATTGGCAAGGCTTCGACATGGCCTGGTTCGCCTTTCTCATGGTGCTGCTGGCGCCGGGACTTCTGGCGCTGGTGTTCGGCTTCCTGGCTTTTCGATCAAGGGTCACCGGGGTCTATCTGTCGATTATCACCCAGGCGCTGACCTTTGCATTGATGCTGGCCTTCTTCCGTAACGAGATGGGCTTCGGCGGCAACAACGGCCTGACCGACTTCCGCGATATTCTCGGCTTCAGCCTGCGCAGCGATGCCACCCGGCTGGGGTTGTTCATCGCCACGGGAGTCGCGCTGGCGCTGGGTTATATCCTGTGCCGGGCGATTGTCGGCAGCAAGCTGGGCCGGGTTAGTGTCGCGACCCGCGATGCCGAGGCCCGCACGCGCTTTCTGGGCTATCGGGTCGAGCGGTTCCAGCTGTTCGTGTTCGTCGTCTCGGCGATGCTCGCCGGGGTGGCGGGAGCGCTCTACGTGCCCCAGGTGGGGATCATCAATCCCAGCGAGTTCTCGCCGATCTTCTCCATCGAGATCGTGCTGTGGGTGGCGCTGGGCGGCCGGGCTACGCTGTACGGCGCGGTGATCGGGGCGATCCTGGTCAACTACGCCAAAACCGTCTTCACCGGGGTGATGCCGGATGCCTGGCTGTTCGCCCTCGGTGCGCTGTTCGTGCTGGTCACGGTGTTTCTGCCCAAGGGCGTGGCCGGGTTGCTGGCCTACCGTATCAAGCGGCGGACAACGACGTCCGACACCAACACCGACGCCAAGGAGGCCACGCTATGAGCCTGTTACGCGCGCTGGCGGATCGCGACCGGGTCTTCGATTTCATGACGCCCCGGGCGACCACGGTGGATGTTCGCCATGGACCGATCCTCTATCTCGAGGATGTCACCGTCAGCTTTGACGGCTTCAAGGCGATCAATAACCTCAACCTGACCATCGACGATGGTGAGCTACGTTGCATCATCGGCCCCAATGGCGCGGGCAAGACCACGATGATGGATATCATCACCGGCAAGACCCGGCCGACTCAGGGCAGCGTCTGGTTCGGCAGTCGGCACAACCTGCTCAACATGAACGAGCCGGAAATCGCCAGCCTGGGGATCGGCCGCAAGTTCCAGAAGCCCACGGTGTTCGAGGCGCTGTCGATATTCGAGAATCTGGAACTGGCCATGGCCGCCGACAAGCGTATCCTGCCGACACTGACCGCGCGCATGAGCGGCGAGATCCAGGACCGGATCGAGGAAGTGCTGGCGACTATCGGCCTGACCGAGCTGCGCCATCGCCCGGCGGGCATCCTCTCCCACGGCCAGAAGCAGTGGCTGGAGATCGGCATGCTGCTGATGCAAAAGCCGCGCCTGCTACTGGTCGACGAGCCCGTAGCGGGAATGACCGAGCAGGAGATGGAGCGCACCGCCGAGCTGCTCACTAGCCTCGCCGGCAAACAATCGGTGGTGGTGGTGGAGCACGACATGGGGTTCGTGCGCTCGATTGCGCGCACCGTGACCGTGCTCCACCAGGGCAGCGTGCTGGCCGAAGGCAGCATGGACCAGGTGGCGAGCGACCCGAAGGTGGTCGAGGTCTACCTGGGAGCCGACGAAAAGGAGCTTGCCTGATGCTGAGTATCGACAAACTCAACCAGTTCTACGGTGAAAGCCATACCTTGTGGGATCTCGACCTGGAGGTGCCCCAGGGGCAATGCACCTGCGTGATGGGACGTAACGGTGTCGGCAAGACCACCCTGATGAAGGCCATCATGGGCGAGGAGGCGGTGGAAAGCGGTAGCATCCGCTACGCCGACGGCGTGGAGCTGACACGTCAGCCCATCGAGGCGCGTTCGCGCCAGGGGGTGGGCTACGTGCCCCAGGGGCGGCAGATATTCCCCCTGCTCACCGTGGAGGAGAATCTGCGCACCGGCCTTGCCGCTCGCCGCGATGGGCTGAAAAAAATCCCGGAGCGTATCTACGAGCTGTTTCCGGTGCTCAAAGAGATGAAGCACCGCCGTGGCGGTGACCTATCCGGCGGCCAGCAACAGCAACTGGCGATCGGCCGCGCCCTGGTCATCGAACCCAAGGTATTGATTCTGGACGAACCGGGGGAGGGCATTCAGCCCAATATCGTCGCCCAGATCGGCCAGGTAATCCGGCGGTTAATTGCCGAGGACGGCCTGACCGTACTGCTGGTCGAGCAGAAGCTGCCCTTTGCGCGCAAGTACGCCGACCGCTTCGTGATCATGGACCGCGGCCGCCCCGTGGCCAAAGGCGAAATCAGCGAACTCTCCGATGAGCTGATCAAGCAGCATCTGACGGTATAGGTCGTTAAGCTCTCACCATTCCTTCTCTTTCTGCGCCCGCCAAACAAGGCGGGCGCAGTGGTTGTTGCCGTTCCGTAAGCATGTTGGCCGCGTTATTTGGGTGTACCATGGCTAACTTTAATAAGCTTTCGCAAAAAATATGGGATGGGCCATGCGCTATAAAGACAAACATCAGCTCGCCGCCGAATGGCAAACGCTTCAGGAGCATACTCCCGAGCCGCTGCGCCAAGCGGTGGCGGCACTAGTGGAGCAGCATTGTGCCCTCTTTGCCGACCACTTCTATACGGTGATGCTGGAAGACCCCCATGCCACGCTGTTTCTCTCCAACGAGCAAGTGCAGCAGCGCTTGAACCCCTCCATGCGGCGCTGGCTAAGTACCATGTTCGCTGTGGAACATAGCGACTTTGTCGCGCTTGTCGAACAGCAGGAGAAAGTGGGGCAAGTGCATGCCCGTATCGATATTCCCGTCAACCTGGTGCTTAACGGGGCAAGGCAGTTGAAGCAGGCGTTTTACGCCCAGATCAATGCTGCTTTCGAGCGTCCGCTGGCGCCGGGCGCCGCTTGCATTTATGTATCGGATCATATCGACATGGCCATGGAGATCATGAGCCATGCGTACTCAGTCGCCAATGATCGCAATACACGTACAGAAGAGGCGTACAAGCTTTTCTCCCTGACCCAGAGCATCGGCGACGAGCGCGAGCGCCAACGCTCGGCACTGTTGAACTGGGAAAACACGCTGATGTTCGCCGTAGCCGCCCAACGGGAAACCGGTGCGCTTCCCAGGCTCGCCAATTCCGAGTTCGGGCTGTGGTACTTCCATAAGGCGTGCCATGCATTCGAGGGGTCGCGGGAAATCGCCGTCATCTCTCGGCATATTAACCGGGTGGATCAGGAGTGGCTGCCTGCTCTGGGCTATGAGGATGTCAACGAGAAGTTACAGGCGTTGAATGAGATCCGTGACGCCGTGCGCACCATCCTGATGCTGTTGAACGATATGCTGGAACGTGCCTCCGGCCTGGAAGCGGGGCGCGACAGCTTGACCCGGTTGCTCAACCGCAAATTCCTGCCGGTGGTGCTCAACCGGGAAATCGAGATATCCCGCCACTCCGATAAGCGCTTCGCATTGCTCATGGTCGATATCGACCACTTCAAGTCGATCAACGATACCCATGGGCACGATGCGGGGGATAGCGTACTTCAGCAGGTGGCGAGCATTCTGGATCGCTCCACCCGTGGCGGTGATTACGTATTCCGCATGGGCGGCGAGGAGTTCTTGATCGTCCTGGTGGATACCGATCAGCACGGCAGCCGGCTGTTCGCCGAGCGGCTGCGCCAGACGGTAGCCAAGGAGCCAATGCTCGCCGCCGCCGATACGCTACTCAACGTGACCGTCAGCGTGGGGGTAACGCTGCACGACGGCCACCCCGACTATCAGCGCTCTATGCAGCGGGCGGACCGGGCGCTGTATCAGGCGAAACGCAGCGGACGAGACTGTGTCGTTGTGCAGAGCGCGTGACCCTTCCATGTATTTCTATGGTGCAGAAGCGCTATTTTTCGCACTCTTTTAGTGCGTGTGACGGGTGAGCGAAAGAGTCATTTTCGCCTTCAAAATGCTGATGATTCCTTTTGGCCTCCCATTTTCACCATTTTGGCGCATTCCTTGCATTTGAAAGAAACGAATGACTTTCAAAGGACGTGACTGCTGCCCATGCCCCTGTGTGTTCCCGCTGACCCCACCCGCGATTCCGGCCACCGTTTCGACAAGGGCCGCCACTGGGCGGCTTCGCTGACGCTGACGTTTGCTCGCCGCGCTGACGCGACACGCATGCTCCATGCCCGTCATCAGGGGCCGCTGCGAGTGCAGCGGCCGTTCTACCCGGAGGGTCGCGGCGGTGCCTGCCATGTCTACCTGCTGCATCCGCCCGGCGGGCTGGTCAGTGGTGATTCCCTGTCGATTACCGCCAGCGTGGAGAGCAGCGCTCATGCCCTGCTGACCACACCGGCGGCCAACAAGCTCTACAAGGCGGATAGCCATGGCGTGGCCTGGCAGCAGGAGACCCGCCTTAACATCGCCGCCGGAGCGGTGCTGGAATGGCTGCCCCAGGAAACCATCGCCTTCGATGGCTCCCGTGGGCGGCAAACCACTCACATAGCCCTGGAAGGCGATGCCCGTTGCCTGGGGTGGGAAGTGCTGGCCTTGGGGCGACCGGCAAGCGATCTGCCCTATATCTCCGGCCAGCTGGACCAGCGTTTCCGGCTGACCCATGACGGCAAGCCGCTGTGGCTGGAGCGCCAGACGCTTGATCCGCAACACCCGCGTTTCAGCGGATGCTGGGGCCAGGGCGGCGCCACGGTACAGGCTACCCTCTGGGCGGTGGGTCTGAGCGATGCAGTTGAAGCTATCGAAGCGCTGCGCGAAACCCTGCCGGATTCGCCTCGCTGGGCCGTGACCCAACGCCACGGCGTACTGCTGCTGCGCTACCTGGGCAACTCGCGCAATGAAGCCTGGACGCTATGCGAGCGGGCCTGGCACCTGCTGCGCCCACGCTTGATCGAGCGTGATGCCCATACGCCGCGTATCTGGCTTACCTGAACATGACCCCATATGGAGACGCCTCATGGAACTGACCCCGAGAGACAAGGACAAGCTGCTGCTGTTTTCCGCCGCCCAGCTTGCCGAGCGGCGCAAAGCGCGCGGTCTTAAGCTCAACTACCCCGAAGCTGTGGCGCTGATCAGTTTCGAGATCATGGAGGGCGCTCGCGACGGCAGGAGCGTGGCCGATTTGATGAGCTATGGCCGCGAGATTCTCTCCCGTGACGACGTGATGGAGGGCGTGGCCGAGATGGTCGACGAGGTCCAGGTCGAGGCCACCTTTCCGGATGGTACGAAATTGGTCACCGTCCATTCACCCATTGTTTGAGGGAGCTGTGCAATGATTCCCGGTGAGTATCAGTTGAAAGAGGACGATATCGAGCTGTGCGCGGGGCGTGAGCGGATCACCGTCGAGGTGGCCAACACCGGCGACCGGCCGATCCAGATCGGATCGCATTACCACTTCGCCGAAGCCAACCCGGCGCTGACCTTCGACCGCGCCAAGGCGCGTGGCTATCGGCTCGATGTGGCGGCGGGCACGGCGATTCGCTTCGAACCCGGCCAGAGCCGTGAAGTCACGCTGATTCCCTATGTCGGCAAGCGCGAAATTTACGGCTTTCGCGGCGATGTGATGGGGCCGCTAGCGGGAGGAAAATCATGAAGCCAGTCAACAGCTCTTCCAATAAAATCGGCCGCCAGGCTTACGCCGATATGTACGGCCCCACCGTGGGTGACCGCGTGCGCCTGGGCGATACCGAGCTGTGGATCGAGGTCGAGAAAGACGCCACCCACTACGGCGACGAAGTGAAATTCGGTGGTGGCAAGGTCATTCGCGATGGCATGGGCCAGAGCCAGCGCGCCGATGATGCGGTGATGGACACCGTGATCACCAATGCGCTGATTCTTGACTGGTGGGGTATCGTCAAGGCGGATGTGGGCATCCAGGCGGGGCGCATCGCCGCGATCGGCAAGGCGGGCAATCCGGATGTACAGCCGGAGGTGGATATCGTCATCGGCCCCGGCACCGAGATTATCTCCGGCGAAGGCAAGATCCTTACCGCAGGCGGCATCGATGCGCATATTCACTTCATCTGCCCCCAGCAGGTGGAAGAGGCGTTAATGAGTGGCATCACCACCATGCTGGGGGGCGGTACGGGGCCGGCGACCGGTTCGAACGCAACGACCTGTACGCCAGGGGCCTGGCATATCGGCAAGATGCTTCAGGCGGTCGATGACCTACCCATGAACATCGGCTTTCTGGGCAAGGGCAACGCCAGCCTGCCGGAAGCGCTGGAAGCTCAGCTTGACGCTGGCGCCATGGGGCTCAAGCTGCACGAAGACTGGGGCACCACGCCCGCTTCCATCGACAACTGCCTGAGCGTGGCGGATGCCTACGACGTGCAGGTGGCGATCCACACCGATACCCTGAACGAATCGGGTTTCGTCGAGGATACCTTGGCCGCGTTCAAGGGGCGCTGCATCCACACCTATCACACCGAAGGCGCTGGTGGCGGCCATGCCCCGGATATCCTCACTGCCTGCTCGAAGGCTTATGTGCTGCCGTCGTCGACCAATCCGACGCGGCCCTATACGGTGAACACCATCGACGAGCATCTCGACATGCTGATGGTGTGCCACCATCTCGACCCCAACATTCCCGAGGATGTGGCCTTCGCCGATTCGCGTATCCGCCGCGAGACCATCGCCGCCGAGGATATCCTGCATGATCTCGGCGTGATCTCGATGATCGCCTCGGATTCGCAAGCCATGGGCCGGGTCGGCGAAGTGGTCTGCCGTACCTGGCAAACCGCCCACAAGATGAAGTTGCAGCGCGGCCTGCTGCCGGAAGACGAAGCGCTGGGCGCCGACAATCTGCGCGCCAAGCGCTATATCGCCAAGTACACTATCAACCCGGCGATCACCCACGGCATCGCCCACGAAGTCGGCTCTGTCGAAGTAGGCAAGCTGGCGGACCTGGTGCTGTGGAAACCGGCCTTCTTCGGCGTGAAACCGGCAATGATATTGAAGGGCGGCATGATCGCGGCCGCACCCATGGGCGATCCCAACGCCTCGATCCCCACCCCGCAACCGGTGCATTACCGTTACATGTTCGGTGCCCTTGGCCGCGCGGCGAGCCAGACGCGGCTGTCGTTCGTCAGCCGCGCAGCACTGGAGAGCGGCTTGAAAGACAAGCTGGGATTGAACAGCGAGTTGACGGCGTGTCGCAACGTGCGCGCTGTACGCAAGCGTGACATGAAGCTCAACGACGCCTGCCCGGAACTCACCGTCGACCCGCAGACCTACGAAGTACGCTGCGATGGCGAAATTCTGACCTGCGAGCCGGCGACCGAACTGCCCTTGGCCCAACGCTACCACCTGTTCTGAGCAACAGGGTACGACCACAAAGGCGAGCGGCGCCGGGGGCAGGTATAGCGAGGGTCTTTTGCCATGGCCGGAAAATGTTCCCGACATTTCCGGCATTTCCTCCATCCATGGAGGTCAGATGGCAAAAGTAGCGTACAGGGAAGTATTTACAGCGCCCTCGCGCAGGCTGTCCCCGGAGCAGCCGCGGGTAATTTCAAAGAGGCGATACCAATGCTGAAACTGATCGAACGCCTGGGACCCATCGAGGCGAGCCAGGCTAACGACACCCTGACGCTGCCCTTTGAGCTGCGCATTCGCGGGCGCCTGAAAGCGCAAAGCGATAGCGGCTGCGAGCTTGGGCTATTTCTGGATCGTGGCCCGGTGCTGCGCAGCGGCGAGGGGCTGAAAGCCGAAAGCGGCGAGGTCATCCGCGTGTGTGCGGCGGTCGAGCCGGTGGTGACGGCAAGAGTGAGTGCCGGCTTACCGCTGGCACGGCTGGCTTATCATCTAGGCAATCGCCACGTTCAGCTAGCGCTGGGTGAGGATGAAAAGGGCGGCTGGGTGCGTTTCCCGCCGGACCATGTGCTGGAAGAGCTCGCCGAGCTGCTGGGGGCAACACTCGAGCACCACGAGGCGACATTCGATCCGGAGCCGGGGGCCTATAACCAGGTGGGCGGGCACTCACACAGGCATGGTCACTCACACAGCCATTCCCACGACCACGACCACTCGCATGAGCATCACCATGCCCATTGAGCCTGCCGCTTCTGCCAGCCCGCAAGACGATCTGGCGCTGCTGGGCTTGCTGCAACTGGTGAGTCCGGCATTGCCGATCGGCGCCTTTGCCTTTTCGCAAGGACTGGAAAGCGCCTTCGAGCTTGGCTGGGTGACGGATGAAACGAGTCTCGCCGAGTGGCTCAGCGGTGTGCTGGAAGACGGCCTGACCCGCTGCGAGCTGCCGGTGCTGGCGCGGTTGCACGAAGCAATCGGTCAAGCCGACAGTGAATCAATCGCGGTGTGGGAAGAGTGGCTCGCCGCCACCCGCGAAACCGCCGAGCTCGCCGCCGAGGATAGCCGCCTGGGGGTTTCGCTCAAGCGCCTGCTGGGCAGCCTTGACTTGCTGCCTGACGAGGGCCTGCTTCCGTCCCAGGCGGGCTACGTCACGCTGTTTGCCTTTGCCGCCCATCGCCGTGGCGTGTCTGTGCGGCAAACGCTGCTCGGCTTTGCCTGGGCATGGCTGGAAAACCAGCTGGCGGTGGCCTGCAAGGCCTTGCCGCTGGGCCACACCGCCGCCCAGCGGGTAATCGAGACATTGCGCCCCGCGCTGGTTGCCGCCGTCGACCAGGCGCTGAGCCTGGATGATGACGAGCTCGGCCCCGTGCTGCCCGGGCTGGCGCTGGCAAGCGCCCTGCACGAAACCCAATACTCACGATTGTTTAGAAGCTAAGGCTATTCAGACTTTAGGAGAGAAATCATGAACCATTGTTTACGCATCGGCGTCGGCGGTCCGGTGGGCTCGGGTAAAACCGCACTGCTCAAGCAGCTATGCCTGGCGCTGCGCGATTATTACGACATCGCCGTGGTGACCAACGACATCTACACCCGCGAAGATGCCGATTTCCTGCTCAAGCACGACGCGCTACCGGCGGATCGTATTCTCGGGGTGGAGACCGGCGGTTGCCCGCATACCGCGATCCGTGAGGACGCCTCGATGAACCTCGCGGCCATCGACGAGCTGCAGGAGCGCCATCCTGGCCTTGAGCTGGTGCTGGTGGAATCCGGAGGCGACAACCTTTCGGCGACCTTCAGTCCCGAGCTTTCCGACCTCACGCTCTACGTGATCGATGTTTCCGCCGGGGACAAGATTCCGCGCAAGGGCGGGCCGGGCATCACCAAGTCGGATCTACTGATCATCAACAAGATCGACATCGCCGAGCAGGTCCACGCCTCACTCGAAGTGATGGAGCGCGACTCGAAGAAGATGCGCGGCGAGCGGCCCTTCGTGTTCACCAATCTCTACGACGGGGTAGGCCTGGAAGAGATCATCCGCTTCATCCTCGACAAGGGAATGCTCGACGAGCGGCGTACGCAAGCCAAGGAAACGGTAGTCTGAAGCGACTCCCGCAGCGCCGTTGTTCAATCGACGTGGGTGATCGCCTGGCGGCTGGGGTCGACATGCCACGGCAGGCCGAGGCGTGAATTACGCTCCAGCTCGGCAATGACCTGGGCGCCCAGTAACAGGATGACGGCGCCCACTTCCAGGCTGATCAATACGATCACCAGTGTTGCCAACGAGCCATAGATGGCGTTGACGAACGACAGATTGGCGAAATAGTAGACCAGTAATAGCCGCACACCCTCCCACAGCAGCGCCGCCACGAACCCCCCCACGACCGCTCGATGTAACGCGATACGCACAACGGGAAGCACCTTATAGATGGCGCTGAACAACAGGAAGACCCCGACGAAACTGGCCAGATTGAGCACCGGCTCGGAGAAACCGGCCAACGGCAGTTCGCGTTCGAAAATCGCCAGCACCAGTGTATTGAGCGAACTGGCCAGGGTGACCACTAGGGTCAGCGCCATCAACCCCGCCCCCAGCACAAGCATGAAGGCATAAGGCAGCATCACGGAAACCCAGACGCTACGCCTGATGTGGGGGCTATCCGGAGCATGGAAGATAATCGCCAGGGCATCTTCCAGCATGCGAAAGGCGAATGAACTGAAGAGCAGCAAGATAGGAAAGCTCAGGATGCCGATCACATCGCGGGAATCCAGCAGGCCGCGAACGGCTTCCAGCAGAACCTCGGCGTGAGCCGGCGCCAGGTGGCGCACTTGCACGGTCAGTACATTGAGAAGATGCTCTTGGTCCACCACCCGGGTCAACAGCACGACCAGCACGGCAAATAGCGGCACGATGGAAAGCAGGATATTGTAGCCGACCCCACCGGCAAGCAGGATGCCTCGGTTTTTCATGAAATTGCGTAATACGCGCCAGGCAAAGCGAGCCAGCCGAGGGAGGGCGAGCAGGATGGCACTGCGTAACGTGTGGTGTCGACCCATGCTTGCTCTTCTCCTTGTGCGCCAGACCCGTGGCCATGATACGCCGAGAGCGGTGCCCAGCAACAAGGATGACAAACAATGACTGGTCGATTTTGGCGCCGGCAGATATCCGGCAGGAGAGAAAAAGCGGGGATAAAAAATTGTCCTGACCTGGCGGCTTAAGGGTCAGGACAATGGAAATGATGTGGCTGGTCTCCAACCAAAACGGGCCATCCCTGGCCACCACACGACTACAGTGGACTGCCTGAGATGAGGTCGCCTTAACTTATGTTATGAATTGTTTCCAGAGTGTCCAAGCCTGCGATAAAAAAGCAAGAAACCGTGCTAAAAGACTAAAGTCCAACGTCCTGAGGCCGATATGGGTACGTCGGTAATGCCGAGATATTCCCTACTCATCACGCTGGAAATTCATACCTAATGGCTACTTCTTCTGACCCTCGCCGAGGCAGGGCCTCTGGTTTGCAAACCAAAGTACTCACGCTGGTACTGCTCCCGCTTTTCCTGGTGACTCTCATGCTCGTCGGCTATGACGCCTACAGCAGCACCCAACAGACCCAGGACGCACTAGCCGAGCAGCGCCAGCTGATGATTGAGAAACGCCGCGAAGCGGTACGCGATATCGTCCAGGCGGCTACCACGGCCATCGCGCCGATCTATAACGAGGTCCGCGACGATAACCGTCTGGCCAAGGTACGTGCCGCCGAGATACTGCGCTCGATACGTTTCGAAGGTGAAAACTACATCTTCGTCTACGAGTACGACGGCACCAATGTGGTGCTGCCCCACGCCCGTGAGCGCGAAGGTCGGGACCTGAGCGGACTGCAGGCGCCCGATGGCGCGTATATCATCCAGGACATGCTGGATATCGCCCAGGACGGTGGCGGCTTTTACCAATACCCCTGGGAGTATCCCGGTACCGACGAACCGCAGCCCAAGCACTCCTATGTCGTTAGCCTGGAAAAGTGGGGCTGGATGCTGGGAGCGGGAGTATACGTAACCGACGTCGATGAGGCGATGGCCGAGCTGGAAGCCGCTGCCGCTGCCGACCTGCACCGATCCATTCTGGTTTCATCCCTGTTGGCGCTGATCTTGTTCGTTGTCATTGCCCTGGTGGCGTTTGCGTTTGTTCGCCGCACTGTCGGGCCGATCAAGCGTACTGCGATGGCGATGCACGATATCGCTCAAGGGAAAGGCGACTTGACCCGTCGCCTGGCGGTGGAGAGCCACGACGAGATCGGCAACCTGGCGGTGCAGTTCAACGCTTTTGTTGCCCGCATGCAGGACACACTGCGCGATGTGCGCCGCAGTACCGCCAGTGTGTATGAGTCGGCGGGAGAGATATCCACCGCCAGTGATGAGCTGGCCACGCGCACCGAGCAGGCGGCAGCGAATCTGCAGCAGACCTCCGCCTCGATGGAAGAGATCACCTCGACCGTCAACCACAGCGCCGACAACGCTCAGCAGGCCAACCAGCTGGTCCAGTCGACGGCGGAGGTCGCCCACCAGGGCGAAGAGGCGATGGGCCAGGTCGAGCGCACCATGCAGGATATCAATGACTCGGCGAGCCGCATCAGCGACATCATCACCATGATCGATGCCATCGCTTTCCAGACCAATATTCTGGCTCTCAACGCTTCTGTCGAAGCGGCGCGGGCAGGCGAGCATGGTCGCGGGTTTGCGGTGGTCGCCCAGGAGGTCCGCACTCTGGCCAGCCGTTCCAGCGAGGCCTCGAAAGAGATTCGTGCCTTGATCGATACCTCGGTTCAACACACCCATTCAGGCGCGACACTGGTCCGCAATGCCGGGGAGACCATGCGCAAGATCGTCGAAAGCGTGACCAAGGTGACCGACGTGATCAGCGAGATCAGCGCCGGGGCCAAGGAGCAGAGCAGCGGGATCGGCCAGATCAATACCGCCGTGGCGGAAATGGACACCATGACCCAGCAGAATGCGGCCATGGTGCAGGAGTCCACCACCGCCGCGACGAACATGCGCCGCCACGCGGAGCACCTGAACCAGCTGATCAACTCCTTTGTGCTGGGCGACGATTCCGCCTCCGGCCGACCGGCCGCGCTGGTATCGCCAGCGGCGCAAACCGCATCGAGTCACACGCTGAAAAGACCGGCGCTATCTTCCTCGCGGACTGCGGCGCCGAGTACGGCAGACAGCAACAACGATGATTGGGAAGCGTTTTAACCTCCCGGCACGCTATTGTTCATCTCGCACATGAAAACGGGGCTTGCCAGTGGCAAGCCCCGTTGCGTTAGCGCGAACAGTGGCTAAGTACCCGACCAGCCCAGGAGTATGGGCACGTAGACCACCAGCAGCAGCACACTGATGAGCCCCAGGAGGTAGGGGATGATCGCTCGGGTGATGCGCTCCAGCGGCAGCTGTGTCACCGATGACGCCACATAGAGGTTGATCGCCACCGGCGGTGTGATCATGCCGATCGCCAGCCCCACCACGATGATCAAGCCGAAGTGGATCGGATCGATGCCCAGCTGCATGACCAGTGGCAGCAGCACGGGGGTCAGGATAATCAAGGCGCTGGCGGTTTCGATGAAGACCCCGGTCAGCAGGATCACCGCCACGACCAGTAGCATGATCACGTAGGGGTTGGTCGATAGCGACAATACCGATTGCGCGATGGCGCCGGGTACCTGCCAGCTGGAGAGTGTCCAGCTCAGAATCGCCGAGGTGGCGATCACCAGCATGATTACCGCCGTGGTCATCGCCGAACGGATCAGGATGCGATAGACATCGGGCAGGGTGAGGTCGCGGTACACGTACAGCGATACCAGCAGGGCATAGTTCACCGCCACTACCGCCGCCTCGGAGGGCGTGAAAATTCCCGAGAAGATGCCGCCGAGTATGATTACCGGCGTCATCAAGCCCCAACTGGCTTCCTTGAACGTATGCCAGATGGTAGCCAGGGAGAGTGCCGTACCCTTGGGGTAGCGGCGGCGGTAGGCCTGGACGATGGCAATGGTCATCAGTCCCAGGCCCATGGCCAGCCCCGGCAGAAAGCCGCTCAAGAACAGCTTGGATACCGATTGCTGGGCCATGACCGCATAGATGATCATGGGCACCGATGGCGGAATCACCACGCCGATCGTCCCGCTGGCGGCGATCAGGCTGGCCGCCGAGGCGGGTTCATAGCCTTTCTTGCGTAGCTCGGGCACCAGGCTCGAGCCCACCGCCGCGGTGGTCGCCGCTCCCGAGCCGGAAATGGCGGCGAAGAACATGCCCGCCATCACCGAAACCACCGAAAGCCCGCCGCGCATGAAGCCCACCAGCGAATCGGCAAAGCTCACCAGCTTCTCGCTGACCTTGCCCTGGGCCATCAAATCACCGGCAAGGATGAACATGGGGATGGCGACCAGGGCGAACGAATTGATGCCCTGAAACATCTGCTGGGTGACCACCATCAACGGTACGCCCGACTGGTGCAATGCCACCAGGGTGCTGGCACCGATCGTCAGGGCGATGGGTACGCCGAGAAGCATGAACAGTAGAAACAGCGCGAATAGCAGCAGCGTCATGGTTGCGTCTCCTCGTGGCGTGGCGCCCCGGTGAGTATCACTTCAACCAGATCCACCACGGCATACCACGCCATCAGCGCCGCGCTGATGGGAATCACGGCGTAGACATACGTCATGGAGAGCCGCAACGACGCGGATTTCTGAAAGCTCTGAACCTGCATGTAGCGGTAGCCGACCACCATCAACGCGACCATGAAGGCCACGACCACCAAGGTGGCGGCGATTCGTGCCAGCTGCCGAGGCCGCCCGGGCAGGGCGTCCACGGCAAAGGTCACGGCGATATGTCGGCCGCGCTGAAAGGCGAGAGCGGCGCCGAGGAAGGTAATCCATACCAGCAGGAAACGGGCCACTTCCTCGGTCCAGCCGACTGCGGTAAACAGCACCCGCGAGACGATCTGCAGGGTGATGACACCGATCAGGGCCGCCATCCCCAGGAACACGATGGGCTGGAGAATGGCGTCCAGAACACGCTCAGTACGCTGTAGCACAAGTACCATTGGGTGCGTATGAGTGGGCACTTACTTTACTTCCTCCTGGATGCGCTGCAGGTAATTGCCGAACTGGTCGCCGTACTTATCGTACACCGGCGCAACGGCTTCCTGGAACGCGGCGATATCGGGCGACTCGTTGATCTCCATGCCCGCTTCGCGCAGTTCGGCCAGCTGTTCGGCCTCCATGACGGCGTTCTGTTCCCTGGCGTAGGCGGAGGCTTGCTGTGCGGCGTCCAGCACGATTTCCTGCACTTCTTCCTGAAGACCGTTCCAGGCCGGCAGGCTCATGATGAACAGTGCCGGGGCATAGATGTGCCGCGTCATGGTCAGGTAATCCTGGGTTTCCGCCAGGTTGAAGGCATGGATGGCGTTCACCGGGTTTTCCTGGCCGTCGATAGTGCCTTGCTGTAGCGCGGTAAGCGCTTCTGTCCAGGCCATGGGCACGGCGTTGGCGCCGAGTTCGCGGAAGGTGTCGACGTAGACTTCGTTCTCGATGACACGCAGGGTCAAGCCGTCGAGGTCGGCGGGCTCGTTGATCGCGTTCTGGCTATTGGTGATATTGCGAAATCCGCGTTCGGCGTAGGCCAGCCCCTTGAGATTGACTTCCTCCAGCTTGCGCAGGATCTCCTGGCCGATCTCGCCATCCAGCACCGAATAGGCGGCCTCGGCGGTGGGAAACAGGAACGGCAGTTCGAAGACGGAAAACGCGTCGACGAAGTTCGCCACCGGCCCGTTGGTGATCACGCCCATGTCGACGGTACCGATCTGCATGCCTTCCAGCAGGGTGCGCTCATCGCCAAGGGTGGCATTGGGGTAGATCTCGATGGTCACTGCACCATCGCTCTCTTCACTGACCAGCTGCTGAAAGCGCTCGGCGGCGATATGGTAGGTGTCTTCCGTATTCACCACGGTGGCAAGGCGCAGGGTGGTGGGGGCGATCTCCTCGGCGTGAGCGGTCAGAGGAAGACCGAGCAGCCCCGCGCAGGCAACGCTAACGGTTAACTGCTGGAGTCGGCTGGAAGACGCGGAAGCGGCGTGACGGGCGAGGTTTCTCACATGTTCTCCTGAGTGTCAGCAAATCTTGTTGTGTTATATGGCGTTTTTAGTGTTTAACGGGCTTCATCTATACCACATCGTCCTTGCGGGACAAATTACTTATTGTTATTCCCCTATTCATCGTATTGATGCAAAAAATCTTTATAGAACTTGGGCTTGAGCGAGATACCGGTTGGCGCTAGCCTGCAAGCCTCTATCCATGTTTGAAATGCCCTTGGAGAAGATTGCAAAGGCTGGCGAGGCTGCCGGGCCCTTCTACCAATGGCCTAGCCAGCTGAAACAGGAATAACAAATGGACAAGTTGCTGAACGACCTGATGGCGATCGTCGGTACCGAGGGTATGCTGCTCGGTGAAGACGTCTCGCAGCGTAGCGTGGACTGGTTTACGGGCGCCCCTTGCCGTGCCAAGGCGATCGTCAGACCCCGCAGCACCGAACAGCTAAGCCAGGTGCTGGCCTTGTGTTATCAGGCCGACCAGCCCGTGGTGACCCACGGCGGCATGACCGGCATCGTCCATGGCGGCGAAGCAGCTCCGGATGAGCTGGTGATATCGCTGGAACGGATGAACCGGATCGAGGAGGTCGACCCCGTCGGCTCGACGATCCAGGTTCAGGCCGGTGTGACCCTTCAGCATGTGCAGGAGGCCGCGGAAGAGATCGACATGCAGTTTCCTCTCGACCTCGGCGCCAGGGGCTCCTGCACCATCGGCGGCAATATCGCCACCAATGCGGGGGGAATTCGAGTCATACGCTACGGCATGATGCGCCAGCAAGTGCTGGGACTGGAAGCCGTGCTCAGCGACGGCACCGTGGTCAGCTCGCTGAACAAGATGCTGAAGAACAACGCCGGCTACGACCTGAAACAGCTATTCATCGGCAGCGAAGGCACGCTGGGTATCGTCACCCGAGCCGTGCTCAGGCTGCAGCCGCGCATGCCCAGCGAACAGACGGCCCTGGTCGCGGTGCCCTCCTTCGATGCCTTGACCCAATTGCTGGGTCTGGTCTCCCATGAGCTTGGACTCAGCGCCTTCGAGGCGTTGTGGAACAACCACTACAAGCTGATGACCACCGAGAGCGGCAAGCATATGCCTTTGTTGGCCGACGACTCGCCCTTCTACGCCATCATCGAAACCCTGGGCCTGGATGAAACCCGTGATGCCGAGTACTTCTCGCAGATCCTGCAGAAAGCGCTGGAAGCGGGCTTGATCACCGACGCCGTGCTGGCCAATTCCAGCTCCCAGCGCCAGGGCATCTGGGCGATCCGGGAAGATATCGAAGTGCTGGTGAAAGAGCTCAAGCCGATGTTCTCCTACGATGTCAGCCTGCCGATTCCCCATATGGAGGCCTACGTCGAAACGCTGGAGCAAGATCTCGAGGCGCAGTGGCCCGAGACAGGAAAGATGGTGGTGTTCGGCCATCTCGGCGATGGCAACCTGCACATCATGATCACCGTGCGTGACGATAGCCCCGAAAGCCGCCGCCAAGTCGAGCAACTGGTCTATTCCCCGCTGAAAGAGTACGGCGGCTCCGTTTCCGCCGAACACGGCATCGGCCTGGAAAAGCGCGATTATCTGAACATTTCCCGCTCCAGCGAGGAGATTGCCCTGATGAAGCGCATGAAAATCGCGCTCGACCCCAAGGGCCTGTTGAACCCTGGCAAGGTCGTGGCACTCGATTGAAGTGAAAACCGGGTCGAGTTGATGCGAGCCCGCGTGTCTTCCCGTTCAAGAACCACTGGAGGGAGCTGGTGCTATCAGTTCCCTGACCAGTTTTCGCAACCAGTGTATGCCCGAGTCGTGATCCTTCCTTTCATCCCAGCAGAGGCATACCTTGAACGCCGGCACGTCCAGAGGCAGCGAGTAGAACTTCAAGGTGTTGTTGCGGCATATCACTCGGGCGGCGCTCTCCGTGACCACGCAGAGCAGATTGGTCGATGCCAGTATTTCCTGTAGCGGATTGATGTAGGAGGTCTTGGCCACGATTCGTCGCTCCAGCCCCAGTTTCTGCAATCGTTCATTGATCAGCGATGGGCTGTCCTCGCGATGGGATAGCGCCACTTGCGGAGTATCGAGAAACGTCTCGAGGGGGATGTGACTGCTCTCGCCATGCAGTATGGCATCGCCGACACAACCAATCGCATCGTCGAACAGATACTCATGATGGGAGGTGAGCGGCAGGGTTTCTAGCTGCACCACGGCAAGGTCGATATCGTGCGCCTGCAGGACCTGCTGGGCTCCTTCGGCGCTGGCGATGCGCGTCGACAGCAGGTTGAAACACAAGCCCGGTGCGTGCTCCAGGCAGTGCTGGATAAGCTTGGGTTGCAGCTGCTGGCTAACATAATCCGCCAGGCTGACGCGAAACTCCCGTTTCGAGGTGGCGGGTGAGAACTCGCTATTGCTGTGAACCGCCTGGTCGAAATAGAACAACCCCTTTGCCACGGCAGAATCCATACGCCGGGCAAGTGGCGTCGGCTGCATGCCGTCCACGCCCTTGATGAATAGCGGGTCACCCATCAACAAGCGGAGCTTCTTCAGTGAGTGGCTGACAGCGGGTTGACTCAGGCAGAGCGATTCCGCAGTAAGCGTCAAACTTCTTTTCCGGTAGAGCGTATGAAACACCAATAATAAATTGAGGTTTATCTTGTTGAGCCTCGTCGCCAGTTTTATATCGGTTGTTTCCGCCATCAGGCACGTCTCTTGATCGCCAAGGCTGTTCACGCGAGTCCATTAATACCGCGTGAACAGCCGTCAGTCCTTCCTTTTACCAGCCCGGCAAGCCCAAGCCGTTACTGCAGCGTGGCCCGGATACGCTCCAGGTAATCCCCGAACTGGTCGCCGTACTTCTCGTAAACGGGCACCACGGCTGACTGGAAGGCTTCAAGGTCGGGAGAATCGTTGATTTCCATGCCCGCCTCGCGCAGTTCGGCCAGTTGCTCGCTTTCCATTTCGGCATTGACCTGACGCTCATGCTCAGCGGCTTCTTGGGCGGCCTCGGTCAAGACCTCTTGAGCCGCTGGCGGCAGCTGGTTCCAGGCCGGCATGCCCATGACGAAAATCGCCGGCGCATAGGTGTGGCGGGTGAGAGTCATGTAGCTCTGGGTCTCGTCCAGGTTGAACGAGTGAATCACATTTACCGGGTTTTCCTGACCATCGATGGTGCCCTGCTGCATCGCGGTAAGCGCTTCGGTCCAGGCCATCGGGACCGCATTGGCGCCCAACTCGCGGAAGGTATCGGTGTAGACCGGGTTCTCCATCACACGAATGCGCAGGCCGTCGAGATCTTCCGGCGTGTTCACCGCGCGTTCGCTATTGGTCAGGTTGCGAAAGCCACGCTCGGCATAGGCCAGGCCCTTGAGGTTGACCTCGGCAAGCTTGTCCAGCAGCTCCTGGCCGATCTCCCCATCGAGTACTTCATAGGCGGCTTCCGGAGAGGGGAACAGAAACGGCAGTTCAAATACCGCCATCTCCTCGACGAAGTTGGCCACCGGACCGTTGGTGATCACGCCCATGTCGACGGTGCCGATCTGCATGCCTTCCAGTAGCGTGCGCTCGTCACCCAATGAGGCATTGGGGTAGATCTCGATATCCACCTTGCCGTCGGTGCGCGCCTCAACGAGCTCCTCGAACTTGGTGGCGGCAACATGAAAGCCATCCTGCTCGTTGACCACATGGGCCAGGCGCAATGTAACCGGCTCCATATCGGTGAAATCATTGGCGAAAGCCATACCGGCCGCAGCCAGGGGAAGGGTGAGCGTCAGCGTGGTAAAAGCGAGTTTTTTCATTATGGTTTTCCTGTAAAGGTAGAGCGATACTGCCGGGAAAGCATGCACCAGCCCGGCGAGAGCGGTCAATCGACTTTCTGGCCGCCGGCCGGCCCCGTGGCTGGACACACACCGCCTGTACGGTTACGATACGCACGCGTTTTAGGACGCAATGCGCCCGTAGCTCAGTTGGATAGAGTATCGGCCTCCGAAGCCGAGGGTCGCAGGTTCAAATCCTGCCGGGCGCGCCAAGAATATCAAGGGCTTACGTTAACGCGTAGGCCCTTATTTTTTGTCTGTGACCATCCTGTGACCAAATCGTGACCACGCCTTCCATATCGCATCTCTTGTTCTCTTTTTTGGATATGACCACTGGCTTTTTGTGGTCACAACATTGGTCACAAGTAAGAAACCTAAACCCCTTCCACTTCGATGCCGCGCCGGGCAAGCCAGCCCTTGCGCTGCTCATAGTCTGGCATGGCGCGCTCCAGGCGGCGCCAGAAGGCGGGGGTGTGGTGGGGCTCGTGCAAGTGGACCAGCTCGTGGGCAACCACGTACTCGGCGATATGGCGGGGCAGCAGGATGGTCTTCCAGTGGAAGTAGACCCGGTTGCTCTTGCCGCAGGAGCCCCAGCGGTAGCCCAGGTCCTGGACCTTCACACCGGCGGGCTCTACCGCCATCCGGCGAGCGTGCTCCTTCACCCTGGTGGTGAGCCAGTCGCTTGCGCGGGCGCTGTACCAGCGAACGAAGTGTTCCCGGGCGTCAGCCAGGGCGTCCTCGCGCAAATGGAAACGTCCGGCAACGAGCTTGAGCGGGGCGTCCTGGGTCTCTGAAGGCACACGCTTGAGCCGGTAGCTGCGGCCCAGGTAGAGGAAACCCTCGCCGTTGACGTATTCCTTGTGAGGGAGTTGGCGGCGGCGCTCGGCCTTCTCGGCCAATTTCTGGTAGATCCACAGCCGCTTCTCGATCACGAAGTCGCGCAGGAGCCGTTCATCGGTGCCGGTGGGGGCGGCTATTACCAGCTCGCCGTTGCGGTCCACGGTGATCTCAAGGGTCTTGCGGCGCGAGCTCACGCGCACCTCCAGGGTAAGATCGTCAACGGCGAGTTGGATCATGCGTTCACCAGCTTGTCGTAATTGCTGCGGGCGAGATCGAGCAGCCGCTGGGCTAACTCGCTGGCCTGGTCGAAGGGCACGAGGCGCTTCATCGCCACGGTGGTAAAGAGGTGCTGGTGCAAGGCCTGCTGGTCCGGGATGTGGGAAGGCTTCCAGAAGTCGGGAATGGCAATCTCCTGCTGGATCAGCCCGACAAGCTCCTCGGTGGCCTCGAGCAACTTCTGGGCGCTGGCTTCGTCCAGCTCCTCCACTGTCAGGCCGCTGCTGGCCACCAGCTCCCGCCAGAAGGGCTCGGCGTGGACTGGCATCTCGGGGATCTCCTCCCCCTCCACCTGGGCGCCATCGCGCAGCTGCTGGATCAGTGTCTTGAGGGCTTCTACCTGCTTGGCCCACTGGCCATCGAGCTGCTCCAGTAGCTCCTCCAGGCGCTGGCTGAGCCGGCCGTATTTCACCGGGTCCTCGTCCAGGTGCTTGCGGACGTGGGAGCGCACCGCGTGCTCCATCTCCGAGGCCTTGGCGCGATCCCCCACCTGGCGGCCGAGGTGCGCGTCGAACTCGGCGTCGGTGAGCTGCACCGGCGGGATGCGCGGGTCGATGCCGAGCGAGATTACGTAGTCGTCGATCAGCTTGCGCACCTTGTTGCCGATGTCACGGCCAAGCTCCGGGGTGTCTTTGTAGCGGTTGCGGGCCAAGGCCTGGATGTAAGCGAGCCGCTTGGCATCGTTGACGAACTCCAGCCCTTCGGGGCGCGGCAGCACGTCATCCAGGCCGCGGTTGAACTCCTTGAGCTTGACCACGAACTCGGCGCGCAACCGCTCGTCGGCCAGCGCTTGCACCGCCTCCTCGGTGTCATCCAGGTCGTCCACGCCCTGAGCGCGCAGCACGTCGATCACCCGCAGGTGGCGATCGCGAAGCAGCGGGATCTCATCCTTGAGGCTCTGCAAGGCGCCCTCGATGTCCTCCTCGCTGTAGGCGGCCAGTGCCTCTTTGAGGTGGTTGGCCACGCCGAAGTAGTCCACCACGATGCCGTGGGTCTTGCCGTAGCCGGTGCGGTTGACCCGGGCGATGGCCTGCAGCAGCTCCGCCTCGCGCAGGGAGCGGTCCAGGTACATCACCCCCTCGATAGGGGCGTCGAAGCCAGTTAGCAGCATGCTCTTGACGATCAGGAAGGCCAGCGGGTCGTGCTTGGCCGGGTCCTTGGGGGTGGCCCCGTCGTCCAGCAGCGGCAGCGGCTTCTTGAAGCGATTGATATGGCTCTCGACGGCACCGTGATCGCTCCATTTGGCCCAGGTGGCGTCGTCGTTGTTGCCGCTGCTGAACACCACCGCGAACTCGAGCTCGCCCAGCACCTTGCGGTAGCGCCAGGCCTGGATCGCCGCCTTGACACGGGGTGGGCGCGTCAGTAGCTGGGTGTCGTCCAGCGCCTTGTCCTTGGGGGCGAGCGCCAGCGCCTCCTCCAGCAGCTCGGCGCGGGCCGTCTCCAGGGCCTCGTAATAGCGCAGGGCCGCCCGGCGGCTGTAGGCCACCAGCTGGGCCTTGTAGCCGTTGGGCAGGATATGGGTGACGTAGTGGCGCAGGATGTCCTGGGCCTTCTCCTGGATCAGCTGCGGCGCCTCGAAGATCTGCCCCTTGGTGGCGTACTTCTTCTTGATCGCCTCCAGCTCATCCTTGCTGTGTTCGCGGAACAGATCCTCGAACAGCCCGTCGAGGCTGGCGCCGTCCTTGATCGCCCCCTTGGCGGTGCGCCCCTCATAGAGGATCGGTACCGTAGCGCCGTCCTGCTCCGCTTCCTTGATGGTGTAGCGGTCGATGTACTCGCCGAAGATGTCGTGGGTGCGCTTCTTGTCGCCCATGATGATCGGTGTACCCGTGAAGCCGATGCGGGCGGCGTTGGGCAGGGCGCGCATCATGTTGGCATGCAGGTCACCGGCCTGTGTACGGTGGGCCTCGTCCACCAGGACCAGGATATCCTCGCTGGTGTTGAGCACCTCGAAGGGGTCGCTGAGAGAGGGCTTCTTCGGTGTGCTTGACGAAGCTGAGGTACTCCGTTCGGCAACGTCACGGCGACCGCTATCGAGTCCATTATCGTAGCGAACATACGTCTCATCGGCTTCGCTCTCATTTTCGGCGTCTGGATCGCGGTACTTCTGGATGGTGCCGAACACCAAGCCGGGGCCGTCGCGGCCCAGCAGCTTCTTGAGTTGGGCGGTATTGCCGGCCTTCTCGACGCTCTCGCCGGTGAGCTCGGCGGTGGCGGAGAGCTGGGCCTGGAGGTCCTTGCGGTCGGTGATTACCACCACCTTGAAGGGGCGCAGCGTCGGGTCAGTGCGCAGCTTGCGCACCAGGAACACCATGGAGAGGCTCTTGCCGCTGCCCTGGGTGTGCCAGACGATGCCACCACGGCGGTCGGCCTCGCCGTCCTGGCGGCGGGTCTTGCCGCTCTTCAGGCGCTCGACAGCCCGGGTGACGCCGCGGAACTGCTGGTAGCGGCACATCAGCTTGATCGTCTGGCCGCCTACGTTCATGAACAGCGTGTAGTGGCGCACGATGTCGAGCAGGTTGCTCTTGGTGAGCATGCCCGCCACAAGGCGCTGCTGGGCCGAAAGGTTGGCCACGCCCAAGCCGATGGCCACCTCCGCTTCGTGCAAAGGCGTCACCGTCTTCCAGCTCAGGTAGTGGGCGAAGCGGGCACCGATGGTGCCGACACGGGCCTCATCGAAGTTGCTGGCCACCAGGAACTGGCTGGTGGCGAAAAGCGCAGGGGCGCCCTCGTGCTCGCCGACCTCGCCCTCCAGGAAGCGCTGGTCGTGGTAGCGGCGCAGTTGGTCCACCGCCTGGCTGATCCCCTCTGGCACGCTGCGGCTCTTGCACTCCACCACCACCAGCGGGATGCCGTTGACGAACAACACCAAGTCCGGGATCACGTGGCACTTGGCGGTATCGTGGCCGGGCGGGCACTTCACCTTGAACTGATTGACCACCGTGAAGACGTTATTGGCGGGCTCGTCCCAGTCGATATAGCGCAGGGTCTGGCCACGGCCGCCGTCCCAGCCCTCCAGCCCCTCCACCGGAAGGCCACCCAGCAGTAGCGCGGTAGCGATCTGGTTGGCCTCTAGCACCTTGTTGGCAGGCAGGCGGGTGATTGCTGCTACCGCCTGATCCAGGCGCGCATCGTCTAGCCAGGGCTCGCCGTCGCGAAGGTTGATCCTGTGCAGCCGTTCACGCAGCAGGGGCTCCATGACCACCTGGGCGAAGCTCTCGCGGTGGGAGGTGGCCGGATCATCCAGCGAGCCGACCAGGTACTCCCAGCCCTGACCCACCAGCTGGTCAATGAAGGGTTTCTCAACCTCAGTATACTCGGGACCTATCACGCAGTGGCTCCAAAGTGCGTTGAATACCTTCGATGGTAGCGAATCCGAGACCAGACGGATATTAGCGATAGCTATAGAAGTAAACATGGGGGCATAGACTTTGGGTCAGTGCTAAATGTTCGACAGTGTAACTAGTTCGCACACCTGAGCTAGCAGGCACGCGAGGAAGGTGGAACAGAAACCGGGTTTGCGGGAGCTGGGAGGACGAACTGGCAGTTTGGGCTCAGATTGTGTCCACTCTGGCTTGGCCAGAATACGAGTTATGGCAGCAAAAGCTGACAAAGCTTGGTAAGCGTGTCGACAACTGGTTTAGCGAGTTCACCCACGGCTTTGGCGGCTTCTATGAGGCCTTGTAGAGATACTTGGTATTGTATTTGACGCGGCTGGGGCCGTGCTGCCTCTTTGCTCAACGTTTCAACATCGTCACCCATCTGCTTAGCTTTTTCAGGCGGCAAGTTCTCGGCAATGTCGGCGATTTGTTTTGTAAGTTGCTTAATCAGTCTCTTTGCCTCGTCGGGCTCAGCTGATTGTGAGACATTCTGGTTAACTGAGTTAGATATATCTTTCATATATTTGGCAACAGTGACGTTGTTGCCGTGACCAATAGTGATTGTATTATTCACTGTTTTTTCCAATATTTTGTAGACGATTGAGGGGGGCTGCTCATTATTCTCAAGTACGTATTGAGCCAAAAGTTCTCGTACTCTTTCCAGTTCGTTGTGATGCAAGTCAGTGCATCTGCTCAGGAGATCAAGCAAACTTTCTCGAAATCCAGGTTCGGCAGCATGCATAGTCCCACAAACGACATCTAAAAGGTCTGGTGTCAGGATTACTTGTTGATAAGGTCCTACCTTACGATCGATAGGTCCAAGAAGTCGTCGTGCAGTTTTAATCAAAAAGCTTTGTAATAGTCTAGTTTCACTCGATTTTTCATTTAGAATGATTCGCTTTTCATCTTTTCTGTATAGCAGGCTTAGAACTGTATGCAATGCTTCCTGGTCACAATGCAAACGCATTAGAAACATTCGGACCAAACGGACGACATGTTGATCAGCACCCGGTTCGTAACGTAATCGCCACAATCTCGCCTCGGCTTTACCCTTCCACTCAATCCAAGCGTGCGATATGTCGATTCTGTGGCAACTCGATGAATTTAGAGATACGTGTTGCCACTGAAAGTCCGGCTCAAAGTGTTCGATGCTGCTTTCCTGAATCAAAATCATAGGCATAGCAGCTGAGACACACCAGCTGAACTCTTTATTATCGGGAATCTGCTGTCGTTTGTCGTGGCAAGAAAGAAAAGAGACGCAACGTGGTCTGGTAATTGATTAAGTTCGATTATGGTTCTTGGTGTCTTCGGTTCTCCCGGTAAAAGTTGCTTTGTACTAGCACTCGTGATTTCACAGGAAATTATCGATTTCAATAATGAAACTGCGCTTTCTCCATTTAGTTGGAATGGCTTCTTTTTTTCCGGAGCTAGGCCAACTTCCAACTTTGCAACGCAACGGCCATCGAAGAAGAGACGTCGAAATCTGGGAGAAAAACGAATTTGATTGTTTTCATCAATGTCGACCTCTGGGAAACGAGGAAAACGAACGCTACCGTAGGCATCGCAAACATTCCCTTCACCTATCTCCTTCGCTCCTCCCTTGGGGCGACGGCGTATAGGCCCGAATGCGCGCACAAATTTTTGCTCAGGTGGATGTGCATCTGGCCAGTTGGGGGTACGTAAACGCCCTGGTGCACCGCAGACAAAGTCGCGGACGTCAACAATCGGGAAAGCAATGCTGATTAACATTAATAATCGACACCAGAGTGACAGATCTGAAGCCGTACGGCTAAGCCAATCTATTCCAGTTAATACCAGAAAAATCAGGCTTGTAAACCGCATAGCTGCGGCTGCCATGGTTTGAGCTGCGCTGGACGCAATGCCAGCGTCAACTTACTTAAACCGTAGATCAGAGGCTTCGAAATTTCAATAATTCATCAACGGAAGCCGCGGCTAAGACTGACCCCCAATATTACTGAGTGACATCAATATTTCTGAGTTGAAAGCGTTATCTATGCCGGAGCGTTGTAGAACGGCAATAGTGGTTCAGAGCGCTCCCTGGCGGCACCGCGACCTCGCGCGTTGGTCGACCACATTCTAGTTCCTGAGGTGGATAATCCGGAAGCTCGGGAGCTGACCGAAAGAAGAGATGATACTCAAGCAATCACGACAAGTTGAGTTCAGGCTTCGAGAGAGTCAGTGGCCAATGATCCGGCTCCTTGGTCACGCTGTTCGGGTCGATGCCCTCCACCGGGCGGGTCTCGAAGCGCACCTCGCCACCGGTCTCCATCAGCATCACCGCGCCGACGGGGAAGGAGCGAGCGATGCTCACCAGCAGGCTCTGCACGTGGTCATCGTCCCACACCCAGCCGCGCTGGAAGTCGGGGAGCTGGATCTTGCCGGTGGTGATGTCCTTGAGCAGCTCGGGCAGCGAACGCTTGGTGCTGTCGAAAGTGGTCATGGCGGTTCCCTGTGCGATGTGGTCCTGATGTTGCGATGTTGTTGTAAAGAGCCCGGTCTACGCCGGGCTGGTGGTCTAGGCCTTTTCGAGAAGCGGGGTGACGCGGACGCGGCCGGTAAGGAGGTCGTCCATTAGGCCTGCTTTTTGGGTGTTAAGTTTTCCTAGATAGGCTTTCTCACGCTCAACTCTAGTAGCCATTGCCCTTAGCTCTGCCACGATGAGCTCTTGCTCTGCACCGGAGGGTAGTGGAACTTGGAACGCTTTCAGTTGAGTTGAGTTTATTGAGGCCAGGTTGGTGCTCTGCTTTGATGACCTAATGAAGTAACGCTTCCCAGGGGTTGATGCTGAGAAAGCAGTGAGGAAGTGTGGGCTCAGTACACTAGGGAAACGCTGCACAAATCCCACCGCAGCTGCCTGATTGGTACCGGCGGGGTATAATCTGACCTTCCTGCCACCGTCTGACAGAGCCACCCGATGAAGCAGATCTCGTTTGCCCAAGCCGAGCACCAGAACAAGAAAAAAGTCACCCGCCGCGAGCGGTTCCTGGCCCAGATGGAGGCGCTAGTGCCTTGGCAACGGCTGATCGATGCACTGTCGCCGTCCTACTTTCCCAACGCGGCAGGCAAGCGCGGCCGGCCCCCCATCGGCCTGGAGCGCATGCTGCGGATCTACTTCCTGCAGCAGTGGTACGCGCTTGCCGATGAGGCGCTCGAAGATGCCATCTACGATAGCCAGGCCATGCGTGACTTCATTGGTATCGACCTGGCCATCGAGAGTGTGCCGGACGCGACCACGCTGCTGCGTTTCCGCCACTTGTTGGAGAAGCATGCGCTGACCCAGCGGATCTTCGAGGAAATCAATGCCCATCTGACCGAGAAGGGCCTGTTCATGCGCGAGGGCACCATTGTCGATGCCACCATCGTGGCGGCGGCGCCTTCCACCAAGAACAAGGCCAAGCAACGCGATCCGGAGATGAAGCAGACCAGGAAGGGCAAGCAGTATTACTTTGGCATGAAGGCTCATATCGGCGTTGATGCCGTCACCGGGCTGGCTCACAGTGTCACTGCCACCTCGGCCAATGTCGCCGATGTCACCATGGTGAACCAGCTGGTCCGAGACGATGACAAGCAGGTATACGGCGACGCGGGTTACACCGGCATGTGGAAGTATCTGGACGAAGAGAAGGATGCCCCGGCCTCCCGCTGCTGTGTTGCCGCCAAGCGCAGCCCCATCAAGAAGATGGAAGACAGCCCCATGAAAACGCTGCTGCTGGCAATCGAGAAGGCCAAGGCCAGCATCCGCTCCAAGGTCGAGCATCCGTTTCATGTCATCAAGAACCTCTTCGGCTACCGCAAGGTGCGCTACAAGGGGTTGGCCAAGAACCAAGCGCAGCTATTCAGCCTGTTCGGACTGGCCAATTTGGTACTGGCGACACGATGCGAAGGCCGAGTTGACGGGGCCAGTGCGCCTTGAATCTGCCCTGTCAGCCGGATAGTCCGGCTGGCAGGAAAAACAGACCACCTAAGGTGGTTAGAAAATGATCGCTGACTCGGTGATTTTGCTACTCTGAGTCCTTCAGTCGCTCAGAGGCTAATTGATCAGCGGTTCCTTAAAGACGCCTGTACGAGAACAGCGAGACGACAACTAGAAGTACAAGCGCCTAGCCCCTGTTCACAAACAATTACCATAGTTAACAAGGGGTGGCACTGAGGATTTAGGTTTTTCTGAAGATGGGGATAAATAAGCAATATGGGAAAATTTGTAAGGGTTTAGATATATTTTATATATAACAGCATCTTGCAATTTTAACTATTAAGGCTATCTAATTTACTGATTTTTAAGTATGAAAAAAATGACTAGTCGGGTTTGTTTTTAACAATTATTGAGTTCAAGAAGTTAATAAAATACTGGTTTTATTTAATGGGAAAAATAATTGACAGATATCTACCTGATCATGTTTTTACTATTATCACTAAGAGGTTTTGCTTGGCTTCCAGGTTGAGTCGAAACCTGCCCACAGAGCATCGTCAGGCCGTGACGCTGGCTCCGGGGTAAGAGCCGTACGCTTCCTCCAGCAAGCGAGAACCAGTAAAGTGTAGCGTTTCGGGACTCGGCAGAGCTGGCGCTCGACATGGCCTGTCTTGATGCCTGCTCTTGCTGTCCTGTCTCGTAGCGAAGGGGCTAAGCTGGTGCTTTGCTCTATCGGCGCGTCTTGTCATGCTTCTGTGTAAAGATTTGTACAAATTTTATTGAGGATGGCCGTGAAACTGCTGATTCTGGATGCGGGCCACTGTCTGAGTCTGGCCCTGGCGCGTGAGGCCAGTCGACGCTCGGACACCGAGCTGGTGATTGAGCCTACCATTCATGTGGAAAGGGAAAGACTGCGGGCGGTAGCTCCCGATGCGGTCATCATACCGCCCTTGGCGCATCCCTTGAGCATGGCGCCTGCAGACGTAAAGGCGCACGCGGACGCCGTCGATGCCTGTCTGGATGCGTGTCTTACTCAAGGTATTGCCCTGGTGTGGTGTGTATCCGACCAGCTTTATGAAGAGGGATTCGATACTGCGATCGATGAACATGTGGTGCCTGCGCCCCGGGACGAGTGCCTGCGTCGCCTGGTGCAGGTGGGTGATCGCATTCGTGCCGAATACCAGCGTCATCTGATTGTGCGCCTGGGGCCTCTTTTCGCCCTGGAAGGCAGTCATGCCTGGCTGAATGAAGTCATCGACACACTCGTTCTCGGCGAGGAGGTGCGAGCTGCCGAGGACGTCATCTTTTGTCCGACTTCTGCCGATGCGGTGGCCATGGCATTGGTCGGCGTATTGCAGCAGCAGCATTGCGGCGCCGCGGCCTGGGGAGCCTACCACCTGGCCGGTACCGAGCCGGTAAGCGCGTTCACTTTCACGTCGATGGTTCGTACCCAGCTGTCGACCCGTCTGGAAGGCCGGGGCGAGAAAGTGGCCCTGGGGGAAGTCAAGGCGTTGAACCATCATCATGACCAGAAGCTGCGCCGGGTATTGAATTGCCGCCGCGTGATGGATGTCTTCGGTGTCCATCAGAAACCATGGCGGCTGGAGGTGGGGCGATTACTGGATACCTGGTTCCTGGCCCGAGGAGAGCTGCCGGAGGCGAGCAATGACGTAGGCAGGGGAGCGGCGTCGTCTTGATCAATGTTTTACGTAGTTTATTGTTTTATGCAGGTTATTTCCTGGCCATGTTGCTCAGCGGAATATTTCTCCTGCCGGTGGCGCCGTTTCTGCCATTGGCGGGGCGCTATCGCCTGTTGAACTTGTACAACTATTTTCTGTTGGTGTGGTTTCGCTGGGCCTGTGGCGTTCGTTACGACATTCAGGGGCAAGCAAACCTGCCTGAGGGTCCCTGCGTGATCCAGGCGAACCATCAATGTGAATGGGAAACGGTCTTTCTGCAGGTAATGAAGCAGCCGGTCTGCACGGTGCTCAAGCAGGAACTGTTGCGCCTGCCGATCTTCGGTTGGGCGCTGCGCCTGTTACGACCGATCAGTCTGGACCGCTCACGCCCTGCCCGGGCGATGAGGCAAGTACTGTCTCAGGGCGTGCAGCGCTTGCAGGGAGGATTGTCGGTTCTGATCTTTCCCGAAGGCACACGGGTCGAGCCGGGCCAGCGAAAACGCTACAACAAGAGCGGTACTGTCATCGCCTGCCGCGCCGGGGTTCCAGTGTTGCCGGTGGCGCACAATGCCGGGGAGTGCTGGCCCGGGCGCAACTGGATCAAGAAGCCTGGGTTGATCAGGGTGCGTATCGGCGCGCCGATCTCCACCGAGGGCCGCACGCCTGATGAGGTGCTAGAGGAGGTCGAGGCTTGGATCGAGGCGCGGTTGAGCGAGATTTCCGACGTGCCCAGGCCGCCGGCTCCCTGAATTCCGAGCGAGATGGAGAGGCAAACCTCGCATCTAGTGTAGATATGCTTGAAACGATAACGGCGCCGTCAAGGCGCCGTTATCGTGACCGGACAAGACGAATCGATTATTGCTGGTCCTGGTAACGCTGGAAGACCAGACAGGAATTGGTGCCACCAAAGCCAAAGCTATTGGACAGCACACGCTCGAGCCGAACGTCATCACGGCGCTGGGTGACGATATCGAACCCATCCGCTTGTTCGTCCAGCTGCTCGATATTGGCGGAAGCCGCGACAAAGCCGTGCTGCATCATCAACAGCGAGTAGATCGCTTCCTGAACGCCGGTAGCACCGAGCGAATGCCCGGTCAGCGACTTGGTCGAACTCATCGCCGGCGTTGTATCGCCGAAGACCTCGCGAATGGCCTTGAGCTCGGCGACATCGCCTACCGGTGTGGAGGTGCCGTGGGTGTTGATGTAATCGATATCGCCTTCCACCGTGGCCATGGCTTGCCGCATGCAGCGAACGGCGCCTTCACCGGAGGGCGCGACCATGTCGTGGCCATCGGAGGTGGCGCCATAGCCGACCAGCTCGGCATAGATCTTGGCGCCGCGTGCCTTGGCGTGCTCCAGCTCCTCGAGCACCAGCATGCCGCCGCCACCGGCGATGACGAACCCGTCGCGCTCCTGGTCATAGGGGCGCGAAGCCTTCTCGGGGGTGTCGTTGTAATGGGTCGACAAGGCGCCCATGGCATCGAACAGACACGATAGGGTCCAGTGCTCCTCTTCACCACCACCGGCGAACACCACGTCCTGCTTGCCCATCTGAATCTGTTCCATGGCGCTGCCGATACAGTGGGCGGAAGTGGCGCAAGCGGAGGAGATCGAATAGTTGACCCCCTTGATCTGGAACGGTGTAGCCAGACACGCTGAGACCGTGCTGCCCATGGTGCGGGTGACGCGATAGGGACCAACGCGGCGCAGGCCCTTTTCACGCAAGACATCGGCTGCCTCGACCTGGTTGGCACTGGACGCCCCGCCCGAACCGGCAATCAAACCGGTGCGCTCGCTGGAGATATGCTCGGGTGCCAGATTGGCATCCTCGATGGCCTGGGCCATGGAGACATAGGCATAAGCGGCGGCTTCACCCATGAAGCGCCGCAACTTGCGGTCGATCAGCTCGTCCAGATCGATTTCGGGGGTGCCGGCTACATGGCTGCGGAAGCCGCGATCAGCATACTCCTGCTTGAATCGAATGCCGCTACGTCCGCTCTTGAGGGCTTCAAGAACCTGGTGCTGGTCATTGCCCAGGCAGGAAACGATGCCGAGGCCGGTGACTACCACTCGTCGCATGGGAGCCTCCTGTTAAAAATTCGCAGTGGAGGTGAATAGGCCAACGCGCAGGTCGTTTGCCTGGTAAATATCGCGTCCGTCTACTGAAACAGTGCCGTCGGCGATGCCAAGAATCAAGCGCCGGGTGATGATTCGTTTTAAATTAATACGATAGGTCACCTTGTCTGCTTCGGGGAGGATCTGACCCGAAAACTTGACTTCGCCGCAGCCAAGAGCACGACCCCGGCCGGGATGGCCGAGCCAGCCCAGGTAGAATCCGACCAGCTGCCACATGGCATCGAGGCCCAGGCAGCCAGGCATCACCGGATCGCCGGGGAAATGGCAACCGAAAAACCACAAGTCGGGCGTGATATCCAGCTCAGCAATCAGCTCGCCTTTGCCATGCTCACCGCCTTCTTCGTGAATGTGCGTGATGCGATCGAGCATCAGCATGTTGGGTGCCGGAAGCTGGGCGTTTCCGGGGCCGAACAGCTCGCCACGCGAGCATGCCAGCAATTCTTCGCGATCAAAGGAATGTTGCTTGGTCACTGAATCGTTCCGAGAGTCGAGATTGTTGTGTGCCGCGCGCGACACGCTGCTGCCCGGGCGGAGCGCCCTAGGCACGGCCCGCGAGGCCAAGCCTAGTCTACTTCCCGTAACCGGGGATTGCACGTGAACAGCCTATTTAACCTTAACAAGGCTACAGATCATGGTGTTCTGGTCGATAAGACATTATGGCACTGATAAGTTTTATAATCTGACGCCTGACAGCATAATCGATGTTATATGGACGTTTCATCTTCGTTAGCGATTGTTTTCACGCCAGGCGACGGCGAAACCAACTGTTTATTTTTTGTCATGGAATGAATCGACCCTGATGTGGCCCACAATTTCATTGAATCGTCCGACCGTCTGGCTGGGGTTGATCGCCTTGCCGGCATGCATCTGGTCGCCTGATATCATGCTGCGTATGGTCGCCGCCGCTCTGGTGGTTGTAGGTGGCGGTGACCTCTGGTTACAGCTGCGTCAGCAGCGCCTGAGGTTACGTCTGACTCAGGATGCCGTGGCGCTGGCCAGCGATGCGATCGTAATCAGCGACGCCCAGCATCGCGTGATTTCGGTAAACCCGGCGTTCACCGAAATCACCGGCTATGACGCCGTCGAGATGGAGGGCCGCAACATGGAAACCCTGGCAGCCGCGCGTCACGACAAGAGATTCTTCCAGCAGTACTGGAGCTCCCTGAAGGCAACCGGACGCTGGGAGGGGGAAATGTGGAATCGGCGCAAGCATGGCGATGAATATCCCGAATGGTTGAAGGTGCGCGCCATTACCGACAGGAAAGGCCGAATCACCCACTTCATCAGTTTGTTTGCCGATATTTCCGCACAGAAGGCGCGTGAGCGTGACCTGCGCCGCATCGGTTACGAAGACCCCTTGACCGGCTTGCCCAACCGGCGTCGCCTGCATGACTTGCTGGCATCGCGCTTGCGCCATTTTCGGGCGGGAGAAAGCCTGGACATGGCATTGATCGATATCGACGGTCTCAAGTCCATCAACGATAGCCTGGGACTGGAGCAAGGGGATCGGCTCTTGGCGCGATTCGGTCATCGTCTGGCCGGCTATGTGGCTGGCGGGGTCGTCGGCCGGCTGGGTGGCGATGAGTTCATGGTGATACGTACCACCACCTACGATGACCATGACGAGTGGGTCGCGGGACTGCGCGAACACCTGAGCACACCATTCGACATCGAAGGCCAGCCGTTGCGCCTGGGATTGACCATCGGCAGCTGTCGGGCTCCCGAGGATGGACGTGACTCGGGTGTGCTGTTCCAGCGCCTGGAGTCGGCGCTCTACAGCGCCAAGCGGCAAGGCCGTAACCATAGCCTGCGCTTTCGTCCCGCCCTGGATAAACAGGATAACCCGCAACTTGCACTGCTAAGCGATCTGCGCGAAGCCCTGGTCGCTGGGGATCAGCTCGAACTGCATTATCAGACTCAGCATCATCCGCAAAGCGGCGAGCTGATGGGAATGGAAGCCTTGCTGCGTTGGCGTCATCCCCGCGACGGCATGATCTCGCCGGGAGACTTCATTCCCTTGGCCGAACGTCACGGCGTGATGGCGGAACTTGGCGGGTGGGTGATCGAAAAAGCCTGTGCCCAGCAGGCCCACTGGTTGAACAGCGGCATGCCCGAGGTGACGATCTGGGTCAACATCTCCGCTCTGCAGTTGTTCCAGGGCGATCTGGAGTCCAAGTTGTCAGGCTGCTTGAAACGCTATCGCCTGAAGCCGGAACAGATAGGGCTTGAGCTCACCGAGTCCGTGCTTCTGGATGAGCGAGCCGGCGACATGGAACCGCGGCTCGAAGCGCTGCGGGCCCAGGGTCACCCCATCGCCATCGATGATTTCGGCACCGGGTACTCCTCGCTGGGTTATCTCAAACGCCTGGCGGTGGACAAGATCAAGCTGGATCGCGCCTTCATTCGCGCCCTGCCCGACGATCGGGCCGATGCCGCCATCGTCACGGCAGTATTGGCCATGGCGGAGGGCATGGGCCTGCAAGTCATCGCCGAAGGAGTGGAAACCCAGGAGCAGCGAAAGTTCCTCGCCCAGGTGGGGTGCACCATGGTGCAGGGCTTCCTGTTTGCCCGTCCTCTACCCGCCGATGAGCTTGAGAAGCGCTGGATGGGGAAGGGATCTCAGCAGAGCGTGCTCGAGAACATTGCCTAGGCGAATGGCGACGACAATGCTTGCCTGGTGGCATCGGGTTTACCACGCACCGTTCAATCGAGTGACTTGAAGGCTTCCAAAGCGCGCAGGCGAGCCGCCTTGTGATCGACGATCGGCGCCGGATAGGCGTCGCCGCGCTGCTCGGCCGTCGGTGCATGGCGGGCCTTGGACGGCAGGTGCGCAAGTTCCGGAACCCAGCGGGCGATGAACTCTCCATCACCATCGAAGCGCGTCGACTGTGTCGTCGGGTTGAAGATACGAAAGTAGGGCGCGGCATCGGTACCGGTGGAGGCCGCCCATTGCCAGCCACCGTTATTGGCGGCGAACTCTCCGTCGACCTGGTGGTGCAGGAAAAACGCCTCTCCCCGGCGCCAGTCGATCAACAGGTGCTTGGAAAGAAACATTGCGGTGACCATGCGCAGGCGATTGTGCATCCAGCCCGTCGCCACCAGCTGACGCATGCCCGCATCCACCAGCGGATAGCCGGTGCGTCCCTCGCACCACGCCTTGAAGCCGGCTTCATCGTCGCGCCAGGGCAAGGCCCCGGTATGCTCCTGAAACGGCTGGTAACGGCATACTCGGGGAAAGCCGACGACGATGTGCTGATAGAATTCACGCCATACCAGCTCGTTGACCCAGGCGACCAACCCGGCATCGCCTTCGGCGAGTGTGCCGCCGTTCTCGCTCAGTACCGCCTGCAGGCACTGCCGATGGGAAAGCATTCCCAGGGCCAGGTAGGGCGAGAGTTCGCTGGTGCCGTGCAATGCCGGAAAGTCTCGCTGGGTCCGGTAATGGCGAGCCCGAAAGCGCAGAAAACGTGCCAGGCGATCGGCGGCGGCATCCTCTCCCGCCGGCCATGAATCGATCGCCACGGCGATTTCTTGTTGGGGCGAGACGGCGGGAAGCGGGTCGCTTGCCAGCGGCAGTCGAGCCTGCGGGGGCGGTGGGTCGCGCAGCTCAAGCTGGCCGTCGCCGAGCTGCTTGTGCCAGGCCTTGGCGAAAGGGGTGAAGACCGTATAGAAACTGCCCTTGCCGGTACGCAAGCTGCCGGGAGCAAACGCCACACTGTCGTGATACCCATCGACCGCGAGACCCGCCTGCTCGAAGGCGTCGATGACGGCCTGGTCGCGGCGGGCTTCATTGAGAGGATATTCGCGATTGAAGTGCAGTCGCTCGATGGAATGCCGCCGGGCGATTTCCAGCAATACCCGTGGGGCCTGGTCGTAGGTATCGATATCGCAGTACAACAGGGGAATATTCAAGCCTTCCAGCGATTGCTTCAGAGCGCTGACGCCTCGCGCCCAGAAGTCCAGTTTGTTGGGACCGTGCCCATGGGCTCGCCATTGCTCGGGGCTGTGCAAAAACACCGCCACTACGGGTCCCTTGGCGGCAGCCGCTGCCAGGGCCGAGTTGTCGTGGATACGCAGGTCACTACGAAACCAGACCAGTTGTCGTGCCATGCAGTCTCCTGTCAGGTGCCGGTTTCGCGAAGCAGGGAGCGCAATCGGGCAATGGCTTGTGGCAGGTCATCGCCCAGCACATGCACCGGTGAGTGTTTCAATTCGTCGGCGCGCAAGCGGGCGACAGGGCCGCAGACTCCCAGCGGAACGCCTATTGCTTGGGTTGCCTGGGGGAGCCGATGAGCAATGAAGTCGCGGCTTTCCGCCTGACCGCTGACCAGAAGCACCACCGCGGGGTGCAGTCGTTCCGCCGCCAGCGTCAGTTCCTCCAGGGGGAGCGGGGTATCCAGCAGTTGCACCCGGTATCCCTGCTCGCTGGCCATCAAGGCCACCATCAGTACCCACAAGGGGCCGGGGTCGTCGGGCATGGCGCTGATCAAGACCAGGGGGCCACGAGTGGCCTGATTGGCGAAATGCAGCCGTATCCCCACCTGGCTGCGCAAGAAAGTCTCGAGCAGGCGCCGCTGGACGAGATCCGGCTGGACGGCCCAATTAGCCTCGAGGGCCTCGATTACCGGCTGCCATAATTCAGTGATACTGGTGCCTAACGGATACAGAGCAAGGCTTTGATGGTAGAACGCTTCCAGCCTGGCCATATCCAGCGTTTCGATCAACACCTGCAACTGCTGGCGTTGGCTCGGCCAGTCGCTGGAGCTCTGCGTGGGGACTTCCACGCTTTCCGGCTGGTCCAGCAGGTCGCCCACCTGGCTGACCGATATCCCGCGGTTGAGCCATTGCAGAATGTGCTCGATACGCTGGATATCGTCATGGGCATAGAGGCGATGTCCCTTGGGTGTACGCTGGGGGCGAATCAAGCCGTAGCGGCGCTCCCAGGCACGCAGGGTGACCGAGTTCACCCCCGTCAAGCGAGAAACCTCCCGAATGGGATAGAGCGGTGTGTCGGGTGGGTGGGTCGCCTTGGGGCTCATGAGCGCCGATGCCTCTTGGTTGGCTGTGGTTGGACGGAGGGTGGGCGAAACTCATACGCCCAACGAGTACGTATTATAGTGTTGTACAACATGGCTTTGTACATCCTGCCGAGTGCAGCAACAACCCTCATCCCCCCAAGTGAGAGCTCTCGCCCGCCTGTTCCGCAATGACCGTCGCCAGGGCATCGACGAACGCCGGATGTTCACCCACCGGGGGGAGTAGGGTGAGGGAGACATGCGGATGCTTGTGTCTCAAGGCGTCTATCTGCGCGGGCACATCCTTGCGCAAGTGACGGCCGGCGGCGAAGAACAGCGGCAGCACTTCAAGCTCGGCCGCTCCCTCGTCGGCGAGTCCGGCCACGGTCGACTCCAGCGACGGCTCGCTCAGCTCCATGTAGGCCAGGTGAACCGGCGTTGCCAGACGCTGGCGCAGCGTCCGATGGAAAGTCTCGAAAGGCTCGCGCCACTGGGGGTCGCTTGAGCCGTGCGCCAGAAGAATCAGATGGTAAGCCATGGGCTTCTCCTTGCCGAAATACTGAAAGAGTCTCTAATGAAGGGTAGCCAATATGGACGTGGTATTACGTCAGGAACCTCTCGAGAATGGCGTAGTCCTTGAGGTAGTCCTAAAAACAGTACCGCCCTTTAGGCGTTTCTTTATGGCAGACGCAAGCCCGCACTACCGGATAGAGAAGTTCTACTAGTCTAGCAGCTTTGTGCAATTTTTGTATAATATTTAAGCTCGGATTGACATCAGTCGGCCACCGGTTCCACTTGGCACCGGTTCTCCGTTCTAGCCACGTACTGGCGGGTGAGGGATGGCGAAGAAAAACGATAAGACCGGAACATTTTCCGGCGCTCGATTTATCTCAAGGAGAGCGAAATGCGCATATTGATCACGGGAGGAAGCGGGTTCGTCGGCAGGTATCTATGCCGAAGCCTGGTTGAAGCGGGGCATCGGGTCATGGTGGTATCGCGCTCTCCCGAAAAGGCGCAGCAGCAACTACCGCCGGAGTGCGATATCCGCGAGGATGTGCTGGCGTTTACCGACGCCGCGCCCGAGGCGATCGTCAACCTGGCGGGCGAGCCGATTGTCGCCAAACGCTGGAGCGAAGAACAGAAGGCCCGCTTGATCGAGTCGCGGGTGGCGATCACCCATGACCTGGTGGCCTTGTGCGGTCATCTGCATGAGCAGGGCCGGGCTCCCCAAGTGATGATTTCCGCCTCGGCCATGGGTTACTACGGTGCCCAGGGGGACAACGAGGTAACCGAGGAAACCCCGCCGCACGATGAGTTTGCCCACCGGCTTTGCCAGCGCTGGGAAGGTGCCGCCGAGGAGGTCCGGCCGTATGGAGTTCGTCTGGTGATCCTGCGTCTCGGCCTGGTTCTCGACAGCGGTGGCGGCATGCTGCAGAAAATGCTGACACCCTTCAAGCTGGGCCTGGGCGGCAAGCTGGGGGATGGCAAGCAGTATATGCCGTGGATTCATCGCCACGATCTGGTGCGCGCCGTGCATTTTCTGCTCGAACGCAGCGATCTGGAGGGAGTCTTCAACGCCGGTGCGCCTCACCCGGTACGCAACGAGGAATTCACCCGGACGTTGTCGCATCAGCTCAAACGCCCGGCATTATTCCAGGTGCCGGCTTTCGTGCTGGAAACGGCGCTGGGTGAGATGTCACGGCTGTTGCTGACCGGCGCCGCCATGTACCCGCGGCGCCTGGAGCAGGAAGGGTTCAGCTTCGACTACCCCACCCTGGACCAGGCGTTGGCGCAAATCCTGCGGGAATAGAGGGACGCAGGAGAGAGGCAATAGCGAGTTCCTAACGCTCTTCGCTGTCTACGGTAATGATCACCCGCACCGAATCCAGGCGTAGGCGCGTTCCCTCGATAGCCTCGCTGAGCGCTAAGCGCTCTTGTCTGAGGGCATCGAGTTCCGTATCACGTACGGCGGGGTTATGCTCCGCCAATGCCTTGAGCCTGGCCAGTTCGCCATCGAGTGTCGTACGCATGCGCGTTTCGGCGGCTTCGACGATACTGGGCAGCTCGCGCTCGGCTTCGCTTTCCCCCTGAATCAGCAGTTGACGCAGTTGGTCGTGACGGCTCTTGATCAGGTCCCGCGCCAGCGACTTGTTCACCTTCTGCAGGTTCTTGGAGAGCCCGGTGAAGGAGATCTTGTCGGTCAGGGTGGCGCCGGACTCGTCCAGCAGCACGCGTATTGCCGTGGGAGGCAGGAAGCGGTTGAGATGCAGCGATTTCGGCGCCGGACAGTGGGTGCGAAATACCAGCTCCGCCATCAGCCGCCCGCCGCCAATCGCCGGGTGGCGCAACAGGGCCAAGGCGGTATTGCCCATGGTGCCGTCGAGGATACGGCCCATCATTTCGCGGATCAGCGGGTGTTCCCAGGAGAGCCGCTGCACATCGTCCCGGGCCAGGGCGCGAGCCCGGTCGAAGGTGGCCGAGAAGCCCTCTTCGCCCTTGACCAGACCGGGCAGGCCATCGAGCATGTGCGGGCTGGGCTGCAGATGGGTAATACCGCCGCCCAGTTCCTGGCTGTCTACGCCGAAGATATCCAGCGCGCGTTCCACGTAGCGGGGCAGGGCCGGGTCGGCGTCCAGTTCGCCGATGGCGGCGATGACGGTTTCGGCTCGCGCCGGCCGGCAGGCGTTGAGCTCCAGCAGGCGGTTGCGCCCGGCATCCTGTTCGGCCAGCTTGGCGGTGAACATTTCCCGCGTTTCGGCGACGAGTTCGTCGAGGCTCTCGTCATCGAGCAGGGCGTCTGCCAGGGCGTCGCCGAAGGCATCGAACAGGTCGCTGCCCACCCCGTGAGGGGCGCTGAACGCATCCATGCCTTCATGATACCAGCGTAACAGGCGCTCGCCGGGGCTGCCTTCGAAGGTGGGGGCGTGAATCTCGATGGCGTGCTTCTGGCCGATACGGTCCAGGCGCCCGATACGCTGTTCCAGCTGGTCGGGGTGCTGCGGCAGATCGAACATCACCAAGTGGCGACAGAACTGAAAGTTGCGCCCTTCCGAGCCGATCTCCGAACACACCAGTACCTGACAGCCATCCTCGTCGTCGGCGAAGGCGGCGGCGGCCCGGTCGCGCTCGAGCAGCGAAAGGCCTTCATGGAAGACCGGGGCGTGATAGCCGCCCAGAACCCGCAACCCTTCGGCGATACCCTCGGCGGTTTCCCGCTGGTGGGCGATCACCAGTACCTTCTCGTCGGCGAAGCCGCCTTCGCCGTCATCACTCAGGCGCTCCAGTAGCCAGTTGATGCGGGGGTCGATATGCCACCATGGCTCGGCATTGAGCGGATCGTCGGAAAGCGCCCGGTACATGGCATCGAGATAGATCAGTACATCGGGATGATCCATTCCGGTTTCGATCAACAGCTCGTCGAGGTAATCCTCGTCCCGTTCCAGCTTACGTACCACCCGGCGATACGCCGAGGGCAGCGCCAGCGGGGCGAGATGAAAACGCCGTTCAGGGAATCCGCCGACGTGGCGGCGGCTATTGCGGAACATGACCCGGCCGGTACCGTGGCGATCGAGCAGCGCTTCGCTCAGTTGGCTGCGTGCGGCCTCTTGCTGAGTGCTGCTGGCTTCCGGGTTGGCGAGTGTGGCGAGCAGTGCCTGGCTGTCGTGGTCGTCGATCACTCGGGCCACGCTGGCTTCGGCCTGCTCATCGCCCGGCAGTTGCTCCAGGGCATCGATGGCCGCCGCTACCTCGCCGTAGTGGCGCTCCTCCTCCTTGAAGCGCGCCAGATCGTGGTAACGCTCGGGGTCGAGCAGGCGAAGGCGGGCGAAATGGCTCTCCAGGCCCATCTGCTCGGGGGTGGCGGTAAGCAGCAGCATGCCGGGAATCTCCCGGCTCAGGCGCTCGACACACTGATAACCGGTGCCCGGGGCGTCTTCCGCCCAGGCGAGGTGGTGGGCTTCATCGACGATCAGCAGGTCGAACTGGCTGTTCTCGGCTTGTTCGAAACGCTGGGGATTGGCGAACAGCCAATCCTGGCTGGCCAGCACCAGCTGGGCGGACTCGAACGGATTGCGGCCGCCGTGGGCCTGGCTCTGGTTCTCGTCGAGCAGGCTCACTTCGAGGGAGAAGCGACGCAGCAGCTCCACCAGCCACTGGTGGGTCAGGCTGTCCGGTGCCAGGATCAGGGCGCGCTCGATACGTCCGGTCAGTAACAGGCGATGCAGAATCAAGCCGGCCTCGATGGTCTTGCCCAGGCCCACTTCATCGGCAAGCAGCACCCGCGGCGCGTGACGCCGGGACACCTCATCGGCGATATACAGCTGATGCGGTATCAGGTCGATACGCGGTCCCGAGAGCCCCAGGGCGGAATGCTGTTCGATACGCTGGTAATGGTGCAGGGTGCGAAAACGCAGGTCGAACCAGTCGTTGCGGTCGACCTGGCCGGTGAGCAGGCGATCGCGCGCCTGGTCGAACTGCATGGTGTCGGCGAGCTTGGCTTCCGGCAGCTCGCGCCGGGTGCCGTGGGCGTCTTCACCGAAATAGGTGATCAAGCCGCCGCGTTCATTGGTGTCAGCGACCGTGATTCGCCAGCCGTCGGCGGAAACAACACGGTCGCCGCTACCGAACGCCACGCGGGTCAAGGGCGCCTGGCGGCTGCTGTAGGTGCGGGTCTCCTGACTGGCACCGAACAGAATAGTGACGCTGCGGGCGTCGCAATTAAGCACGGTGCCGAGCCCAAGCTCGGCCTCGCCGTCGCTGATCCAGCGCTGGCCGGGGGAAAAATCGCTCATGATGCCTCGGAGGATGCTGAAAACGGGCGCACGCCGCCGAATTCATTTCTTCGGCGGCAACAGGGCGGGGGATTCTAACGCAAAGCGCGGAAGGGATTAAGGTAATCTGCGCTTCAATCCTGTTTCAGCCAGCCATCGAGCTGAGCACGGGTGAGTTCGCCGATGTGCTGGTCGATGGCACGCCCCTGGGAATCGAATACCACCGTGGTGGGCAAGCCCGGGGACTGGGTCAGCGCGGTCAGCTGTTGGCGGGGGTCCATCAGGGCGTAGCGGAAGTCCAATTGCTGCTCATCGAGGTAGCGCACCACGGGCAGAAGATCCTCGCCCTGATTGGCGACCACCACGGTGACGCCCTCCTGACGGGCCGCCTGTTCCAGAAGCGGCATCTCGCGCAGGCAGGGCGGGCACCAGGTCGCCCATAGATTGACGATGACGATATCGCTTTCCGTCACAAGGTCCGGCAGGAAGACGTCTTCGCCGTCGATATCCTCCAGAGTCAGCTCGGGCAACTGGCGAAGACCCGGTGAACCGCCCAGCGGTGCCAGGGTCACCAGCACCAGCCACAGGCTGGAAGTCCCGATTATCAGGGCCATCGCCCCGCCCATGGCGATCAGGCGCGAACGCAGTAACCAGGCACTCCAGACCAGGGCGAACAGCATGCCCCACAGGCCGTGATAGCCGGGCTGCCACAGCTTGACGATTTCCAGCGGCGTTTCGGCGTAGCTTTCCCAGTGGGTCAGCACATGGCCAAGACGCGCGCCGAGTAGCCAGGCCAGCACCAGGCCGTTGAACCACTTGCCATGCAGGGAACGGGGCAGCCCCAGGAGATATCGTCCGGCAAGCAGCAACACCAGGGCACAGGCAATGGCGTAGAGGCGGGGTAGTGCAATCAGCACGGGGCCAAGGGCAATGGCATTCATGGCGTGGGAAAGCTCCTGATCCTGATTAACGTGCGCAAAGCAAGGTCGGCGCTGATGAGCACAGCGAGTACACTGATTGCATGTGAATGATCATAATGCTCGGCCAAGATTACTGGCGCCGGCTGGCGCTGTCATTAATCGGGGCTTGGCGAGAGACAGGTAGACGCATGGCGAAACAGAATTTTGACACCTTACGAGCGATGGCCATCGCCTCGCAGGCGGTGGGCCTGGTGACGATCATCACCCTGGAGACCATCATGCGGGATGCCGCCAGGCCGTGGCAGGGCGCGGTGCTGCTGGCCATGGTCGCTTCGGCGCTGGCGATAGCCATGGTTCGCCTGTATCGGCGCAACAAGTTGCGCAAGCAACGCGATACGCGCCTGCAGGAAACCAAGGGTCGAGGCCGCTAGCGGAATAGACGGGAGAGCCAAGTGCAATTGTCGGCCTGGCCTAGCGTTGGAAAGCGTGACTTGTTTTTTTGACGCGAGAGTTCCAGATTAACAAGACACGGGGGGGCGGCTGGAGGCTCCTTTTTCTCACTGGCACGAGCAATCAATAATGATGAAAAAACGCACATTGGCCACGGCGGTGGCGGTTTCTACCTTGGCTTTCTCGGCGCTGGCCCAAGCGGAAGTCAAGATAGGGTTTCTGGGTGGGTTCACCGGCGGTATCGAGAGCTTGACGCCGCCCATTTTCGATGGTGCCCAGTTGGCGGTAAAGCAGGTGAACGAGCAAGGCGGTATTCTGGATGGTCAGGAGCTTGTCATGCCCAGTGGCGACACCACCTGTTCCGATGCGTCGGCCGCCTCCAACGCTGCCGACCGCATGGTCAACAGTGAAGACGTCACGGCCATCGTCGGCGCACTGTGCACCGGTGCCACCATCGCAGCGGCCAACAATGCCGCTATTCCCGGCGGCGTGACCATGGTCTCGCCGGCGTCCACCGCGCCTGCCGTGACCGACCTGGACGATAACGACCTGGTCTTCCGCACCGTACCGTCAGATGCCTACCAGGGCGAGATGCTGGCCAAGTTGCTGCTGGAAAAGGGCATCGAGGAAGTGGCGGTCACCTACGTCAACAATGATTATGGCCGCGGTCTCTCGGAAGCCTTTGTCGCTGCCTTTGAAAACGGCGGCGGTTACGTGGGTGAGAATCTGGCCCACGAAGACAACCGGGCCGATTATCGCTCCGAACTGGGCTCGCTTTCCGCCACCGGCGTCGAAACCCTGGTGGTGCTGGCGTACGCCGACACCTCCGGCCAGACGGTGCTGCGCCAGGCGTATGAAAGCGGCATGTTCACCCAGTATGTCGGCGCCGACGGCATGGTCGGCGACAGCCTGGTCGAAGCGATCGGCGCGGACGTGCTCGACGGTATGATCGCCACCCGTCCCGGCAGCCCCGACCTTCCCGGCACCGCGATGTTCGAGGAGCAGGCGCGCGAAGCCGACTTCGACCCCGAGGCGGTCTTCGCCGCCCAGGCTTACGACGCCGCCTTCCTGCTGGCGCTGGCCATCGAGCAGAATGGCAATGCCGAGCGCGAAGGGCTTTCAGAGGCGCTGCGCAGCGTGGCCTCGGCGCCCGGCGAGGAGATCCTCCCTGGCGAGTGGGAGAAGGCCAAGCAGCTGATTGCCGACGGCCAGGAGATCAACTACGAAGGCGCCTCCGGCCGTCACGAGTTCGACGACGCCGGCGACGTGCCCGGCATCGTGGTCGAGATGGTGGTCGAGGACGGCAAGTTCACGCGCAAGGGTGAAGTCGACCTCTAAACACCGACACTGCGCCCGGCACTGTCGGGCACACCACGCAAAGGCCCCGGCGAGTTATCTCGCCGGGGCCTTCTGCGGTCTGGGTCCATGTTGACGATCAGTCGTGGTACTTGACCTTTTCGGGCAACAACCCCTTGGGGGCAAAGCGCAGCACCAGGGTAATCAACAAGCCGATCACCAGGACCCGGGCCTGCAGCGCACGGCTATCCATGTTGCCGGGGGCATCCCAGCCAAAGGCGTTTTCGCCGAAGGCAACGGCCAGCTGCATCAGGAACAGCGCCAGCGGTTCGGACATGATCCAGATGATATACACCGCCACAGCGCCGAAGATGGTGCCGAGGTTGTTGCCCGGCCCGCCCAGTATCACCATCACCAGTACCAGAAAGGTATGGTTCAGCGGCAGGTAACCCTGGGGGTCGAACAGGCTGTTGAAGGTGCCCAGCACGCCGCCGCCGATTCCCATCAGGATGCAGCCGAAGACGAAGATCTCCAGCCGCCTGCGGTTGATGTTCTTGCCCATGGCGGCGCTGGAGATTTCGTTATCGCGAATGGCTCGGATCATGCGACCCCAGGGAGCGTGGTAGGCGCGGTGCAGCAGGAAGAACATCACCGCGATGATCACCGCCGTCAGCGACAGATAAATGGCTCGGGAGAGTGTGAACCCCAGTTCGCTCGGCCCCGGAGTGGGCCAGGGAAGCGGCGACACAGTCGCGGTACCACGGGTCAGCCAGTCGGAATTCTTGAGAAAGGCCTTGATGATCTCGGCGATGCCCAGGGTGGCGATGGCCAGATAGTCGCTGCGCAGGCCCAGGCAGACACGGCCGATGAAATACCCCACGCCGCCGGCCAGAGCGCCACCGACGATCCAGCCGGTCCAGGGCGGCAGGCCCAGGCCGCCGACAAAGCCGGCCCGGGATTCGATCTCCGCGGTCACGTCGCGCAGCAGGCTGATCACCACCAGGTAGAGCACCACGGCGAGCAGTACCGCAATGACACTGCGCAGCTTTTTCGGTATACCCACCCTGTCCAGCTTGGTGGCGGCGTAGACCAGCGCCACCGCCACGATGCCGTACACCAATACAAGGCCGAGCTCGCCGGGGAGTTCGCTTCCCCAGAAGGCCTCGTTGACCGGGATGCTGAAGAACATGGCGCAGAAGCCGCCGAGTGCGACGAAGCCCATCACCCCGGCATTGAACTGGCCGGCATAGCCCCACTGGATGGTCAGCCCCAGCGCCAGGATGGCGTAGCAGGCCGCCTCCACCAGCATGCGCGTGCTGTAGGCGGCTCCCATCAGGCCGTAGACGCCAAGTACCGCCACCAGCAGTATGCCGAACAGAATCACCGGGCGCAGGGGAAAGCGCCGCGTGTCGCCGCTCATGTCACGATTGTCACTGTGGGTGCGTGTCATGTTCATCAGATCACCTTGCCCTTGAAGATACCGGTGGGACGCCACACCAGAATGGCGACAAGAATGAAGAACGGCACCACGATCTTGTACTCGGTCCCCACGAATGCCAGGTTGCCGGGTAGCGCCAGCCACTCAGGGATACTGTCGCGGAAAGGCCGCAGCAGAACGCCCCAGTTGAACACCGCCAAGGTCTCGGCGAAGCCGACCACGAACCCACCGGCGATGGCCCCAAAAGGATGGCCCACCCCGCCGACGATGGCCGCGGCGAAGATCGGCAGCAGCAGAAAGAAACTCAGGTCCGGCTTGAAGGTGACGTCCAGCGAGAGCAGGGTGCCGGCAACCGCCGCCAGCGCCCCGGCGATGACCCAGGTAACGGCGACGATGGTGTTGGTGTTGATTCCCGAGGCCTGGGCCAGGTCGGGATTGTCGGACATGGCGCGCATGGCCTTGCCCAGCCGCGAGCGGCTGAGAAACAGATGCAGGGCGATGACCGCCGCCACGGTAATCACGAACAGGTAGATCTGGGGCTCGGTGATCACGATCGGCATGCGCACTCCTTCGAAGGGCAGGGCGATACGAAAGATCTCCTTGCGCTCATCGACATAGAGACTCTGCCCGCCGGTGCCGGAAAACAGCCGGATCAATCCCTGCAACATCAGAGTGACGCCCAGCGAACCGATGACCAGGACGATCGGCTTGACCCCATGGGCGCGCAGCGGCTTGTAGAATGCCTTGTCGATTCCCACCGCCAGCACGGCGGTCAAGAGCATCGCCAGCGGCAGCATGACGATGGCGGTGGGTACGCCGATGGCGGCGCCGGCAGCGGGAAACGCGGTGGTCAACAGCAGCACCATGAAGGCGCCGAAAGTCATCATGTCGGCGTGGGCGAAGTGGGCAAAGCGCATGATGCTGAACACCAGGGTGACCCCGACCGCGCCGATGGCGTAGATCGAGCCGGTGACGCTTCCCGCGATCACGACGTTATTGATAAAGAAAACAAGCTCGTTCACGGCTCTCTCCAAAGGGCTAGCCGCCCAGAAAACTCTTGGCGACTTCGGGGTCGGCGAGCAGCGCCGCGCCGGTATCGGTGAATCGGTTCTGCCCGGCGGCGAGGACGAAGCCCTTGTCGGCGATCGCCAGTGCCTGCTTGGCGTTCTGTTCCACCATCAATATGCCCACTCCCGCCGAGTTGATCTGCTGGACCCGTTCGAATATCTCGTTCATGTACAGCGGCGAGAGCCCGGCGGTAGGCTCATCCAGCAGCAGCAGGCTGGGCTCCGCCATCAACGCGCGCCCCATGGCCACCATCTGGCGCTGGCCACCGGAAAGCTCACCGGCCTGCTGGTGGCGCTTATCAAAAAGTGGCGGAAAGAAGTCGTATACCTGGCGCAACATGCGCTTGATGTTGTCGGGCTTGAGAAACGCGCCCATTTCCAGGTTCTCCTTGACCGTCAGGCTGGGGAAGACGTTCTTCTCCTGAGGTACGAAGCCCATCCCTTTTTGCACAAGCTTGTTGGGCGGCAGGTTGTGGATAGGTTCGCCGCGCAGCAGGATATCGCCCTGGTTGACATGCAGAAGGCCAAAGACCGCCTTCAGCATGGTCGACTTGCCGGCCCCGTTGGGGCCGACGATCACCCCGATTTCATCGGCTTCGATGGTCATGTTCACCCCGTTGAGGATGTTCATGCCGCCGTAGCCGCCGTACACGTCCCGTGCTTCTAGTAGTGGCATTGTCAGGTCTCTTGGTGCCCGGCTCGATCGAGCGCCTCAAGCGGCGCCCGAGCCGAAATAGGCTTCTATAACGGCGGGATTGTTCTGTATATCATGAATGTTGCCTTCCACCATGACGCTGCCTTGCGCCAGCACGATCACCGGGTCGCACAAGCGAGCGATCATCTCCATATCGTGCTCGATCACCAGGAAGGTGTATCCCATCTCGCGGTTGAGACGTTCGATATTGCCGATCAAGTCCCCCAGCAGGGTACGGTTGACCCCGGCGGCGATCTCGTCGAGCAGCACAACCCTGGCATCGGTCATCATGGTGCGGCCGAGTTCCAGCAGTTTCTTCTGACCGCCGGAAAGATTGCCCGCCAGTTCGTTGCGGACATGGTGCAGGCCGACGAAATCGATCACTTCCAGCGCTCGGCGGCGCACCTCGGCTTCCTCGCGGCGCACCAGGGAGGGCTTGAACCAGGTGTTGAACAGGCTCTCTCCGGCCTGGTGCGGCGGCACCATCATCAGGTTCTCCAGGGCGCTCATGTGGCCGAATTCATGGGCGATCTGGAAGGTACGCAACAGGCCCTTGTGGAAGCGCTCATCGGCGCTGAGGGCAGTGATGTCCTCCCCTTCGAGCAGCACCCGGCCGCTGTCCGGCGTCAAGGCGCCGGCGATGATGTTGAATAGCGTCGACTTGCCGGCACCGTTGGGGCCGATCATGCCGGTGATGGAGCCGGTTTCGACCGTGATGGAGCAGTCGTCGATCACCCGCAGGCCACCGAATGACTTGTTGATGTGCTGGACATCGATGATGGCTGCCATGCACTTTCCTCGTGGATGATAGGCTCGTGGTGAAGGAACTAGCGGGTTGACCTGGCCAGGGTGGCGCGCCCGGCGGCGAAGGCGATCACGATCGCGAGCGCCCCCACCGCGGGAAGCAAGTAGCCTTCCACGTGGGGGATGCTGCGCAGGAAGACGAAGGCCACCGCCGCCGGGGCAATGAATCGCACCAGGAAGCGCCAAACGGAGAACCAGGTCTCGGTGGTGTGCATCTCCTTCATCACTTCAGCGTGGGTCAGCGACCAACCGGCAAATAACGCGATCATCAGGCCGCCCAGCGGCATGAAGATGTTGGTCAGCAGTTCGATGAAGTCGAAGGCGCTACGCCCGAAGAGGGTGTGAAAAATGGTGCCTTCGGCGTAAATATTGAAACTTATCACCGTCAACAGTCCCATCGCCCAGCTGGCAATGACCATCAGCATGACCGCCTGGGGGCGGGTCATGTCGAAGCGCTCGACGAGAAATGCCGCCACCGGCTCGATCAGGGAGATCGAGGAACTGATCGCCGCGCCCAGGACCAGAATGAAGAACACGCCTCCCACCAGGGCACCGAAGGGCATCTCGGCGAAGGCCAGCGGCAGGGTGACGAACATCAGCCCGGGGCCCTGGCCGGTTTCCAGCCCGGCGCCGAAGACCAGGGCGAAGATCGCCAGCCCCGCGACCATGGCCACGGCGGTGTCGACGAAAGCGATGGCGAAGGCGGTACGGGTCAGCGAGGCATCACTGGCCATGTAGGCGCCGTATGCCATGATCGCGCCCATCCCCAGGCTGAGCGTGAAAAACGATTGCCCCATCGCCTGCAGCCAGCCTTCCAGACTCAGGTCGGCGATATTGAAGGTGAACAGGAAGCTCGCCGCCGCGCCGATATCGCCATGCACCACGCTGTAGCCCAGCACGACCAGTAAAATGATGAACAGCGCCGGCATGATGATGCGCAGCCCCGACTCGATACCCTTGTGAATGCCGAGTCCCACGATCAGCCCCGAGGCGATGATGAACAGGGTGTGGTAGAGAGTCAGCAGTGCCGGTGAGGCGAGCAGGGCATCGAAACCGGCGCCGATGGTCCCGGCATCGGCGCCGATCAACGAGCCGGTCAGCATCTGCCAGGTGTAATGAATCGCCCAGCCGGCGATGACGGAATAGAAGCTCAGAATCAGGAACGCCGAAGCCGCCCCCAGCCAGCCGATGGATTCCCAGGCCCGTGAGCTGCCATGGGTCTTGGTCAGATGACGCATGCCCATGATCGGGCTTTGCCGGCTCGACCGGCCGAGCATGGTCTCGGCGATCAGGATGGGAATCCCCACGGCGAAGATGGTGAGGGCATAAATCAGAATAAAGGCGCCGCCACCATTTTCGCCGGTAAGATAGGGAAAGCGCCAAAGGTTGCCAAGGCCCACCGCCGAACCGACCGCCGCCAGCAGGAAGGTGCCTTTATGGGTCCACACGTTATGGCTGCTCATCGGTTTCGTTCCGTATCCGGTTGTATGCTTGCAGGGCAAGGCGTCATTCAACATCTTGATGAATGGCGAGTAAAAACAAGCTTGCCACTTTGCGCCACGCAGGGACAGCTTTCCAGTAGCTGAGCGTTAAGGCTGCGTTGGGGGAGGGGGTAGCAGGTTGCGGTGGGATGCGGTTGGCGAAGCGAAGATTCACGGTGCCCAAACGGCATCAGGCCCGCACTGGGCGGGCCTGATGGTGATACGCGTTTGCCGTGTTACTTCTTGACTTCTTACTTCTTGCTGGCGCGCTTACGCTCGTTTTCGGTCAGGTGCTTCTTGCGCAAGCGGATGTGGTTGGGCGTGACTTCGACCAGTTCATCCGAATCCAGGAACTCGATGGCCTGCTCCAGGGTGAACTTGATCGGCGGCGTCAACACGATGTTCTCGTCGTTGCCGGTGGAGCGCATGTTGTCGAGCTTCTTGCCCTTGGTGGGGTTGACCACCATGTCGTTGGCGCGGTTGTTGATACCCACCAGCATGCCTTCGTAGACCTCGGTGGCGTGGTCGATGATCAGCTTGCCGCGCTCCTGCAGGGCATACAGCGCATAGGCCAGTGCCTTGCCGGGTACCATCGAGACCAGCACGCCGTTGCGGCGCTCGATAGCGGCGTCGGGCTTGAGCGGACCGTAATGGTCGAAGCGGCTGGTGAGAATGCCGGTGCCGGAGGTCAGGGTCAGGAACTGACCACGAAAGCCGATCAACCCGCGCGCCGGAATGATGAAGTCCAGGCGTACCCGGCCCTTGCCGTCGGGGTTCATGTTGGTCATCTCGCCCTTGCGGTAGCCGAGCTCCTCCATGATCGCGCCCTGATGCTGCTCTTCGCAGTCGATGATCACCTCTTCGTACGGCTCCTGCTTGACGCCGTCAATCTCCTTGATGATCACTTCCGGGCGGCCCACGGCCAGCTCGAACCCTTCGCGGCGCATGGTCTCGATCAGCACCGAAAGGTGCAGCTCGCCGCGCCCGGAAACCTTGAACTTCTCCGGCGTCTCGCCCTGTTCGACACGCAGCGCCACGTTGTGGATCAGCTCCTGGTCGAGACGATCCTTGATGTTGCGGCTGGTGACGAACTTGCCATCCTTGCCGGCGAACGGCGAGTCGTTGACCTGAAAGGTCATGGAAACGGTGGGTTCGTCCACCGACAGCGGCGGCAGCGCCTCCACGGCATTCGGGTCGCACAGAGTGTCGGAGATCGCCAGGTTGTCGATACCGGTCACGCAGACAATGTCGCCGGCGGTGGCTTCGTCGGTCTGGACTCGCTCCAGCCCCAGGTGTGTCATGACCTGGCCGATCTTGCCCTTGCGGGTCTCGCCTTCCTTGGTGATGACGGAGACCTGCTGGTTGGGCTTGACGCTGCCGCGGGTGATGCGGCCCAGGCCGATGACGCCGACATAGCTTGAATAGTCGAGCGCCGAAATCTGCATCTGGAACGGGCCGTCGAGTTCGACCTTGGGTGGTTCGACGATGTCGACGATGGCCTGGAACATCGGGCTCATGTCCTCGGCCAGCTCTTCCGGCTCGGGGCCGGCGATGCCGTTGAGCGCCGAGCAGTAGATGATCGGGAAGTCGAGCTGCTCGTCGGAAGCGCCGAGGTTGTCGAACAGATCGAAAATCTGGTCGATCACCCAGTCGGGCCGGGCGCCGGGGCGGTCGATCTTGTTGACCACCACGATCGGGCGCAAGCCTTGGTCGAATGCCTTCTGGGTGACGAAGCGAGTCTGCGGCATGGGGCCGTCGACGGCATCCACCAGCAGCAGCACCGAATCGACCATGGACATGACGCGTTCGACCTCGCCACCGAAATCGGCGTGTCCCGGGGTGTCGACGATATTGATGTGGTACTCCTCACCCGCGCCGTCACGCCACTGTATAGCGGTATTCTTGGCCAGGATGGTGATGCCGCGTTCCTTCTCCTGGTCGTTGGAGTCCATGACACGTTCCTGCCCCTCGGCCTTGCGGTCCAGTGTGCCGGACTGACTGAGAAGCTTGTCGACCAGAGTGGTCTTGCCATGGTCAACGTGGGCGATGATGGCTACGTTGCGCAGGTTATTGACCGCGCTGGAGTTTTGCTGGTTTTGCATGCTGAGAGATAGCTCTTGTGAACACCCGTTCGTCCACGGGTCGGAAAATGCGGGGCGCAAGGGCTGGCAGATACCGACCGCCTTGGCTCGGGGCTTGCGCAGCGCGCATCCTATCATGACCTGGCCCCCGCTGATATTGCTCTGCGCGGAATACTCATGGCGACCTGTATTCCTGGCGCACTGGCGAAAGGGCCGGATAGCGACAGGAGTTAGTGGTAGTCCACCAGTGGCTTAGACACATGTGGCAGGCAGGAAAGTTTTCGGTGCCAGGCGGCATCCGCTAGAATGGCGTTTTTCCCAGGCGGGGCAAGAGCATGACCATCGGTAATCTGATGCGCTTGTTAAGCGATGGCAAGGTCCATTCCGGCGAGCAGCTCGGTGAGGCACTGGGTGTGTCGCGGGCGGCGGTATGGAAACAGCTGAAGAAACTCGAGGCGCTGGGTGTCGAAGTGGAAGCGGTCAAGGGACGCGGATACCGCCTGTCGCGGCCGTTCGAACCGCTCGACGGTGCCACCGTCGTGGCCGGCTTGCCCCATGATGCGCGTCGCCACCTGGCCCGCCTGTTCGTCGAGGATCAACTGCCTTCGAGCAACGAATACATTCGCCAGCGCTTTACCCAGGGTGCGGGACATGCCGAGGTGTGCCTGGCGGAGCTGCAGACCGCCGGGCGTGGGCGCCGGGGCCGGCAGTGGACGACTCCCTGGGGGCAGAGCTTGATGCTGTCGATCGGCTGGCGCTTCGAAGGGGGCGTCGGCGTGCTGGAAGGGCTCAGCCTGGCGGTGGCGGTAGCGCTAACGCAGGTGCTGGAGCACCACGGTGTCGTGCCACGACTGAAGTGGCCCAACGATGTGCTGCTGGCGGATGCCGAGGGAAAGCTGGGCAAGCTCGCCGGCATTCTCATCGAGGTTACCGGTGACGCCGCGGGGCCCTGCGAGGTGGTGGTGGGCATGGGTATGAACTTGTGGCTCCCCAATACCTTGCGTGCTTCTCTGGACCAACCGGTGGCGGCCCTTTTCGATCAGTTGCATGACCTTTCGCGTAACCAGCTGGCCGCCGAGACCGTGGCTGCGCTATTGAAGCTGCTGGCAAGCTTCGAGAAGGAGGGTTTCGAAGCGTGGCACGAGGAGTGGAACCGGCGCCACGCCTATGCCGGCATGCCGGTGCGGGTGATCGAGGGTCAGCGCGAGCAGCAGGCCGTGGCCGGCGAGGTCGATGCGGCGGGCAACCTGTGGGTGTCCGAGGAGGGCCGCGAGCGACGCCTGGCCGGTGGGGAAATCAGCGTGCGTAGGTCTGTATGATACTCGATCTGGATATCGGCAATACCTTGTCGAAGTGGCGCCTCAAGGATGTCGAAAGCAGCGAGATTCGTTCTCGGGGCGCGGTGTGGACCCGAGAAGAGTGGCGTCCCGGTGCGGATATCCCCGATCTCGATGTCGTCGAGGCTGTGCGCATCTCCAGCGTCGCCCGGGCGGCGGTGCTCAACGATACCGTCCAGCTGCTGCGCCATCAGGTTCGACAGGTTTACGTGGCTCACTCCACCGCCGAGGCCCTTGGCGTGGTCAATGGCTATGAAGAGCCGGGTCGGCTGGGCGTGGATCGTTGGATGGGTGCCCTGGCCGGCTACCAGTTGGCGGGTGGGTGCTGCGCGGTGGATTGCGGTAGTGCCATTACCGTGGATTTCGTGCTGCCGGGAGGGCGACATCTGGGCGGCTATATCCTGCCGGGCCTGCGGTTGATGAAAGAGAGCTTGAAGCTGGGAACGCGCAATGTCGCCATCGACCCCGATAGCGAGGCGGATGAGTTGCTCATGCCGGGGCGGCGTACGGTAGAGGCGGTGAACCATGGCATCTACATGGCGGCGGTGAGCGCCGTCAACCGTATCTATAGCGAGGTGTGTGACCAGCAGGGCGTGGCCTTGCCCATGCTGTTGACCGGAGGAGATGCCCGGGTTATCTCTCGTGGCGTGCAGATTCCGCATTCGGTCTGGCCCGACATGGTGTACGGAGGACTTGAGGCCTGCTTCCCGCTTACCCTGGCAGAGCGTGCCGGAAAGATGGCGGGTGCGCCGCGCATTGCCGAGCCCGCGTCGTTGGAAAAAATTAGAGCGGGCCTTGCATTTTCCATGCTGCTTTGACAGAATGCAGCGCGTTCCAGGGCGAACGGCATGGCGTTGAGAGAGTTAATGCCGAGCCAAGTCAAGCAGATAAGTCGCTTGACAGCAGTTCAGGAGCTGGCACAATGTGCCGCCACAGTTGGAGGGGTTCCCGAGTGGCCAAAGGGAGCAGACTGTAAATCTGCCGCGAAAGCTTCGAAGGTTCGAATCCTTCCCCCTCCACCAGATTCAAGACGGCCTGACATTGGTTGGGTTGTGCAGGGCAGATGGTTGACAGGTGTGGTCCTTGATTGGTGTATTCCCTGATAGGTCTCTTCCTTAGCGGGCATAGTTCAATGGTAGAACCTCAGCCTTCCAAGCTGATGATGCGGGTTCGATCCCCGCTGCCCGCTCCAGTTGCTTGAAGAGTCGGCGGAACCGTCAGGTTGCTGTCGATAGGTGTGAAGTTTGCTCATGTAGCTCAGGGGTAGAGCACACCCTTGGTAAGGGTGAGGTCGACGGTTCAAATCCGTCCATGAGCTCCATGTTTACAAAAAAAGGCGAGCCAAGCTCGCCTTTTTTTGTTTGTTCTTTTTGCCTTCTCGGTGATGGTCGGGAAGAAAAACGCAGGGCGGGGTTGCCAGGCGAGGCATGTTTCGCTATAGTGGCGCCCGCTGTTGTGCAGGGTGGTCGCAAAGACTTGCTGCATACACATGTTAAAGGCCAGTAGCTCAATTGGCAGAGCAGCGGTCTCCAAAACCGCAGGTTGGGGGTTCGATTCCCTCCTGGCCTGCCAATCTTCCCCAGATTGGCGGGTCTTTACTATCTGGACCATCAGGAATTCTTTAATTCGATTGCCGCACCCTGAGGAGTCTCGTTTTCATGAAACATAACGCCGAGGTGCAACAGTCGCGCCACGACGGGCTCAAGTGGGCGGTGGTCGCGACACTTCTTGTAGCCGCCATTGTCGGCAACACCTATTTTGCTGATGTCGCCCTGCTCTATCGCGTGCTGGGCGTTGTCGTGCTGTGTGCGCTGGCGGGGCTGATCGCCTTGACCACGACCAAGGGGCGCGATCTTGTCGAGTTGGCCGTCAGCGCCAAGAAAGAGATTCAGCGCGTCGTCTGGCCGACTCGTCAGGAAACCGTGCAGACCACCGCCATCGTGCTGGTCGCCGTTCTGGTGGTCGGCTTGATGCTGTGGTTGATCGACACCCTTCTTGGCTGGGCGATGTCCGGCGTCATTGGTTAGGAGCTTTCATGTCCAAGCGTTGGTACGTCGTTCACGCTTATTCCGGTTTCGAGAAACACGTCATGCGCTCCTTGCTGGAGCGCGTGAAGATGTATGAAATGGAAGATCGCTTTGGCGAGATTCTGGTGCCGACCGAAGAAGTCGTTGAAGTGCGCGACGGCAAGCGCCGCAAGAGCGAGCGCAAGTTCTATCCCGGCTACGTGCTGGTCGAGATGGAAATGGACGATGAGACCTGGCACCTGGTGAACGAGACGCCGCGCGTCATGGGCTTCATCGGCGGGACCAAGGAGAAGCCGGCGCCGATCACTCAGCGTGAAGCCGATTCCATCCTGCGTCGCGTCAAGGACGGTACCGACAAGCCGCGTCCCAAGACCATGTTCGAACCCGGCCAGTCGGTGCGGGTGGTGGACGGGCCTTTCGCCGATTTCAATGGCGTGGTCGAAGAGGTCAATTACGACAAGAGCCGTCTGCAGGTCAGTGTATTGATCTTCGGGCGCGCGACGCCGGTCGAGCTCGAGTTCGCCCAGGTGGAAAAAGAGTAAGGCACCAAACGTCACGTAACGAAGAATTTCTATCCAGGGCTTGTGGTGCGGCAAATGTCGCGGCAGTTTCTGGAAGTAGCTGAGTCGACTCCGGTCGTCTCATAGTCACCGGGGAGCCGCAAGGCGTTATTACCCAACTGGAGTGTTATCATGGCCAAGAAAGTCCAGGCTTACATCAAGCTGCAGGTTGCAGCAGGTAAAGCCAATCCGAGTCCCCCCGTCGGTCCCGCACTGGGTCAGCACGGCGTCAACATCATGGAATTCTGTAAGGCATTCAATGCCGCAACGCAGGATATCGAGCCGGGTCTGCCGACTCCCGTGGTGATTACCGTCTATTCCGACCGTAGCTTCACGTTCATCACCAAGACGCCGCCTGCTGCAGTGCTGCTGAAGAAGGCCGCCGGTATCAAGTCCGGCTCCGGTGAACCGAACAAGAAGAAGGTCGGTACCGTGACGCGCGACCAGCTCGAAGAGATCGCCAAGACCAAGGAGCCGGATCTGACGGCTGCCGATCTCGATGCCGCGGTGCGCACCATCGCCGGTAGCGCCCGTAGCATGGGCCTCAACGTGGAGGGTCTCTAATCATGGCTAAACTGTCCAAGCGCGCACAACTGATTCGCGAAAAGGTCGACTCCAGCAAGACCTACTCCCTCGAAGAAGCCGTGGCACTGCTCGCCGAGCTGTCCACCGTGAACTTCAAGGAGTCTCTGGATGTCGCAATCAACCTGGGCGTTGATCCGCGTAAATCCGACCAGGTGGTCCGTGGCGCTACCGTCATGCCCAATGGTACCGGTAAGGACGTCCGCGTGGCGGTCTTCACCCAGGGCGCCAATGCCGATGCGGCCAAGGAAGCTGGTGCCGACATCGTGGGTATGGACGAGCTGGCCGAGCAGGTCAAGAAAGGCGTGATGGACTTCGACGTCGTCATCGCCTCGCCGGACGCCATGCGCGTTGTCGGTCAGCTGGGTCAGATTCTCGGTCCGCGCGGCCTGATGCCGAACCCCAAGGTCGGCACCGTGACACCCGATGTCGCTACCGCGGTGAAAAATGCCAAAGCAGGTCAGGTGCGTTTCCGTACCGACAAGAACGGCATTATCCACACCACGCTGGGCAAGGCCGATTTCGACGTAGATGCAATCCAGGGCAACCTGAATGCACTGGTAGCCGACTTGAAGAAACTCAAGCCGAGCACGTCCAAGGGTATCTATTTCAAGAAAGTGACCTTGTCCACTACCATGGGACCGGGTCTCACCGTCGACCATTCCGGGCTGGTATAAGCCGGCAGGTCGAAACAGGCAAGAAACTTTGCGGTCCCCGTGCCATATGTTCGGGGCACCGTCAAAGACCGCAGGTGCCGCTCCGCGATCGCCGCCAGAGCGGCTTAATGGCTCAAGCGCCTGCGCAGATGGTGTCGCCCCCAGTTGGCTGAAGCTGGCAGTTAGCAGCTTCCGGAAACGGTTTTCTGAAACAGTTTTCTGGTGTGCACCATCCTCTAAGGCTTCCCGCCGCAGATCGAGGAAAGCAAGGCATTCCCGATCTCGATGGGAAGAGATGGTAACCACCGGAGCCTTACCTATCGAGGTTCCGGCACGAAGGAGTGATCACTGTGCCACTAGCACTTGAAGGCAAGAAAGCGATTGTTGCCGAGGTCAGTGAAGCGGCCAAGGATGCTCTCTCCGTCGTAGTTGCCGATTCTCGTGGTGTCTCGGTCGGCAAGATGACCGATCTGCGCAAGCAGGCCCGCGAGAATGGCGTCCAGGTCCGTGTTGTGCGCAACACCCTGGCTCGCCGCGCCCTGTCAGGCACCCAATGGGAATGTCTGAACGATAGCTTCGTGGGTCCGACCCTGCTGGCGTTTTCCACCGATCATCCGGGCGCTGCCGCCCGCCTGTTCAAGGAATTCGCCAAGCAGGATCAGAACTTCGAAGTCAAGGCGTTGGCCTACGAAGGTGAGCTGATCCCGGCAAGCGACATCGACCGTCTGGCAACACTGCCGACTTACGATGAAGCCATCGCCAAGCTGATGTCGGTAATGAAAGAAGCCTCCGCCGGCAAGCTGGTTCGGACCCTGGCCGCCCTGCGCGACCAGAAGCAGGAAGCCGCCTGATCGGCACCTGTTCACACCGAACATTGAAACCTCGAGTTTCGAGATATCGAGACTCCCGCAAAGTTTAGGAATTGAAAATGGCACTGACCAAAGACGATATCATCAACGCCGTTGCCGACATGTCCGTAATGGAAGTTGTCGAGCTGATCGAAGCGATGGAAGAGAAGTTCGGCGTTTCCGCGGCAGCTGCCGTGGTCGCCGGCCCGGGTGGCGGTGATGCTGCTGCCGAGGAAGAGCAGACTGAATTCGACCTCGTGCTGACCAGCGCGGGCGACAAGAAAGTCAACGTGATCAAGGCGGTTCGCGAGATCACCGGTCTTGGCCTGAAGGAAGCCAAGGGTGCCGTCGACGGCGCACCGGCTACCATCAAGGAAGGCATGTCCAAGGACGATGCCGAAGAAGCCAAGAAGAAGTTGGAAGAAGCGGGCGCGTCAGTCGAGCTCAAGTAATTCTTGTGCTCATGGCTTCACGCGCTGCGTAAGCTTCCACGGCTGGCGGCGGGAACTCCCGCTGCCGGCCTTTTTCTGTTGCAGCTGATCGGTTGTAACGGAAATGCAGTACGCACAGGCGGTACGCAAAGACAGTATTACCGTTGTTGTGACACTGCCGTTAGTTGTAACACTGTTATCGATCAAGATTTTCGACGGCGAGCTACCGACCAGGAGCTTGCTGTCTGCGTCTGACACGCCCGCGGGCAGATGACCACGCGTCGGTCACCCATGGTGAACAAGCTGGGGAATACAGATGGCTTACTCATATACTGAGAAAAAACGCATCCGCAAGGATTTCGGCAAACTGCCCCAAGTGATGGATGTGCCCTACTTGCTGGCCATCCAGCTTGATTCCTACTACGACTTCCTCCAGCAGGATCGTTCGCCCGACGAGCGGCACGAGGTCGGCCTGCACGCGGCGTTCAAGTCCGTGTTCCCGATCGAGAGCTTCTCGGGTAACGCGGCTCTCGAGTATGTCAGCTACCGTTTCGGCACCCCGGCGTTCGATGTCAAGGAGTGCCAGCTGCGCGGCGTGACCTACTCCGCCCCGCTGCGCGTCAAGGTTCGCTTGATCATCTATGATCGCGACTCCTCGAACAAGGCGATCAAGGACATCAAGGAGCAGGAAGTCTACATGGGGGAAATCCCCCTGATGACCGAGAACGGTACCTTCGTGATCAACGGTACCGAGCGTGTCATCGTCTCCCAGCTGCACCGCTCGCCGGGCGTGTTCTTCGACCACGACAAGGGCAAGAGCCACTCCTCGGGCAAGCTGCTCTACTCGGCACGCGTGATTCCTTACCGCGGCTCCTGGCTCGACTTCGAGTTCGATCCCAAGGACAACGTCTTCGTGCGTATCGACCGTCGCCGCAAGCTGCCGGCGTCCGTATTGATGCGTGCATTGGGCATGAGCGCCGAAGAGATCCTCGACGAGTTCTTCGAGACCAGCAAGTTCCATATCGAGAAGTCCGGCTTCTCCGTGGAGCTGGTGCCCTCGCGCCTGCGCGGCGAGACCGCGACCTTCGACATCAAGGATGCCGATGGCAGCGTGATCGTCGAGGAAGGCCGTCGTGTCACCCAGAAGCATATTCGCCAGCTGGAGAAAAGCGGCATCGAGCGCCTCGATGTGCCGATGGAGTACCTGTTCGGCAAGACGTTGGCCAAGGATCAGGTCGACACCAGGACCGGCGAGTTGATCTGCCCGTGCAATACCGAGATTACGCCGGAGCTGCTGGAAGCGTTGGGCCAGGGCGGTATCGTCGAGTTGGAAACGCTGTATACCAACGACCTGGATTGCGGCTCGTTCATCTCCGATACACTCAAGCTGGACACCACCAACTCTCAGCTTGAAGCGCTGGTGGAAATCTATCGCATGATGCGCCCCGGTGAGCCGCCCACCAAGGAAGCCGCCGAGACGCTGTTCCACAACCTGTTCTTCACCGAAGACCGTTACGACCTGTCCGGCGTAGGTCGCATGAAGTTCAACCGTCGCCTGCGCCGCGACGCCGATACCGGTGCCGGTGTCCTCGATCAGCGCGATATCCTCGATGTACTCAAGGAGCTGATCAATATCCGCAACGGCTTCGGCGATGTCGACGATATCGACCACCTGGGCAACCGCCGTATCCGTTGTGTCGGCGAGATGGCGGAAAACCAGTTCCGCGTTGGTCTGGTGCGCGTCGAACGTGCGGTGAAAGAGCGTCTTTCCATGGCCGAAAGCGAAGGCCTGATGCCGCAGGATCTGATCAACGCCAAGCCGGTGGCGGCGGCGGTGAAGGAGTTCTTCGGCTCCAGCCAGCTTTCTCAGTTCATGGACCAGAACAACCCGCTCTCCGAGGTGACGCACAAGCGTCGTGTCTCGGCGCTCGGCCCGGGTGGCTTGACCCGTGAGCGCGCCGGCTTCGAGGTGCGCGACGTTCACGCCACGCACTACGGCCGCCTGTGCCCGATCGAGACACCGGAAGGCCCGAACATCGGCCTGATCAACTCGTTGGCCACCTACAGCCACACCAACAGCTACGGTTTCCTCGAGACGCCGTACCGCAAGGTGGTCGATCGTCAGTTGACCGACGATATCGTTCACCTGTCGGCGATCGAGGAGGGCGACTACGTTATCGCCCAGGCGTCGGCGGCGGTGGACGAGTCGAACAAGCTGAATGACGATCTGGTACAGGTGCGTCATCGCGGCGAAACCACTTTCATGCGCCCCGAGCAAGTGACGCTGATGGACGTATCGCCGCGCCAGGTCGTCTCCGTGGCAGCGGCCTTGATTCCGTTCCTCGAGCACGATGACGCCAACCGCGCCTTGATGGGCTCGAACATGCAGCGTCAGGCGGTGCCGACCCTGCGTGCCGAAAAGCCGCTCGTCGGTACCGGCATGGAGCGCTTCGTTGCACGCGACTCCGGCGTCTGTGCCGTGGCGCGTCGTGGCGGTGTGATCGACTCGGTGGATGCGCGTCGCGTCGTGGTACGGGTCAACGAAGACGAGATCATCGGTGGTGAAGCCGGGGTCGATATCTACAACCTGACCAAGTACGTGCGTTCCAACCAGAACACCTGCATGAACCAGCGCCCCATCGTGCGTCCCGGAGACAACGTGGCACGTGGCGATATCCTCGCCGACGGCCCGTCGGTGGACATGGGTGACCTGGCCCTGGGCCAGAACATGCGCATCGCGTTCATGCCCTGGAACGGCTACAACTTCGAGGACTCCATCCTGCTGTCCGAGCGGGTGGTCCAGGAAGACCGTTTCACCACGATCCACATTCAGGAACTGACCTGCGTGTCCCGTGATACCAAGTTGGGTTCGGAAGAGATCACCTCCGATATCCCCAACGTGGGTGAGTCGGCGCTCTCCAAGCTGGATGAGGCGGGCGTAGTCTACATCGGCGCCGAAGTGGGTCCCGGCGATATTCTGGTAGGCAAGGTGACGCCCAAGGGCGAAACCCAGCTGACGCCGGAAGAGAAGCTGCTGCGTGCCATCTTCGGCGAGAAGGCGTCTGATGTGAAAGACACCTCGCTGCGTGCGCCGACCGGCATGGTCGGTACCGTGATCGACGTTCAGGTCTTCACCCGCGATGGTGTCGAGAAGGACACCCGTGCGCTATCCATCGAGCAGATGCAGCTCGACGAGGTGCGCAAGGATCTGCAGGAGACCTACCGCATCGCCGAAGACGCCACCTTCGAGCGTCTCAAGCGTACCCTGGAAGGCCAGGCGGTGAACGGCGGTCCGAACCTGAAGAAAGGCGACGTGCTGGACGAGGCGTACCTCGACGAACTGCCGCGTCAGCAGTGGTTCAAGCTGCGCCTGCAGGACGAGACGTTCAACGAACTGCTGGCCCAGGCCGACGAGCAGCTCGAGAATCGTCGCAAGGAGATGGACGAGCGTTTCGAAGACAAGAAGCGCAAGCTGACCCAGGGCGACGATCTGGCACCGGGCGTGCTCAAGATCGTCAAGGTCTACATGGCGGTCAAGCGTCGCATCCAGCCGGGTGACAAGATGGCCGGTCGTCACGGTAACAAGGGTGTCATCTCGGCCATCATGCCGATCGAGGACATGCCGTTCGACGAGAAGGGCGAGCCGGTCGACGTGGTGTTGAACCCTTTGGGTGTACCGTCGCGCATGAACGTGGGGCAGATTCTGGAAACCCACCTGGGCATGGCGGCACGCGGTCTGGGCATGAAGATCGACAGCATGTTGCGTGATGCTCGCGGCCAGCAGGTCGCCGAGATCCGTGACTTCCTGGGCCAGATCTACAACACCCCGGGCACGCGTGTCGAGGATCTGGATTCGTTGACCGACGATGAAGTGATCGCGTTGGCCAAGAATCTGAAGGCGGGTGTGCCGATGGCTACGCCGGTATTCGACGGTGCCAAGGAGCATGAGATCAAGCATCTGCTCAAGCTTGCCGACATTCCCGAATCCGGCCAGATGACCCTGTACGACGGGCGTACCGGCGATGCCTTCGACCGCTCGGTGACAGTGGGCTACATGTATATGCTCAAGCTGAACCACCTGGTAGACGACAAGATGCACGCCCGTTCCACCGGTTCTTACTCGCTGGTGACCCAGCAGCCGCTGGGTGGTAAGGCCCAGTTCGGTGGTCAGCGCTTCGGTGAGATGGAAGTGTGGGCGCTGGAAGCGTATGGCGCCGCATACACCCTACAAGAGATGCTCACCGTCAAGTCGGATGACGTCGAAGGCCGCACCAAGATGTACAAGAACATCGTGGATGGCGACCACACCATGCAGGCAGGCATGCCGGAATCCTTCAACGTACTGGTGAAGGAAATCCGCTCGCTGGGCATCGATATCGAGTTAGAGAGCTAGGAGCCTCCCAATGAAAGATTTGGTGAAAGTCCTCAAATCGCAGTCTCAGTCCGAAGAATTTGACGCGATCAAGATTACCCTGGCGTCGCCGGACATGATTCGCTCCTGGTCCTTCGGCGAGGTGAAGAAGCCCGAGACCATCAACTACCGCACCTTCAAGCCGGAGCGCGACGGCCTGTTCTGCGCCAAGATCTTCGGTCCGGTGAAGGATTACGAGTGCCTGTGCGGCAAGTACAAGCGCATGAAGCATCGCGGCATCATCTGCGAGAAGTGCGGCGTCGAAGTGACCAAGGCCGCGGTACGCCGCGAGCGCATGGGCCATATCGAGCTGGCCTCGCCGGTCGCGCACATCTGGTTTCTGAAGTCGCTGCCGTCACGTATCGGCATGTTCCTCGACATGACCCTGCGCGATATCGAGCGGGTGCTATACTTCGAGAGCTTCGTCGTCATCGACCCGGGCATGACCACGCTGGAGCGTGGCCAGCTGTTGAACGACGAGCAGTACTTCGAAGCCCTGGAAGAGTTCGGCGACGATTTCGATGCCCGTATGGGTGCCGAAGCTGTTCAGGAGTTGCTGAAAGATATCGATCTCGAAGAAGAGATCAATCACCTGCGCGAGGAAATCCCGCAGACCAACTCCGAAACCAAGATCAAGAAGCTCTCCAAGCGCTTGAAGCTTTTAGAAGCCTTCTACCACTCCGGCAATGCGCCCGCGTGGATGGTCATGGAAGTGCTGCCCGTGCTGCCGCCGGACCTGCGTCCGCTGGTACCGCTTGACGGTGGCCGCTTCGCGACCTCGGATCTCAACGACCTTTACCGTCGTGTGATCAACCGCAACAATCGCCTGAAGCGTCTTCTTGATCTGAATGCGCCGGACATCATCGTGCGCAACGAGAAGCGCATGCTGCAGGAAGCGGTCGATGCGCTGCTGGACAATGGTCGTCGTGGCCGTGCGATTACGGGCTCCAACAAGCGCCCGTTGAAGTCGCTCGCCGACATGATCAAGGGTAAGCAAGGTCGTTTCCGTCAGAACCTGCTGGGTAAGCGCGTCGACTATTCAGGTCGTTCGGTGATTACCGTAGGTCCGACGCTGCGCTTGCACCAGTGTGGCCTGCCCAAGAAGATGGCGCTGGAGCTGTTCAAGCCGTTCATCTACTCCAAGCTGCAGTCGCTGGGCTACGCCTCGACGATCAAGGCGGCGAAGAAGATGGTCGAACGCGAGCTGCCGGAGGTGTGGGACATCCTCGCCGATGTCATCCGCGAGCACCCGGTACTCCTCAACCGCGCGCCGACTCTGCACCGTCTGGGCATCCAGGCGTTCGAGCCGCTGTTGATCGAAGGCAAGGCGATTCAGCTGCACCCCTTGGTATGTGCCGCCTACAACGCTGACTTCGACGGCGACCAGATGGCGGTCCACGTACCGCTGACCCTGGAAGCCCAGCTCGAAGCGCGCGCCTTGATGATGGCGACCAACAACGTGCTGTCGCCAGCCAACGGCGAGCCGATCATCGTGCCGTCGCAGGACGTGGTACTGGGTCTGTACTACATGACCCGCGAAAAGATCAACGCCAAGGGCGAGGGCATGGTGTTCTCCGACCTCAACGAGGTGGAGCGCGCCTTCGGTACCCAGAGCGCGTCGTTGCATGCCCGGGTCAAGGTGCGCCTGGACGAAGTGGATGTCGACGAAGAGACCGGTGAGCGCAGCCAGCACCGCCGTGTCTACGACACCACCGTCGGGCGTGCGCTGCTGTTCCGCATCCTGCCCGAAGGCGTCCCCTTCGAGCTGATCGACCAGCCGATGAAGAAGAAGGCGATTTCCAAGCTGATCAACGAAGTCTATCGTCGTGCCGGCCTCAAGCCGACCGTCATCTTCGCCGACCAGCTGATGTACACCGGTTTCCGTCTGGCGACCTGGTCGGGCGCCTCCATCGGTGTCAATGACTTCGTCATCCCCGACGCCAAGACCGAAATCGTCGACGCGGCGGAAGCCGAGGTCAAGGAGATCGAAGACCAGTTCTCTTCTGGCCTGGTAACGGCGGGCGAGAAGTACAACAAGGTCATCGATATCTGGTCCAAGGCCAACGATAAGGTGGCCAAGGCGATGATGACGGGCATCTCCAAGGAGACCGTGATCGACCGTGACGGTAACGAAGTCGAGCAGGACTCGTTCAACAGCGTCTTCATCATGGCCGACTCCGGCGCCCGTGGTTCGGCCGCCCAGATCCGCCAGCTCGCCGGTATGCGCGGCCTGATGGCCAAGCCGGACGGCTCGATCATCGAGACGCCGATCGTCGCCAACTTCCGCGAAGGCTTGAACGTACTGCAGTACTTCATCTCGACCCACGGCGCACGTAAAGGTCTGGCGGACACGGCCCTGAAGACGGCCAACTCCGGTTACCTGACTCGTCGCCTGGTCGACGTGGCCCAGGATCTGGTCATCACCGAGATCGACTGTGGCACCGAAAACGGCCTGACCCTGCACCCGATCATCGAGGGTGGCGATATCATCGTGCCACTGTCGCAGCGCGTGCTGGGGCGTGTGGTCGCTCAGGATGTCATCGATCCGTCGAACGACGACGTGTTGATCCCCCGGGGAACGCTGCTCGACGAGAAGTGGTGCGCCGAACTCGACACCATGGGTGTCGACGAAATCATCGTGCGCTCGACGATCACCTGTGAAACGCCCCACGGTGTCTGCGCCAGCTGTTACGGCCGCGACCTGGCCCGTGGTCATCAGGTCAACATCGGCGAGTCGGTCGGTGTCATCGCCGCACAGTCGATCGGTGAGCCGGGTACCCAGCTGACCATGCGGACGTTCCACATCGGTGGTGCCGCTTCGCGCTCCTCCGCCGTAGACAGCGTTCAGGTCAAGCATGGTGGCAAGGTGCGTCTGCACAACATCAAGTACGTCGAGCGTGGCGACGGCAAGCTGGTCGTGGTATCGCGTTCGAGCGCCCTGGCCGTTGCCGACGAACACGGCCGTGAGCGCGAGTACTACAAGCTGCCCTACGGTGCCGAGCTTTCCGTACGCGATGGCGAGACGGTCGATGCGGGCACCATGGTGGCCAAGTGGGATCCGCACACCCACCCGATCATCGCGGAAGTGGAAGGCAAGGCGCAGTATGTCGACCTCGACGAAGGTGTCACCATGCACCGCAGCGTCGACGAAATGACCGGCCTGTCGTCCATCGAGGTCATCGAGTCCGCCGCACGGCCGATGGCCGGCCGCGACAAGCGCCCGATGATCATGTTGCAGGATGAAGCAGGCGAATACGTTTCCGTCTCCGGCGCCAACACCCCGGTTCAGTACCTGCTGCCGGGCAAGGCGATCGTCTCGGCGGATAATGGCGCGACCATCGGTGTCGGTGAAGTCGTCGCCCGTATTCCGGTCGAAGCGTCGGGCAACAAGGACATCACCGGTGGTCTGCCGCGGGTTGCCGACCTGTTCGAGGCGCGTAAGCCGAAGGAGTCGGCCATTCTCGCTGAAATCAGCGGTGTGGTGAGCTTCGGTAAAGAGACCAAGGGCAAGCGTCGCCTGACCATCACGCCGGAAGGCGGTGGCGATCCGTTCGAGGCATTGATTCCCAAGTGGCGCCAGATCGCGGTGTTCGAAGGGGAAAGCGTCGAGAAGGGCGAAGTGATCTCCGACGGCCCGAGCAATCCCCACGACATCCTGCGTCTGCTGGGCGTGGCGGAACTGGCCAAGTACATCACCGCCGAAGTCCAGGAGGTCTATCGCCTCCAGGGTGTGGGCATCAACGACAAGCACATCGAAGTGATCGTGCGTCAGATGCTGCGCAAGGTGGAGATCAGCGACGCCGGCGATTCCGATTTCATCACCGGCGACCAAGCGGAATTGGTGCGGGTGCTCGAGCAGAACGCGCGCCTGGAAAAGGAAGACAAGTTCCCGGCCAAGTACACTCGCCTGCTGCTGGGTATCACCAAGGCCAGCCTGGCCACCGAATCGTTCATTTCCGCGGCGTCGTTCCAGGAAACGACTCGTGTACTGACCGAGGCAGCGGTGACCGGCAAGCGCGATTATCTGCGTGGCCTGAAGGAAAACGTGGTGGTGGGACGTCTGATCCCGGCCGGTACCGGCCTGACTCACCACGCCGAGCGTCGCCGCAAGCGCGAAGACGCGGAACGCCTGTTCAGCCCCTCGGCCACCGAGGTGGAACAGGAGTTGGGAGCCCAGCTGACAGCGCTGGATTCCGAAGAGGAAGACCTCTAAACAACGCAACCCGATCTGCTGGAAGGCGCTGTCGGCACATAACGTGCCGGCAACGCTTGACGGCCAGCAGTATCAACCATTAGAATGCGCAGCCTTTAACAGTGGGGCGGGTGCGCCCGCAGCCGCTGAAAGGCCAAGGCAACCATTGGAGTCAGCTACACACCATGGCAACAATCAATCAGCTCGTGCGCAAGCCGCGCAAACGCCCCGTCACCAAGAGTGACGTGCCGGCGTTGCAGGCCTGCCCGCAGAAGCGCGGTGTTTGCACCCGCGTCTACACCACTACCCCCAAGAAGCCGAACTCGGCCCTGCGTAAGGTCTGCCGTGTGCGCCTGACCAACGGTTTCGAGGTGTCTTCCTACATTGGTGGTGAAGGTCACAACTTGCAGGAACACTCTGTCGTGTTGATTCGCGGCGGTCGTGTGAAGGATTTGCCGGGTGTGCGTTATCACACCGTCCGCGGCGCCCTTGATACTTCCGGCGTACAGAATCGTAAGCAGGGCCGTTCCAAGTACGGTACCAAGCGTCCGAAGTCTTGAGTATGGGCCCGGTAGGCTTGCGCCTGCCCTGATGTCTCGTGCTGTATCGATACGATATTGAATAGATGACGGTCTGATAAGAGTAAGGTCGGGCGGAGGCGGAAGGCTTCGAGCGTCCCGGGTTTACCTGAAGGATCCTTAATTGAGGGCTTATCATGCCTAGAAGAAGAGTTGTAGCCAAACGCGAAATCCTGCCGGATCCCAAGTTCGGAAGTGAGCGCCTGGCGAAGTTCATGAACCACCTGATGGTCAGCGGCAAGAAGTCCGTAGCTGAGCGCATCGTCTATGGTGCGTTGGACAAGGTTGCCGAGCGCAGTAAGGAAGACCCGCTGGAGATCTTTGACAAGGCGCTGGAAGCCATCCAGCCGATGGTCGAAGTCAAGTCGCGCCGCGTCGGTGGTGCGACCTATCAGGTGCCGGTTGAAGTTCGCCCCTCACGCCGTCAGGCACTGGCCATGCGTTGGCTGGTGGATGCGGCGCGTCGTCGCGGTGAAAAGACCATGGTGCAGCGTATGGCGGGTGAAATGCTGGATGCCGCCGAAGGCAAGGGCTCCGCTGTCAAGAAGCGTGAAGACGTGCACCGTATGGCAGAAGCCAACAAGGCCTTCTCGCACTACCGCTTCTAAGCTCGCGTTGAATGCCGCTCGCCAGGTCATTGTCGACTATCGCGAGCGGCACGGACGTATCGCTTCACAACGCATCGTTAACCAACGGGAGTTTCACCGTGGCACGCAAGACACCACTTAACCGTTATCGCAATATCGGGATCGTTGCCCACGTCGACGCTGGCAAGACCACGACGACCGAGCGGGTGCTGTTCTACACCGGCCTCAACCATAAGCTGGGCGAGACCCACGAAGGCGCCTCTACCACTGACTGGATGGAGCAGGAGCAGGAGCGTGGTATTACTATCACCTCGGCTGCTGTTACTACCTTCTGGAAAGGGATGAACCACCAGTTCGATGAGCACCGTATCAATATCATCGATACTCCGGGGCACGTTGATTTCACCATCGAAGTCGAGCGTTCCTTGCGCGTACTCGATGGCGCGGTCGTTGTACTGTGCGGCTCTTCCGGCGTTCAACCGCAGACCGAAACCGTATGGCGCCAGGCCACAAAGTACGAAGTGCCGCGCATGGTCTTCGTCAACAAGATGGACCGTACCGGTGCCGACTTCTTCATGGTCGTCGACCAGTTGAAGGAGCGCCTGGGTGCCAACGCTGTGCCGATCCAGATCAACTGGGGCACAGAAGAGGATTTCAAGGGCGTTATCGATCTGATTGAGATGAAGGCTATCCTGTGGGATGAGGAAAGCCTGGGCATGAAGTACGACCTCGTCGATATCCCGGCCGAGCTGCAGGAAACCGCCGAGAAGTACCGCGAAGAGATGATCGAAGCGGCTGCCGAAGGCTCCGAAGAGCTGATGGACAAGTACCTGGAAGGCGGCGAGCTGACCACCGAAGAGATCAAGGCCGGCCTGCGCTCGCGCACCCTGGCCAACGAGATCGTGCTGGTCACCTGCGGTTCCGCGTTCAAGAACAAGGGTGTTCAGGCGGTGCTTGACGGTGTCATCGAGTACATGCCGTCCCCGACCGAAGTCAAGGCCATCGAAGGTGAGCTGGACGACAAGGACGGCACCATCGATACGCGTGAAGCTGACGACAGCGCTCCGTTCTCGGCGCTGGCGTTCAAGATCGCGACCGACCCCTTCGTCGGTACGTTGACCTTCATCCGTGTCTACTCCGGCGTTCTGAAATCCGGCGACGGTGTCTACAACTCGGTCAAGCAGAAGAAGGAGCGTGTGGGTCGTATCGTTCAGATGCATGCCAACTCGCGTGAAGAGATCAAGGAAGTTCTGGCGGGTGACATCGCGGCCTGTATCGGCTTGAAAGACGTCACCACCGGCGACACCCTGTGCGATATCGATAACAAGATCGTTCTCGAGCGCATGGAGTTCCCGGATCCGGTCATCTCCGTTGCCGTCGAGCCGAAATCCAAGGCCGACCAGGAAAAGATGGGCGTGGCACTGGGCAAGCTGGCCCAGGAAGACCCCTCTTTCCAGGTCAAGACCGACGAAGAGACCGGCCAGACCATCATCTCCGGTATGGGTGAGCTGCACCTGGATATTCTTGTTGACCGCATGCGTCGCGAGTTCAAGGTGGAAGCCAATATCGGTAAGCCTCAGGTCGCCTATCGCGAAACCATTCGCGGCAGTGTCGAGCAGGAAGGCAAGTTCGTGCGCCAGTCGGGCGGTCGCGGTCAGTACGGCCACGTCGTCATGCGTATCGAGCCATTGACTGCGGAAGAGAAGGGCGAAGGAGAGGACGAAATCTTCTTCAAATTCGTTTCCGAGATCGTTGGCGGTGTGGTTCCCAAGGAATACATCCCGGCGGTCGAGAAAGGTGCCTACGAGCAGCTGAAAAACGGTGTCATCGCCGGTTACCCGATGATCGACGTCAAGGTCACGCTGTTTGATGGTTCCTACCATGACGTGGACTCCAACGAGACCGCGTTCAAGATTGCTTCTTCCATGGCAGTCAAGGAAGGCGCCAGGAAGGCCAAGGCCGTGCTGCTGGAACCGGTGATGAAGGTCGAGGTCGTGACTCCCGAGGATTTCATGGGTGACGTCATGGGTGACCTGAACCGTCGTCGCGGTCTGGTGCAGGGTATGGATGACTCGTCTTCGGGCAAGATCATCCGCGCAACGGTGCCGCTGGGTGAAATGTTCGGTTACGCAACCGATCTGCGTTCTCAGACCCAGGGCCGTGCGAGCTACTCCATGGAGTTCGCGAAGTACGACGAGGCGCCCTCCAGCGTCGTAGAAGCCGTCATCAACCAAAACGGTTAACCGTTAGCTAACGTAAAGAGGTTATAGCAGTGGCTAAGGAAAAATTTGAACGTTCCAAACCGCACGTCAACGTCGGTACCATCGGTCACGTTGACCACGGTAAAACGACCCTGACAGCGGCCCTGACTCGTGTTTCCGCCGAAGTATTCGGTGGTAGCTGGAGCGAGTTCGACGCTATCGATAACGCCCCGGAAGAGCGTGAGCGCGGTATCACTATCGCCACCTCTCACGTCGAATACCAGTCAGAGACGCGTCACTACGCACACGTCGACTGCCCGGGACACGCCGATTACGTCAAGAACATGATCACCGGCGCGGCGCAGATGGACGGCGCTATCCTGGTTTGTTCTGCTGCTGACGGCCCGATGCCGCAGACTCGCGAGCACATCCTGCTGTCTCGCCAGGTTGGCGTACCGTACATCGTCGTGTTCCTGAACAAGGCTGACATGGTCGATGACGAAGAGTTGCTCGAACTGGTCGAAATGGAAGTTCGTGAACTTCTCGACCAGTACGACTTCCCGGGTGACGACACTCCGATCATCACCGGTTCCGCGCTGATGGCGCTGGAAGGCAAAGATGACAATGGCATGGGTACTACCGCCGTTGCCAACCTGATCAAGGCCCTGGACGACTATATCCCTGAGCCCGAGCGTGCCATCGACCAGCCGTTCCTGATGCCGATCGAAGACGTGTTCTCCATCTCCGGCCGCGGTACCGTGGTAACCGGTCGTGTTGAGCGCGGTATCGTCAAGGCGGGTGAAGAAGTCGAAATCGTGGGTATCCGCGACACCACCAAGACCACCGTTACCGGTGTCGAAATGTTCCGCAAGCTGCTCGACGAAGGTCGTGCCGGCGAGAACGTTGGTGCGCTGCTGCGTGGTACCAAGCGTGATGACGTCGAGCGTGGTCAGGTTCTGGCCAAGCCGGGCACCATCAACCCGCACACCGTTTTCGAAGCCGAAGTCTACGTTCTGTCCAAGGAAGAGGGTGGTCGTCATACGCCGTTCTTCAAGGGCTACCGTCCGCAGTTCTACTTCCGTACCACCGACGTGACCGGTACTTGTGAACTGCCGGAAGGCGTTGAAATGGTCATGCCGGGCGACAACGTCAAGATGGTTGTGACGCTGATCGCTCCGATCGCCATGGACGACGGCCTGCGCTTCGCCATTCGCGAAGGCGGTCGTACCGTCGGCGCCGGTGTTGTGGCCAAGATCGTCCAGTAAGTTAGCATCTGGAATGATCAAGGGGGCTCGCAAGAGCCCCCTTTTCTGCGCACCGGTAGCAAGTGTTTGACACTGGCAGCCGGCGTGCCTATAATGCGCATCCTTTGAATGCGTGGGTAGACGGCTCGCGCCGTCGACATCCATTGGAGTTTAGGGCAAATGCAGAACCAAAAGATTCGCATTCGGTTGAAAGCATTCGACCATCGCCTGATCGATCAGTCCACAGCGGAGATCGTTGAAACCGCTAAGCGTACTGGCGCCCAGGTTCGTGGTCCGATTCCGCTGCCGACCAATCGCGAGCGTTACACCATCCTGATTTCACCGCACGTCAATAAAGATGCGCGTGATCAGTATGAGATTCGTACCCACAAGCGTGTGCTCGACATCGTCGAACCCACTGAGAAAACCGTTGACGCATTGATGAAGCTCGACCTCGCCGCTGGCGTAGACGTGCAAATCAAGCTCGACTGATAACACTAGACACTCGCGGCCCAGCGCCTGGTTTCAAGTGCCTGTTCTCAAGTGCTAGACACCAAGCAGCAGCCGCCACGCCGAGATGGCGTCATACAATGTGCTAGTGGAATGCTCTGGAAAGGGCAGCCATAGCGGGTGATAGCCCCGTACACTATAGGAGAACTGAGAATGACTATCGGTTTGGTCGGTACAAAGGCCGGGATGACCCGCGTCTTTACCGAAGACGGCGCATCCGTGCCCGTAACCGTTATTGAAGTTGAGCCTAACCGCATCACTTGCGTGAAGTCCGTCGAGTCCGATGGCTACGCAGCGGTTCAGGTTACAACTGGCTCCCGCAAAGCCAAGCACCTAACCAAAGCCCGGGCAGGCGTTTTTGCCAAGGCGGGTGTGGAGGCTGGTCGTTCACTGATGGAATTCCGCCTGACTGAAGGCGACGAAACTCCAGAGGTGGGTGGCGAATTCACCGTATCCCTCTTCGAAGCTGGTCAGATGGTTGATGTGACCGGTACCTCCAAGGGTAAAGGTTTCCAGGGCGCTGTTAAGCGCTGGAACTTCCGTACCCAGGACAATACCCATGGTAACTCCCTGTCGCACCGTGCGCCGGGTTCTATCGGTATGTGTCAAACCCCGGGTCGCGTTTTCAAGGGCAAGAAGATGGCCGGTCAGATGGGCAACGTCCGCTGCACCGTGCAAAGCCTCGAAATCGTCCGTGTCGACGCCGAGCGCAATCTGCTGCTGATCAAGGGCGCCGTACCGGGTGCAACCGGTAGTGACGTCATCGTGCGCAGCGCCGTGAAAGCTGGCTGAAGGGGATAATTACCAATGAATCTGAATCTTGCTGCAGGCGCGGGTACCGTTGAAGTAGCCGACGCCACTTTTGGCAAAGACTTCAATGAGGCGCTGGTTCACCAGGTTGTTACCGCCTATTTGGCCGGTGGTCGCCAGGGGACGCGTGCTCAGAAGAATCGTTCCGATGTCCGTGGTGGTGGTAAGAAACCGTGGCGTCAGAAAGGCACTGGCCGTGCGCGTGCCGGTACCATCCGCTCTCCGCTGTGGCGCAGCGGTGGCGTGACCTTCGCGGCGCGTCCGCAGGATCACTCCCAGAAAGTGAATCGCAAGATGTACCGCGCAGCGATGCGCTCGATCCTTTCCGAGCTGGTGCGTCAGGAGCGTTTGGTCGCCATCGACGAGTTCAATGTCGAAGCGCCCAAGACCAAGCAGGTCGCTGCCAAGCTGAAAGAGTTGAACCTGGAAAAGGTTCTGATCGTCACCGAAGAAATCGACGAGAAGCTCTATCTGGCCGCACGCAACCTTCCCCACGTCGATGTGGTGGACGTCGCGGCAGCTGACCCGGTGAGCCTGGTCGCCTTTGACAAGGTCCTGGTCACCGTCTCCGCCCTGCGTAAATTCGAGGAGAAGCTGGCATGAACCAGGAACGCGTATTCAAGGTTCTGCTTGGACCGCACGTGACCGAAAAGGCCGCGATGGCCGCCGAGCGTAACCAGTACGTTTTCAAGGTGGCAACTGATGCCACCAAGCCCGAGATCAAGAAAGCCGTTGAGCAACTGTTCGGCAAGAAGGTCGGTGGCGTTCAGGTATTGAACGTCAAGGGCAAGACCAAGCGTACTGCAAACGGCATCGGCCAACGCAAGGGTTACCGCAAGGCGTATGTGACCCTGGCCGCGGGCGAAACGCTCGAAGACTTCTCTGGCGCCGAATAAGGGCAGGAGTACGGATAATGGCAATCGTCAAGACCAAACCCACATCCGCCGGTCGTCGCCACGTCGTCAAGATCGTAGGCGAGGAGCTGTACAAGGGCCGTGCGTATGCACCGCTACTTGAAAAGCAGTCCAAGTCTGGTGGACGTAACAACAACGGCCGCATCACCACCCGCCACGTCGGCGGTGGTCATCGCCAGCATTACCGGCTGATCGATTTCAAGCGCACCAAGGATGGCATTCCCGCCATCGTCGAGCGCCTGGAATACGACCCCAACCGTAGTGCACACATCGCGCTGCTGAAGTATGCCGATGGCGAGCGTCGTTACATCATCGCACCGAAAGGTGTGAAAGCCGGCGACACGCTGGAATCCGGTGTCAATGCGGCGATCAAGAAAGGCAATGCATTGCCGCTGCGCAACATCCCGCTGGGTTCCACGGTGCACTGCATCGAACTCAAGCCGGGTAAAGGCGCACAGATCGCTCGTAGTGCCGGCACCAGTGCTCAGCTGGTAGCGCGTGAAGGCAACTACGCCACCTTGCGTCTTCGTTCCGGCGAAATGCGCAAGATCCTGGCGGAATGTCGCGCGACCCTGGGTGAAGTGAGCAACTCCGAGCACAGCCTGCGTCAACTTGGCAAGGCCGGTGCGAAGCGCTGGAGAGGCGTACGTCCGACAGTTCGCGGTGTCGCGATGAACCCGGTGGATCACCCGCACGGTGGTGGTGAAGGCCGCACCAGTGGTGGTCGTAACCCGGTTACCCCGTGGGGTGTCCCGACCAAGGGTTACAAGACACGCAAGAACAAGCGCACCGACAAGCTGATCGTTCGTCGCCGTAACAAGACGCGTTGATCTAAATTGCCAAGACATTAAGAGGTAACGGCTGTGCCACGTTCACTAAAGAAAGGTCCCTTCATTGACCTGCATCTTTTGAAGAAGGTTGAGGCTGCAGTGGAGAAGAACGACCGCAAACCGATCAAGACCTGGTCGCGTCGTTCGATGATTCTGCCGAACATGGTGGGTCTCACCATTGCGGTCCATAACGGTCGCCAACATGTCCCGGTGCATGTCTCCGAGGAAATGGTTGGCCACAAGCTGGGCGAATTCGCTGCTACCCGCACTTATCGCGGCCATGCGGCGGACAAGAAAGCCAAACGGTAAGCCAAAGAGGATTGAGAGATGGAAGTCACAGCTAAGCTGCGTGGCGCTCGTTTATCCGCCCAGAAGGCCCGTTTGGTGGCTGACCAGGTGCGCGGTAAACCGGTCGCCGAGGCACTCGACCTGCTGACCTTCTCCCCGAAGAAGGCTGCCCATTTGGTCAAGAAAGTGCTTCAGTCCGCCATTGCAAACGCGGAAGAAAACAACGGCATGGATATCGACGAGCTGCGTGTCTCGACCATCTGCGTCGATGAGGGCATGACGCTCAAGCGCATCCGTCCGCGCGCCAAGGGCCGTGCGGATCGCATTCTGAAGCGCACCTGCCACATCACCGTCAAGGTAGCCGAGAAGTAGGAGTCGACCAGATGGGTCAAAAAGTACATCCAACGGGCATCCGACTGGGCATCGTCAAAGACCATGCTTCCGTCTGGTATGCCGAGCGCGGCGCCTATGCCGACAAGCTCAACAACGATCTCGCAGTGCGTAGCTTCCTGGAAGAGCGTCTCAAGAACGCTTCCGTGAGCCGCATTCATATCGAGCGTCCGGCCAACAACGCCCGTATCACCATTCACACCGCCCGTCCGGGCATCGTGATTGGCAAGAAAGGCGAAGATGTCGACAAGCTGCGTCGTGACCTCACCCAGATGATGGGTGTGCCGGTGCACGTCAACATCGAAGAAGTTCGCAAGCCGGAACTCGATGCCAAGCTGGTCGCTGCCAACGTGGCGGGTCAGCTCGAGCGTCGCGTGATGTTCCGTCGCGCCATGAAGCGCGCGGTACAGAACGCCATGCGTCTTGGCGCTGGCGGCATCAAGATTCAGCTGTCCGGTCGTCTGGGTGGTGCTGAAATCGCACGTACCGAATGGTACCGCGAAGGTCGCGTTCCGCTGCACACGTTGCGTGCGGATATCGACTACGCCACTTACGAAGCTCACACCACCTACGGCGTCATCGGCGTCAAAGTGTGGATCTTCAAGGGTGAAATCCTCGGCGGTATCGAGGAAGTACGTGCCAGGGCGAAGCAACAGCCTGCCGGCAACGCGCCCAAGAAGAAAGGTTCCAGGTAAGGGGAGAGCGAGTCGATGTTACAGCCCAAGCGCATGAAATTCCGCAAGATGATGAAAGGCCGCAACCGTGGCCTGGCGCATCGCGGAAGCAAGATCAGCTTCGGGGAATACGGTCTCAAGGCAACCGGTCGCGGCCGCATCACTGCGCGCCAGATCGAAGCCGGCCGTCGTGCGATCACACGTCACGTCAAGCGTGGCGGCAAGATCTGGATCCGCGTCTTCCCCGACAAGCCGATTTCCAAGAAGCCACTCGAAGTTCGTATGGGTAAGGGTAAAGGTTCGGTCGAGTACTGGGTAGCCCAGATCCAGCCGGGTCGGGTCCTGTATGAGATTGAAGGTGTGTCGGAAGAACTGGCGCGTGAAGCGTTCGAGCTTGCCGCCCAGAAGATGCCCATATCCACCACCTTTGCGAAACGGACGGTGATGTGATGAAAGCCAACGAAATTCGTGAAAAGTCAGTCGGCGAGTTGCAAGAACAGCTCCTCGAACTCCTCCGCGAGCAGTTCAACCTGCGCATGCAGAAGGCCACCGGCCAACTGAGCCAGAGCCATCTGCTCAAGCAGGTCCGTCGGGACATCGCCCGCGTGAAGACTGTGCTCAACGAGAAGGCAGGTGACTGAGATGGCCGAAGAAAAGAAAGCCCGTATGCTCACCGGTAAGGTGGTGAGCGACAAGATGGACAAGTCCATTGTCGTCATGATCGAGCGTCGCGAGCGTCACCCGATCTACGGAAAATACATGAAGCGCTCCACCAAGCTGCACGCCCATGATGAGGCGAACCAGGCAAAGGCCGGCGATATGGTTTCCATTCAGGAGTGCCGTCCGCTTTCCAAGAAGAAAGCCTGGACGCTGGTCGAGGTGGTTGAGCAGGCCAAGGGTTAACCCGACCTGCCCAACGAGTGCAGTCAGATTAGGTTTGGAGAAAACCGATGATTCAGACTCAGACAATGCTGGATGTCGCCGACAACAGCGGAGCGCGCCGGGTGCAGTGCATCAAGGTGTTGGGCGGTTCACACCGTCGCTACGCTCGTGTTGGTGACATCATCAAGGTCACGGTGAAGGAAGCGATTCCGCGTGGCAAGGTCAAGAAAGGCCAGGTGCTCAAAGCGGTCGTGGTTCGGACCCGTAGTGGCGTCCGTCGTCCCGACGGTTCGCTGATCCGTTTCGATGGAAATGCGGCGGTTCTGTTGAATAACACCAACGAACAGCCCATCGGTACCCGTATCTTCGGGCCGGTGACTCGTGAACTGCGTAACGAAAAGTTCATGAAGATCATTTCCTTGGCGCCTGAAGTGCTGTAAGGAGCGAGGCGGATATGCAAAAGATCAAACGTGACGATGAAGTCATCGTCATCGCCGGGAAGGATAAAGGCAAGCGCGGCACCGTTAAGCGGGTAATGGAAAACCGTTTCGTGGTGTCCGGTGTGAACATGATCAAGCGTCACACCAAGCCGAATCCCATGGCGGGAAATCAGGGCGGTATCGTCGAGCGTGAGGCTCCGATTCACGCGTCCAACGTAGCCATCTTCAATTCGGAGACCGGTAAGGCGGATCGCGTCGGCTTCCAAGTGAAGGAAGACGGTACCAAGGTACGTATCTACAAGTCGACGCAGACGCAGATCGACGCCTAACGCGAGTCGGGTAGCAAAATGGCGAACTTGAAAGAACGTTATCAAAACGAGGTGGTGGCAGGACTTAAAGAACAGTTCAGCTACGCCAACGTGATGCAGGTACCCCGGATCACGAAAGTGACTCTGAACATGGGTATCGGCGATGCGGTCAGCGACAAGAAGCTGATCGACAACGCCATCGGCGACCTGGAGAAGCTCTCCGGTCAAAAGCCGCTGGTGACCAAGGCACGCAAGTCCATCGCGGGCTTCAAGGTGCGTGAAGGTTGGCCGATCGGGATCAAGGTGACCCTGCGCGCCGAGCGCATGTGGGACTTCCTGGACCGTCTGGTGAACATCGCGATTCCTCGCGTGCGTGACTTCCGTGGTCTCAACCCGAAGTCCTTCGACGGTCGCGGCAACTATTCCATGGGGGTGCGTGAGCAGATCATCTTCCCGGAGATCGAGTATGATAAAATCGATCGCGTTCGGGGGCTGGACGTCACCATCATCACTACCGCCAACACCGATGAGGAAGGTCGCGCATTACTTACCGCGCTGAACTTCCCGTTCAAGAAATAAGGGTGGGATCATGGCAAAGAAAAGCATGGTAGAGCGTGAGCTCAAGCGTGCCGACCTGGTCAAGAAGTACGCGGCCAAGCGCGCTGAACTCAAGGCGATCATCAGCGATGTGAATGCTTCCGACGAAGACCGCTTCGAGGCGACGCTGAAGCTGCAGCAACTGCCGCGCGACTCGAGCCCGGTACGCCAGCGTAACCGCTGCCGTATCACCGGTCGTCCGCACGGCTTTTACAACAAGTTCGGGCTTGCCCGCAACATGCTGCGTGAAGCCGCCATGCGTGGCGATGTCCCTGGACTCAAGAAGTCCAGCTGGTAACCGTCACGTAGAATCATCAGGAGCGCACATTAAATGAGCATGCAAGACACTCTGGCGGATATGTTCACCCGTATCCGCAATGCGCAGATGGCCACCAAGGAGACGGTCACCATGCCGTCCTCCAAGTTGAAAGTGGAAGTGGCCCGCGTGCTGAAAGAAGAGGGCTACATTGCCGACATCACGGTTGCCGAAGGCGTCAAGCCCGAGCTGACCGTGACCCTCAAGTACTTTGAGGGCAAGCCGGTCATCGAGCACATTCAACGGGTTTCCAAGCCTTCCCTGCGCCAGTACAAGGGCAAGGCCAACCTGCCTAAGGTCGCCGATGGTCTGGGTATCGCGATCGTCACCACCTCCAACGGGGTGATGACCGATCGTGCCGCACGTCAGGCGGGTGTCGGTGGCGAAGTCATCTGCACCGTATTCTAGGAGGCTGGAATGTCCCGTATAGCCAAATATCCGGTAAAAGTACCCGCCGGAGTCGACATCAAGATTGATGGCGACCAACTGACCGCCAAAGGCGGTCAGGGTACGCTGTCCATGCCTATCCACCAGGACGTGGTGATAGGTCAGGAAGACAGCCAGCTGACCTTCGCCCCGAGCGAAAGCGCCAAGAGCTGGGCGATGGCCGGTACTACCCGTGCCCTGGTTCAGAACCTGGTTACGGGCGTATCCGAGGGCTTCACGAAGTCTCTCGAAATCATCGGCGTCGGTTATCGTGCCCAAGCTAAGGGCCAGACGCTCAATCTTTCACTGGGCTTCTCGCACCCGGTCGACTACGAACTGCCTGAAGGTGTCACGGCGGAAACGCCGAAGAACACCACGATCGTGCTGAAAAGCGCGGACAAGCAGAAGCTCGGTCAGTGCGCTGCGGAAATCCGCGCCTTCCGTCCGCCTGAGCCGTATAAAGGCAAGGGTGTCCGGTACGCCGACGAGCAGGTGCGTCGCAAAGAAGCCAAGAAGAAGTAAGGCAGGGTTATGAACGCGAAGAAAGAATCTCGTCTCCGTCGTGCCCGCCGCGCTCGCGCCAAGATCCGCGAGCTGGGCGTGTATCGCCTGTGCGTCAACCGTACCCCGCGTCACATCTACGCGCAGATTATCTCGCCGGATGGTGGCAAGGTGCTGGCCAGCGCATCTACGCTGGACAAGGCGCTGCGTGAGGGTGCAACCGGCAACGCAGACGCCGCTACCAAAGTGGGTGCGCTGATTGCGGAACGCGCTAAGGAAGCAGGCATCACCCAGGTGGCCTTCGATCGTGCTGGTTTTAAGTATCACGGTCGCGTCAAGGCTCTGGCCGACGCCGCTCGTGAAGGCGGCCTGGAATTCTAAAGGGTTTTACGATGGCGAAGAACGAACAGCAAAACGGTGATCTGCAAGAGAAGTTGGTGCAGGTCAACCGTGTCGCCAAGGTGGTCAAGGGGGGTCGTATTTTCGGCTTCACCGCGCTGACCGTCGTTGGTGATGGTAAAGGTCGTGTCGGTTTCGGTCGTGGCAAGGCACGTGAAGTGCCGGTCGCGATCCAGAAGGCGATGGACCAGGCTCGTCGCAACATGGTTAAGGTCACTCTCAGCGGCAACACGCTGCAGTACCCGGTCAAGGCCCGTCACGGCGCCTCCAAGGTGTACATGCAGCCGGCTTCTGAAGGTACCGGGATCATCGCTGGTGGCGCCATGCGTTCCGTGCTGGAATTGGCCGGCGTCCACGACGTCCTGGCCAAGTGCTACGGTTCCACCAACCCGGTCAACGTGGTGCGGGCGACTGTCAAAGGTCTCTCCTCCATGCAGGCACCGGAAGACGTGGCCGCCAAGCGCGGTCTGTCTGTCGAAGCGATCACGGGGTAAGACACCATGGCAGCAACGATCAAGGTTACCCAGATCCGTAGCACCATCGGCGTCTTGCCCAAGCATCGAGCTACCATGAGTGGCTTGGGCCTGCGTCGCATCGGTCATACGGTTGAACTGGAAGACACCCCTGCCGTGCGCGGCATGATCCACAAGGTCAACTACCTTGTGCGCGTTGAGGGAGAGTAATCCATGAAACTCAATACCCTGAGCCCGGCCCCGGGCTCCAAGCACGCTGAAAAGCGCGTTGGTCGTGGTATCGGTTCCGGTCTGGGCAAGACCGGCGGCCGTGGCCACAAAGGCCAGAAAGCGCGCAGTGGCGGTAGCGTCAAGCCTGGTTTCGAAGGCGGTCAGATGCCGCTGCAGCGTCGGTTGCCGAAGTTCGGCTTCACGTCCGCTAAATCGCTGGTATCTGAAGAAGTCCGCCTGGCCGAACTTGGCAAGGTTGCCGGTGACGAAGTCACGCTGGAAACCCTGAAGCAAGCCAACGTGCTGAAGGATGCGACGCTTCATGCGAAGATCATCCTTTCCGGCGAACTGAACAAGGCGGTTACGGTCCGCGGCATCAAGGTCACCCAGGGTGCCCGTGCTGCGATCGAAGCCGCCGGTGGCAAGGTAGAGGACTAAATGGCCAAGTCAGGAAATATGCCGGCGATGGGCAGCGGTCTGAGTGAACTATGGGCGCGCTTGCGCTTCGTGCTCCTCGCCATCGTGGTGTACCGTATCGGTGCCCACATTCCCGTTCCCGGTATCAATCCTGACCAGCTTGCTGCCTTGTTCAGGGAGCAACAGGGTACCATCCTGGGCATGTTCAACATGTTCTCGGGTGGCGCCCTGGAGCGCATGAGTATCTTTGCGTTGGGGATCATGCCGTATATCTCCGCGTCGATCATCATGCAGCTCATGACTGCGGTCTCGCCCCATCTTGAGCAGCTCAAGAAGGAGGGCGAGTCCGGCCGCCGCAAGATCAGCCAGTACACCCGCTACGGCACGGTGTTACTTGCGTTTGTACAAGCCACCGGCATGTCGGTCGGGTTGGCGAGCCAAGGCATAGCCTACACCGCCGACTTCAGCTTCTATTTCACCGCTATCGTCACCTTCGTGTCGGGGGCGGTGTTCATGATGTGGCTGGGGGAGCAGATTACCGAGAAGGGTATCGGCAACGGTATTTCGTTGCTGATCTTCGCCGGTATCGTCGCCGCATTGCCCAGTGCCGTGGGCCAGGCGTTCGAGTTGGCGCGCAATGAAGGCGCTTGGAATGTGCTTCCGTTGCTGGCTCTGTCGGTGCTGGGTATCGCCACCGTGGCGTTCGTGGTCTTCATCGAGCGTGGCCAACGCCGCTTGAAGGTGAATTATCCGCGACGTCAGGTAGGCAACAAGATGTATGCCGGGCAGAGCAGTTATCTGCCGCTGAAGGTCAACATGGCCGGTGTCATTCCGGCGATCTTTGCCTCCAGTATCCTGTTGTTCCCCGCTTCCATCGGCCAATGGGTCGGCGCGGGTGATGGCATGGAGTGGCTGCAGCGAGCCTCCCAGGCGCTAGGTCCAGGCCAACCGCTTTACATCTTGCTTTTCGCGGCGGCAGTGGTATTCTTCTGCTTCTTTTACACAGCGCTGGTCTTCAACCCCAAGGATGTGGCTGACAATCTGAAAAAGTCAGGCGCCTTCCTGCCGGGCATTCGCCCCGGCGAGCAGACCGCTCGCTATATCGACAAGGTCATGACTCGTCTGACCCTGTTCGGTGCCTTGTATATCACTGCGGTTTCCCTGATGCCCCAGTTCCTGATCGTGGCGTGGAACGTGCCGTTCTTCTTCGGCGGTACGTCGCTGCTGATCGTGGTTGTGGTCATCATGGACTTCATGGCCCAGGTGCAGTCGCATCTCATGTCGCATCAATATGACTCGGTGATGAAGAAGTCCAACCTGAAAGGCTACGGTAGCGGCGGCATCATGCGCTGAGGCGCCGTCAATTAATTGACGTGCCGCGAGCCGTTTTTGGAGAAAGAACGATGAAAGTTCGAGCTTCCGTAAAGAAAATGTGCCGTAACTGCAAGATAATTCGTCGCAATGGCGCTGTCCGCGTCATCTGCAGCGAACCGCGGCACAAGCAGCGCCAGGGCTAGATCCTGGGCTGTGATTAACCGGGTGCCAGCATGCCCCTTGCCTTTAGGCAGGTTAAGGGGTATGCTGTTGCGCCTTTTGTAGATGACCCAACGAGCAAGCCGCTCAAATTTCGGAGTAAGCTGATGGCCCGTATTGCAGGCGTCAATATCCCGGACAACAAGCATGCGGCGATCTCGCTGACCTATATCTTCGGGATTGGCCGTACTCGCGCAGAGCACGTTTGTGCTGCTGCCGGTATTGCCCCGACTACCAAGATTCAGGATCTGTCCTCTGATGAGCTGGACACCCTGCGTTCTGAAGTCGGCAAGTACACCGTAGAAGGCGACCTTCGTCGTGATGTTACGCTGAATATCAAGCGTCTCATGGACTTGGGTTGCTATCGTGGTCTGCGTCATCGTCGTAGTCTCCCGCTGCGTGGTCAGCGGACAAAGACTAACGCGCGTACCCGCAAGGGCCCGCGTAAGCCGATCCGCAAATAACACGCACGTTCTGGCGTAAAGACAGGAATAGACATCAACATGGCTAACCCGCGTAGCAACCGTAAAAAGGTTAAAAAGCAGGTAGTGGATGCCGTAGCGCATATCCATGCCTCTTTTAACAACACGATCGTGACGATCACAGACCGCCAGGGCAATGCTCTCTCCTGGGCAACTGCCGGTGGTTCGGGTTTTCGTGGTTCTCGCAAGAGCACCCCGTTCGCTGCTCAAGTGGCAAGTGAACGTGCAGCAACTGCTGCAGCCGAGTATGGTGTGAAAAACGTCGACGTGCTGGTCAAAGGCCCCGGTCCCGGCCGTGAATCCGCCGTGCGCGCTCTGAATGCCGCCGGCTTCCGCGTGCAAAGCATCACCGACGCGACGCCCATTCCCCATAATGGCTGCCGTCCGCCGAAGAAACGCCGCGTTTAAGGAGACAGATTCATGGCTCGTTATATTGGACCGAAGTGCAAACTGTCTCGTCGTGAAGGCACAGACCTCTTTTTGAAGAGTGGTGTGACTCCCTTCGAGAAAAAGTGTAAATCCGAGCAGATCCCGGGTGTACACGGCCAGCGTCGTCAACGTCTTTCAGACTACGGCTTGCAGCTTCGCGAGAAGCAGAAAGTACGTCGCATGTATGGCGTACTCGAAAAGCAGTTCCGCAACTACTACAAGGAAGCCGCTCGCTTGAAAGGGGCGACCGGTGAAGTATTGCTGCAACTGCTCGAATCCCGACTGGATAACGTCGTCTACCGTATGGGCTTCGGCTCGACTCGCTCTGAAGCGCGTCAGCTGGTCAGCCACAAGGCGATTTCAGTGAACGGCAAGACCGTCAACGTGGCGTCCTATCAGGTCAAGCCCGGTGACGTGGTCTCCGTTCGCGAAAAGGCCAAGAACCAGGCCCGCATTCAAAGCGCGCTGGCCATTGCGGCCAATCGTGGCGATGTGGTCTGGATCGAAACCGACGCCAAGAAGATGGAAGGCACTTTCAAGGCTCTGCCTGAACGCGGTGACCTGACTGCCGACATCAACGAAAACCTGATCGTCGAGCTGTACTCCAAGTAAGCAGTTTTCTGTTTCTTGTCGGCCTGGCGCAGGGATAACACCAGCGTCAGGCCGTGCCGAGTACCAAGTATCCGTTTGGCAGCCTGAAAGGTATTCTTATGCAGCGTTCAGTGACAGAGTTTCTTCGTCCCCGCGATATCAAGGTCGAAGAAATCAGCGCACATCATGCCAAGATCGTGCTCGAACCGTTCGAGCGTGGTTTCGGCCACACCCTGGGCAATGCACTGCGTCGCATCCTGCTCTCGTCCATGCCCGGCTGCGCCGTGGTGGAAGCCGAGATTGCCGGAGTCGAGCACGAGTACAGTGCCATTGAAGGGGTGCAGGAAGACGTCATTGAGATTCTTCTGAACCTCAAGGATGTAGCGATCAAGATGCACAGCCGCGATGAGGCGGTGCTCTCGCTGAACAAGCAGGGCCCGGCCGTCGTGACCGCTGGTGATATCGCGCTTGATCATAGCGTCGAGATCGTCAATCCGGATCATGTCATCGCTCACGTCAACGAAGGCGCGGAGCTGAAGATTCAGCTCAAGGTCGCCTTGGGTCGTGGTTATGAACCCGCGGATACGCGTGGTTCCGATGAAGAAACCCGTGCGATCGGTCGCCTGCAGCTGGATGCCACCTTCAGCCCCGTTCGCCGTGTTTCCTACGCTGTGGAAGCTGCCCGTGTCGAGCAACGTACCGACCTGGACAAGCTGATCATCGATCTGGAAACAGATGGTACCTTGGATCCGGAAGAGGCTATCCGTCGCAGCGCCACCATCCTGCAAGAGCAGCTGGCCGCCTTCGTCGATCTGGAAGCCGACAAGGAACAGGAAGTCGAAGAGGAAGAGGATCACGTCGATCCCATCCTGCTGCGCCCCGTAGACGATCTCGAGTTGACCGTTCGCAGTGCCAACTGTCTGAAAGCCGAGAACATCTACTACATTGGCGACCTGATTCAGCGCACCGAAGTCGAGCTGTTGAAGACGCCGAATCTCGGCAAGAAGTCCTTGAATGAAATCAAGGACGTGTTGGCCGCCCGCGGCCTGTCCCTGGGCATGCGGTTGGAGAACTGGCCGCCGGCAAGCCTGAAGGACGACAAGGCCTCCGCGTGAGCGTCGACTTGAGTCCCAGTTTGGTAAGGAATCACAACCATGCGTCATCGTAAGAGTGGTCGTCATCTAAATCGTACCAGCTCGCACCGCCAGGCCATGTTCAAGAACATGTCCGTCTCGCTGGTCGAGCACGAAGTCATCAAGACAACCCTGCCCAAGGCCAAGGAGCTGCGTCGCGTCATCGAGCCGCTGATCACCCTGGCCAAGCAGGATAGCGTTGCCAATCGTCGTCTGGCCTTTGCCCGCACGCGCTCCAAGGAAGCGGTGGGTAAGTTGTTCAACGAATTGGGTCCGCGTTACGCCGAGCGTCCGGGCGGTTACGTCCGTATTCTCAAGTGCGGATTCCGCACCGGCGATAACGCCCCGATGGCCTACGTCGAACTGGTTGACCGTCCCGTGATCGAAGAAGCCGCCGCCGAGGAGTAATCCTCCGCGCTGCTCCGGTACGTATCGAAAACCGACCCATCCGGGTCGGTTTTTTTATGGTGCGCCAGGCATGGCGCGCAGCGCCTTGACTGGCGCTATTCCTGAGGGTGGTGCCTCAGGATGACTTGGGGGTGAAAGTCCCCTGCACGCCCGGCAAGGGGAAGTGCTAGCCGACGGCAAGGGTGTCCCTCGCGAGGGGGAATCTGAAGGAAGCCTAAGGCAAAACGCTGGCTCGACGGGGGCGCCTAGCCGAACAGAAAGCGGATACGAGGCGGCATGGCGGGGTGAGATGGCCATAATCATCAAAGCCCGGTACTTGCACGGAACGCCATGACGTAGATCCGACAGGCATAAGCGGGAAGGTCGCGCGTCTTACCCTGGGAGGTCTGGTGGTCTGCCACGGTGCTACCGGCGTCGAGAGGCGACGGGATGGATCACCAGACGTCAGCCGAGGCCATAGTAAGTGCCGGTTTACTGCGGCACCAAGGGCCGAACATGAAGAACCGCGAGTAGGCGATAACGTCTCGAGGATCGATCATGAAGACAGACACTGACGCTAATACCGTCACTCACCCAGAGGGGCAGGGGCAGCACCCCGCGTCCCAGCCGGTGAGCGTCGAGACGAGCCCGGCGTCGTTATCGTGGACGAAAGCGGAGCCAGCCTCGCTCATGGAATGGGTCGTTGATCCGGAAAACATGGAGCGAGCTTACCGTAAGGTGGTTAGCAACAAAGGCGCACCGGGTGTCGATGGCATGACGGTGCATCAGCTAGCTGACCACCTAAAGACGCATTGGCCAATGCTGCGCGAGCGGCTGTTGGCCAATGAGTATCATCCCAGCCCGACCCGAACCGCCACGATCCCCAAACCCAAGGGTGGAACGCGGCAACTGGGCATCCCCACGGTTACCGACCGGTTGATCCAACAAGCGATGTCCCAGGCGCTCATGCCGATCTTCGATCCAGCGTTCTCCGAGTCGAGTTACGGCTACCGCCCCAAGCGGAGTGCCAAGCAGGCCGTCTCGGCCATGAAGGCCCACGTCACCGCCGGCCACCGCTGGGTGGTCGATCTTGACCTGGAAGCCTTCTTCGATCGAGTGAATCACGACCTGCTGATGGCACGGGTCGCGCGGCGCGTTGATGACAAGCGCGTGCTGCGTCTAATCCGCCGCTATCTGGAGGCGGGCATGTTCCAGCAGGGTCTCCCCACGCCGCGACGGCAGGGGACGCCCCAAGGTGGGCCACTCAGCCCGCTACTGGCGAACATCCTGCTGGACGACATGGATAAGGAGCTGGAACGCCGCGGCCATCGCTTCTGCCGCTACGCCGATGACGTCCAGGTGTATGTCAAAAGTCGGCGAGCAGGCGAGCGTGTCATGGACAGCTTGAGTGAGCATATCGAGAACTCACTGCGGCTGACGGTCAACCGCCGTAAAAGTGCGGTGGATCGGCCATGGCGACGCGGCTACCTGGGCTACAGCCTTACTTGGCATAAGCAGTCGAAGCTGACGCTCGCCAAGGCCAGCCTGAAGCGCATGATGCAGCGTGTCCGTGAGATCCTGAAACGTGGCAGAGGGCGTAACATCCAACGGATAATCGAAAAGTTGGGGCCCGTCCTGCGAGGATGGGCCCACTACTTCAACCTGGTTGATGTGAAAAGCCCCTTGGACGCGTTGGACCAATGGATACGCCGCCGCTTACGCGATGTGGTCTGGCGGCAGTGGAAGCGTCCAAAGACCCGGCGTCACAAGCTTATGGCACTGGGCCTGGACGCGCGTCGTGCTTGGAAATCGGTGGGTAATGGTCGAGGTCCCTGGTGGAACGCCGGGGCTTCGCACATGAACCAGGCCCTGCCGAGAAAGTGGTTTTACGATCAGGGCCTGATCTCGATACTCGATACGGTAAGATGGCTCAAACGTTGTTCATGAACCGCCGTGGTACGGAACCGTATGCCCGGTGGTGTGAGAGGACGGGGGAGGCGACTCCCCCTCCTACTCGATCCTGCTTGATAACGATAGGGCATGTTGGGTTACGCTGATGCTATTCGCTGCGATGCTGCGATATAGGGAAAGGCTGTACACAAGAAAGCGTGACGATTCATAATGAAGCAAAACCTCGCCTGTTGAGCAGGCCACGTCACTACTCGTTTGATTACCGATCCAAGGGAACATCATGAAAGTATCCGCGTTTCGCTCCCTACCGGTATTTACCGGGCCAGTAGTTACCGGCATAGTCTTGAGCCTCTGCCTGCTTTTCTCGCTCCCGGCCGCAGCCAATCCGCGCTACGCAGGGATGGTGGTAGATCTGGAGAATGGCGAGGTGCTGTATGCCGCCAATGCCGATATCCGTCGCTACCCGGCATCGTTGACGAAGATGATGACGCTCTATCTGGTTTTCGAGGCGCTGGAGCGAGGCAACCTAGAGCTGAATCAGGCCTTGCCCGTGTCCAGCCAGGCCGCGGCCATGCCGGCGGTAAAGCTGTGGCTCCCCGCAGGCGGCTCCATCAAGGTGGATGAGGCGATTCGAGCGATGGTCGTGCGTTCGGCCAATGACGTGGCGGTTGTGGTTGCCGAGGCGTTGGGCGGCAGTGAGCGACAGTTCGCTCATCTGATGACACAGAAGGCCCGCGAGCTGGGCATGCACTCGACGACGTTCCGTAATGCTTCGGGCCTGCCCGATGACCAACAGGCCACCACGGCCCGGGATATGCTGACCCTTTCGGTCAGGGTGATGGAGGATTTTCCCCAGTATTATCACTATTTCTCGCTGCAGGAATTTACCTACCGAGGCACCCGACATACCAGTCATAACCGGTTGGTGAAAAACTATCCCGGCGCGGACGGCCTGAAAACCGGTTTCATTCGTGCCTCGGGCTTCAATGTGGCGACTACCGCCGTGCGTGGCGGGCGACGCTTGATGGCGATCGTGATGGGCGGATTCACCGCCCAGTCCCGCGATGCCCACATGGCCGATTTACTGGACCGCGGCTTTCAGCGAGCGTCGCTGCGCGATAGGGGCAACTGGCTGGCCAATGCCAGTATCTCCCAGGAATACATGGAGTTTCCCGGTCATGCGGCGCCTTATCGGCAGCAGTCGGCTAGCGGCTCGCTGATGGCGGCGGTGGATATCTCCAACACGCCGGCACGCCGCTCGAGTCAGTCCGGCGAATCAGTCGCCATGACGCAGCCCGCCTCTACGCCGCCATCAGGCGTCAATGAGCCACTGGCAGCCGCCGATGATCCATTGCAGCGTTTCATGCAGCGGGAACGGGATCTCGCCGCTACGGCCGCGGGGCACTGGGGTATTCAGGTGGGGGCCTTCAGTCAGGCTGAGCATGCCCGTCATCTGGCCCAGCAAGCTGCACAGCGGGTGAGCCAGGAGTTTCAGCAAGCGCGTATTGCAGTCGATGCCCTGCAGGAGGGGCCACCGGTCTATCGGGCGCGTCTCGTCGATCTACACGAAGAGCAGGCTCATCGGGCATGCACTCGACTGCAAGCGGAAGGCATGGATTGCATGGTCGTCAACGCCAGCTTGTAGTCGTTGTGTGTTCCTGCGCACCCCGCCGGTTGATGGACCGGCGGGGTGAGTTTTTGGAGTAGAGAAAATGTCACCGTCGTTCAAGGGAATCGGTTGCATGTGCCTGGGTGTGTTGTTTCTTGCCCTGGGTGATGCCGTGTCCAAATGGCTGGGGGAAACCCATTCACCCGTTCAGATCATCTTCTTCCGTACCCTGGTATCGCTTCCTCTAATAGCTGTGTTGGCCCACTTCAGCGGTGGCTTGATCAAGCTGCGCACCCGGCGTCCCGGCGTGCACCTGGTCAGGGGCTTGATCTATACCGGCACGATGGGTTGTTTCGTGCTGGGGTTGACCCTGCTGCCCCTCGCCGAAGCGACCGCGATCGCCTTCGTGGCGCCACTGTTTGTCACTCTGTTATCCGTTCCGCTACTGGGCGAGCGTATCGATGCACCGGTACTTGCCGCTTCGCTGCTGGGGTTTGCGGGAGTGTTAGTCGTGGTGCGACCCGGGGGCGACGCTTTCGACCCGGGAGCGCTGGTGCTACTGGGAGCGGCGGTATTCTACGCGCTTTTGATGATTACCGCGCGGCGCTACGGCAAGCACGAGCATCTATGGGCCATGGTGTTCTACATGACTCTGGTTCCCTTGGTCATCTCCGCCGCCTTGCTGCCCTGGGTGTGGCAAGCGCCCCATCCCTGGCACTGGCCGGGCTTTCTGCTTTCGGGTGTGCTGGGCATCGGCGCTACCGCTTTCATTACCCTGGCGTTTCGTTATGCGCCTGCGGCGATTGCCGCGCCGTTCGATTACACCGCCATGTTGTGGGCGGTATTATTGGGTTGGTGGTTCTGGGGGGAAATGCCCGACGCATGGGTATGGGTGGGCAGTACGCTGATTATCGGTAGTGGCTTGGCGATTGCCTATCACGACCGGCGTACCACACTGAAGCGCCGCCCGACGGCTTGAACTGTGCCGCCGAGCTGGAGCTGTCGTTTCAGTTAACAACCTTTGGACCTTTGCCGTCAGGTAAAACGGAACGAGCGAGCCGCCTGCTCGGGATCGGTCTGTCCGCAAATAGCCGAAATCACGGCGATGCCATGGGCACCTGCCTCTCGTACGGAACGGCAATGCTCGGCCTTGAGACCGCCTATCGCCACGCTGGGCAGCGGGCTGGCTTGGGCGAGGGTCGCCAGACCCTCAAACCCGATCGGCTGGGCATGGTTCTGCTTGCTGGGAGTGGCGAAGACCGGCCCCAGGCCGATGTAATCGAGTATTTCCACGGGGGCCGCAGCCAGTTCGTCCAGCGAATTAATGGAAAGGCCGATGATGGCGCCGGGCTTCATGGCGTCTCGCGCCTCGTGGACGGCAGTATCGCTCTGGCCTACATGCAAGCCGTCGGCGCCGCTCTCCAAAGCAACTGATAGACGATCATTGATGATCAACGGGACGCCCGAGCCTTCCAGTATCTCTTTCAGACGTATCGCCTGGGCTATCATTTCGGTGTCGCTGGCATGCTTGTCGCGCAGCTGCACCATGGTGACTCCGCCCCTAACGGCAGCGGCCACCGTACTTTCCAGCCCGTGCCCACGGCACAAGTCGGGGTCGGTCACTAGATAAAGGGAAAGGTTACAGCGCATTGGTCACCTCCACATTGGCCTGGGCCGCCAGCTGCTCGGGAGTCAGCTGATAAAGAGCATCGATGAAAGCGACCTGGAAACTGGCCGGGCCCCGGGCGTCATGGGCGGCCTGGGACCCGGCCACGGCGAAGCTTGTCAGGGCCGCGACGCAGGCGTTGAACGTGTCCCGAGGCGAAGCGGCGATAAAGGCTCCCGCCACGGCGCTCAATCCACAGCCCAAGGTTGTCACGGTGGGCATCAACTCATGGCCGCCGTGAACGAGAACATGCCGCTGGCCGTCGGTGACCAGGTCGTACTCGCCCGTTACCGCGACCAGGCAGGCATGATGGCGAGCCAGGCGGATGGCTGCCTGGGTGGCGTTTGCCGTACTGTCGGTGGCATCCACGCCACGCCCTGGGTTGGCCATGCCGTCGAGTGCCAGGATTTCCGAGGGATTGGCTCGAATCAGCGTGGGCGAGGCGTCGAGTAGCGTAGCCGCCAACTGCCGGCGGTAAGCCGTGGCGCCCACGGCGACCGGGTCGAGTACCCACGGCTTGCCCTGTACCTGCGCCGCCTTGGCGGCCTGAAGCATGGCCTCGGCCCAGGCGGGGGATGGTGTTCCGAGATTGATGGAGAGTACGTCGGCCAGGCCGACGAATTCCACCACCTCCTCGCGGGCATGTAGCATTGCCGGTGAGGCACCCATCGCCAACAGCAGATTGGCCGAACTGTTCATGGCCACATAGTTGGTGATGTTGTGCACCAGCGGACGCTGGCGGCGTAGCGCTTCAAGCGCGGAGGCAAGATCAAGTGGTGCGGGCATCATCGCTCCCAGGCGCGGACGAAGGCCGGCCGGAGACCGATCACGACTTCCTACGCCGGCATTATCCGGTTCAGGTTCAAGGGTACATCTCAGCTGCATGAAAGCCTGCAGCGCCCCTGTCGTTACTGGTGCCTATGCTACACCGCTGGCCGATTCGATTCAGCTGCCTTTCTTGGGTTGCTTGACCATGCGCAGGTAGGGTTTCTTCTCGTCCCAGCCTTCGGGGAATAACGTCTTGGCGTCTTCGTTGCTGACCGAAGGCACGATGATGCAGTCATCACCCTCGCACCAGTTCACCGGGGTAGCGACCTTGTAGCCGTCGGTTAGCTGGAGGCTATCGAGCACTCGCAGGATCTCGGCAAAATTGCGTCCGGTGCTGGCAGGGTAGGTGAGCGTCAGACGAATCTTCTTGGCCGGATCGATAATGAACACGCTACGCACCGTCAGGGTGTCGTTGGCGTTGGGGTGAATCATGTCGTAAAGGTCGCTGACCTTGCGGTCGCTGTCCGCCAGCAGCGGGAAATTCAAGCCGTGGCCCTGGGTTTCCTCGATATCGCCAGCCCAGGCGTGGTGGTCGTCGATCGGATCGACGGATAGCCCGATGGCCTTGGTGTTGCGCTTGTCGAACTCGGGCTTGAGACGGGACACTTCGCCAAGTTCGGTGGTGCAGACCGGGGTGAAGTCCTTGGGGTGGGAGAACAGAATGACCCAATCATCCCCGGCCCACTCGTGGAAACGAATCTTGCCGGCGGTGCTGTCCTGTTCGAAATCTGGTGCGATGTCACCTAGGCGCAATGTCATGGGATTCTCCTTGTATAGGTGCAGTGATAAGCTTTCCTGCCTAGCATAGAATCAATTTCTTAGGCTTAAAAGTTCTTCTTGGAAGTTTAACTATATCAATATGTTCTTTCACCGTCTCTTCGCGGCTAGGGCAAGAACGGCAGTTCGCAACATAGGGTCAGGAGTCAATCATGCGTTTTTCGGGCGAGCAACACCCCGGGGTGCAGCCCACCCCGGCAGAAACCCAAGGGTTCCGTTTGAACCACACCATGTTGCGCGTCAAGGACCCGGAAAAGGCTTTGGCTTTCTATTCGCGGGTATTCGGCATGAGCGTCGTGCGGCGTCTTGATTTCGAGGAGATGCAGTTTTCGCTCTATTTCCTCGCCAATCTGGACGATCACACCGCGCCACCGGAGGATAGCGCTCAGCGGACCGTCTGGACATTCAGTCAGAAAGGCCTGCTGGAACTGACTCACAACTGGGGGACGGAGACGCAATCCGACCTGGCTTATCACGACGGCAACAGCGAACCCCAGGGCTTCGGCCATCTGTGTTTCTGCGTGCCCGACCTGGACGCCGCCGAGGCCTGGTTCGACAGCAATGCGGTGGAATTCGTCAAGCGCTCCGACCAGGGCAAGATGCAGGACGTCATCTTCATCAAGGATGCCGACGGCTACTGGATCGAGGTCGTGGAAGCCGCCCGCCTGGACAGCCTGGGGAATTAACCGCCATGGCCAAGTTACTCTTTCGCCTGCACAACGTGACCGACGAAGAGGCGGCGGAAGTGCGTGAGCTGCTGGCCGAGCATGGCTTCGATGTCTACGAGACCCAGGCGGGCTTGTTTCGCCTGGGCGTCGAGGCCATCTGGTTGCGCGACGCGAGCCAGGCGGAGCAGGCCCAGGCCGTACTCGAGTGTTATCAGGACGAGCGGCGCGTTCGCCTGCAGGCGGAGTATCGCGAAGCCGTGGCCCGCGGTGACGCACCGACCCTATGGCGCCGCGTGACGGCGCACCCCTTCCAGATGCTGCTGGTAATGGTGGCCGTAATCCTGATCGCCGTTATCTCGTTGGCGCCTTTCCTGGGGTTTTGAGCGTCTCTGCTGCCGGCTCGTTTCGCCGTGTCGATTTTGCGTGGAGAACTCAGGTGAACGCCATCAAGTGGCCGCGCTTGACGTAAAACGTTGCTCCGTCATCCCCTGCTTGCAGTGTGAACTCCTCTCCGGCGGGATAGCGTAACCAGCTACCTGCTGGATAGACGGTCTCGCTCTGCTGCGCCTGCAATGCGCCTTCCAGCACCAGTATTTCCACCCCGGCACAGGAGGACGCAAAGGTACTGCAGATGTGGGGTTCCCAGCGCTCCAGGCTGACGCTTTCGGTAGCGTGCTTGTGCAGCACCTTGTACGACACGCCCGGTCGACGGTCGGGTTGCCACGGTGAAAGGGCGCAGTTGCGCGCAAACTGATGGGTATCGCCGGGATCGAATTGATGCAGCTTGACGAACAGCAGGGCGCCTTGATCGTCGACTTGCGGCGTATGAGAGGTGCCGACGGGGTTGCGCAGATAAGTACCGGCGGGGTAGCGGCCATGCTCGTCGGCAAACTCGCCTTCGAGTACCAGTATCTCTTCACCGCCGGCATGCTGATGGGAAGAGAAACGGCTATGGGGGTGGTAGCGTACCAGCGATGTGGCGCGGGCGATTTTATCGCCGATTCGGTCGAGCATCATGCGTTCGACCCCGGGCACGGGAGAGCTGACCCAGTGATACTCGGCCGGCGTCACGCTCGCAAAACGAGAAAAATCCGCGTTGAGTCGCATGGTATCGATACCCTCACAAGCGCGCTGAAAAGTCCTCAGTCTCCGTCATGGGGGACGAAGGATGCAACTGCAATTCTAACTCCCATTAAAAAGCCGCCCGAAGGCGGCTGATAACGTTTGTTTCCTGCTCAGTGAGCATGATCATGCTGGTCGTGGTCGTGGTCGTGGTCGTGGTCGTGGTCGTGGTCGTGGTCGTGGTCGTGGTCGTGGTCGTGGTCGTGGTCGTGGTCGTGGTCGTGGTCGTCATGACCCGGCTCGGCCAGGGCATCGTGCAGTACCGTGGCGTTGTGGCGCATCATGCCCAGGTAGGTGTTGGCTTCTCCTTCGCTTGCCAGCGCATCGGCATAGAGCGTGCCGGCAATGGGCAGCCCCGTTTCTTCCGCCAGTTGAACGATGATCGACTGATTGGTCATGTTCTCATGGAACAGCGCCTGCACGTTCTCCTGCTCGATGACATCGACCAGGGCAGCCATGCTTGCACCGCTAGGATCGGCTTCCGTGGACAGGCCCACCGGTGAAAGGAAATTCACCCCATAGGCGCTGGAGAAGTAGCCGAACGAGTCGTGGCCGGTAATCACGCTGGCGGAGGCGGGGATTTCGTCGACCAGCGTGCGGATTTCGGCATCCACGTCGGCCATTGCCGCTAAATAACGCTCGGCATTGGCTTGGTAGGCGTCGGCATTCTCGCTGTCTACCTCGATCAGCCCATCGCGGATATTGGCAACGTAAATCTGGGCTTGGCGCATGTCTTGCCAGGCGTGAGGATCATCGTCGCCGTGTTCATGGTCATCATGATCATGATCGTGACCGTGATCGTCATGGCTGTGATCGTGATCGTGACCCGCAAGCGCCCGCCGTTCGATGCCGTCGGTGGTGGTGACCAGGGTACCCGAATAGTCGCTCGACTCGATCAGGCGCTCCATCCAGCCCTCGAACAGCAGGCCGTTGAACACCACCAGATCGGCCCCCGCCAAGGCACGGGCATCGCCCGGGCTCGGTGAGTAAACGTGGGCGTCGCCGTCGTGGCCGACAAGTGAGGTGACCTCTACATGCTCCCCGCCCACGTTTTCTACCATATCCGCCAGGATGGAAAAACTGGTCACCACTTGGACACGCTCATTGGCCATGGCGGCAGGTAGCGCCAGCATGGCCGAAACGCCCACCAGCCAGCGCGATGGAGAAGATAGCGACATGCAGAACTCCTTACGGTAAGCACAGAAATGAAAAGTCAGGACTCTTGTTCGAAGGCAAGCGGCGTCGGTTTACGCCGCAGCTTTGCCGCCAAACTGTGGTAACGACCGAACAGCGCCGAGAAAAAGTACCCCGCTCCTGCCAGCAGGATGATGCTTGGGCCGGAGGGAATATCCAGGTGAAACGAGAGCAGCAGCCCGCCGGTACTCGCCACCATCGCCAGTACGATGGCAATGCCGATCAAGCCTTCCAGGCGCTTGCTCCAGAAACGTGCCGAGGTGGCGGGCAGCATCATCAAGCCCACCGCCATCAGCGTTCCCAGGGTCTGGAAACCCGCGGTGAGATTGAGCACCAATAGCCCCAGGAATACGCTATGTACCCAGCCGCTGCGGCGGCTTTGCCCGCGCAGGAACAGCGGGTCCAGGCACTCCACCACCAGGGCCCGGAAAATGACGGCGAGAATGATCACGATCAGCGTGCTGATGGAGGCAATCAACAGCAGTGCCGTGGAGTTGATCGCCAGGATCGAGCCGAACAGCACGTGGGTCAGGTCGACACTGCTGCCGCCGATCGAAATCAGCATGACGCCCGCCGCCAGCGAGATGATAAAAAAGCTCGCCATGGCGGCATCTTCCCGCTGGCCGCCCATCTTCGACACGGCCCCCGCCAGTAGCGCCACCAACACACCGAACAGCACGCCGCCAATACTCATCACCGGCAGCGAGAATCCCGCCAGCAGAAACCCCAGCGCCACCCCGGGGAGAATGGCATGGGCCATGGCATCGCCGATCAGGCTCATCCCGCGCAGCACCAGAAACACGCCCAAGGGCGGTGCCGCCAGGGAAAGCGCCAGGCCGCCCACCACCGCCCGGCGCATGAAGCCGTAATCGAACGGGCTGATAAACCACGCCTCAAGCAAAGCCAGCATGCTGCCCTCCCGACGTGAACGGCACCACCTGGGCGGGCGCATGCTGATGGGTAATGGCACTTGGCGCCATCCAGCGGCCATGCCCGCCGGCCAGCATCAACACCTCATCCGCCAGCCGGGCGAGCTGGTCCATGTCATGCAGCACGACGATGATGGTCGTGCCGTTTCCGGCCATCTCCTGAAACACATTCACCAACACATCCACGGTTTCGATATCGACATTGGCAAACGGCTCGTCCAGCAGCAGCAGCTCGGCCTCCTGCATAAGCGTGCGCCCGATCAGCGCGCGTTGACGCTGGCCGCCGGAAAGCTCACCCAAGGGGCGGTGGGCAAGGTGCGAGATACTCAGGCGAGCCATGATCTCGCGGCCCCGGCGATAGTGAGCCGCACAATACCCTTTCAGCGCTCCATGGCTCGGCCAGGTGCCGGTCATGATCAGCTCTTCCACGCTCATGGGAAAGGTGAGATCCAGCGCCAGTTGCTGGGGGAGCCAGGCGCGACGCTCCTTGGGAACATCGCAGGAGACTCTGCCCGTCACCGGGCGTAACTCACCCATGATGGCCTGGATCAAGGTGCTCTTGCCGGCCCCGTTGGCGCCGATCAAGGCGGTGATGGCACCATCCATGAAGCGACCTTCAAGATGCTCCAGCACCACGCGCCGGCCTTGTGCCAGCTGCAGATTTTCGAGTGACAGGCGAGAAGTGGAAGCCGACATCAACCCCACCACCCGCAAGCCCAGCTCACCAGAAACCACAATAGCGCCAGGGGCATCATCCCCAGCAGCAAGCGCCGCGCATAGGAGAGCGACATCAGGGAAAAATGGCACGGCCCTTCCTGGCGATGCCGATGCACATGGTGTGGCATGAGTAACTATCCTCGCTATCAATGAATAAGTTATAACATAACAAAACTTCCGGGCCAACCAGCAGCACCTTAACCGCTTGAATCAGTGACACCCAGACCGGCCCAGGCTTACATGGCCGGGCCGTTCACGCTCGTTCCTGCTCGCGCCTCAATACCGCAACGTGGCGGAGACCTGGTTAGGGCTGAGCATGACCGCGTATTCACCGCTGAGAGAAACACCGCCCGCGCTGATATCCACCGGCTGGAAGCGGTTGATGGCGCTTGATGCCTGGTTGGGCTGCGTCCAGATTTGCAGCTCATTCACCAGCATGCCGGTAGCGAAGTTCATCGCCCCGTCGCTTTCGCGACCATCGGCCGAGATCACCGCGCCGGCAATGCCATTCACCACAAGCGAGCCGATTCGCGCCTCCCAACCGCGGCGTTCGCGCTCCTGCTGCGCCAGCTGCAAGCCCAGAGCCTGCACGCCGCTCAAGTCATCGCGTTCCTTCAAACGCTGGTATTCCGCCAGCGCGGCGGCATGGGGCTGACTCTCCATCAGCATGCTGCCCAGCGCCAAGGCGGATTTCACCGCACCGACTCGCGCATCGTAGCGGTCGTCTGCATCGCTCGCTTCACTCGACTGATAGGCGTTGTAGGCCAGGCTGGCGCCATAGATTCCCGTCCAGCTCGCATCCCATATCTTCGCATGCCGGGCGCCGTTTTCGAATACTTCATCGTACTCCTGCCAACCACCGGCCGTTTGCGCCTGGGCGCTCGCCATGGATGCCCAGCCGAGAAGCAAGACAGCACAGAATCGTAAATGCGACATGAGAGTTTCCCTACCAGTGAAATGTCAGCAATAAGCGTAGCACGTCGAGTTGCTACCAAAGTGTCGTACATGCCTGACCAAAGCATGATGTGTATCAGTAGCTGTTAATTAACGTGAGTGGTTAGATGGAGGGGCCTTTTATAACAGGAATCGACATGGATGATTTCTCGCCGAACGACCTCAAGACGATTTTGCTTCTGGGCACGTGAACGGAAGGTGACGCTGGCCTTCATCCAGCCAGGCAAACCGACACAGAATGCGTTCATCGAAAGCTTCAACGGCAAGTTCCGGGACGGCTGCCTCAACCAGCACTGGTTCTTGAGCCTAGCGGATGCACGACACGAAATCACTCAATGGAGAGCCCATACAACCACGTCAGACCGTACAGCTCGCTGGGCTATTTGCTACCTGTAGCGTATGCCGAGCAGTGCGCATGGAGGAGCAGATTCTCACGATGATAGCGGACCTAAACTAGGGGGAAGGTCACATTTCGATAATTAGCATGATCGCTACTTACGCCTGTCTTTGCTGGCGTCAATGACACTAGGTGTTTGGTCCCGCAAAGAAGTGGTTCGGATCATCATAAAATCTTTGGGGTTCTTTTTGCCACTGTTCAAGAATAAATCCGACGGGTGTCTTGCCTTTGAGCGCCCTGAGAGGGCGAGCACTGTTATAAGCCCATAGATAATCCTCCAGATGAGACTGGAGCTGAGCCAACGAGGTGTAGTGGAACATCCGGATGGTGGCTTCCTTGAGCGTACGATTCATCCGCTCAACCTGGCCGTTGGTCCAGGGATGAAAGGGCTTTGTCAGCCGGTGCTCGATCCCGTGACGGTAACAGACGACATCGAAGATATGCGGCTTATAGGCCTCTGCGCCTGCCTTCTTCGCAAACTGAACCCCATTATCGGTCAGCACGGTGTGGACTCGGTAAGGCAACATCGCCAGCGCTGCTTCGAGAAAATCAGCGGCGATCTGCCGAGTCATCTGGCGATACAGATGTGCATGGACAAACTTGGATGTCCGATCCACCGCGACAAACAGATAGGCCTTGCCCTCACCAGTGCGGACCTCACTGATGTCGATATGTAGGTAGCCGATCGGATAGCGCTTGAAGGGCTTCTTCTCGCGCTTCTGGCGGTTATCTCTCGGCAGTTGGCTAATCCCGTGCCGCTGATAAAGGCGGTGCAGGCTCGATCGGGACAGCGTGGGAATTTCCCGCTGAAGAGCATGGAGGCAGTCATCCAGCGGTAGCAGCGTCTTTTGCCGAAAAGTGACAGCGGCGGCTTCTTCCAGTGGTGTGAGCGACGTGGAACGAGGGGCTGACGGCCCCATGCGGGTATCCTCGACGGTATCTCGGTGACGCCACTTGCGCACAGTCTTGGGGTTAATACCGTAGCGTCGACTCAACGTCGTGACCGACTCCGTCGATCGCTGTATTTCTGTTCGGATGGCGTGCGTGGTCGTGGCGCGTTTGTGAAGAATCTGAGCCATGGGTCATCCTCCGATAATGGTTCATAATGTAGACCATTACTCTTCGGGACCAAACAACTAGGCTTGCTGGGAGAATGCTGGATCCTTCACGAAAGCTTGGAGCGCTACAGCGATTTTTTTACTTTTAGTTAAGGTAAAAATATCTTAGCATTAAGTTTATTTAATGAAATATTTGCGAGCTGCTAATAGATGAGCCATAGACGCCGCGTGGCAGCACCGCCTTCATAGGAGGCGCTCGCTTTGGAACGCAAGGGAAGCTGTTAAATGACGCCAGGAATACCTTCTGGGCTCCTTTTTGGGAGCCTTCTTTATGGCTTGGTACCCCGCCCTAATTTTGTTGATTGCTCCTCCGTCGGGAGTGGCTCGCATTATCTTCACCTTCATCCGATATCGGAGTTGTTATGAAACTGTTCGCCACTACTGCGCTGCTGTGCGCTGGACTGTTGGCGGGCTGCAAGTCCGCTAGCCTGGTTCCCGCATCACCGGCTGTTACGTCGTCCGCTGGCGCTACCCTGATGAGTCCGGGGGCGCTCATCGAGCAAGAGCATCTCGACCGAGTCCAACGCATCCGTCGTTTGGCAGAACAATGTGATGCGCCGCCGCCCAGTGTGGATCAGCAGTTATTGCTACCCAGACAGTTGTTTGGCACCGACCGTGACTTGCCCGTTATCCGTGTGGCCTGGGGCGACCGGATTTTCTTCTCTACCGACCAAGCTATCCCGCTGGCTACCTCCGATCCAATGCTGTGCGTCCTAGCAGGCGTCATAAAGGGCGACCTGCCAGATACCCATCTGGCAGTGGTGGGGCACACCGATGCCCGAGGCAGCGAAGCCTACAACGAGGCGCTCAGCCTGAAACGGGCCAAAAACGTGACGGGCCGTCTGGTGAGTTTGGGGGTACGTCCGGATCAGGTCGATTTTATCGGAATGGGAGAGTTGCAGCCCGTGGCACCCAACAGCACTCCTGAGGGAATGGGCAAGAATCGTCGAGTGGAGTTCTTTTTGGGCGCCTATTCGGAGGTAACCTTAGAGGCGGTCAGCCGCGTACCTGTGAACGAAGCGCACCGTCGTCTGGCTGAAGCCTCTTCTCGGGAGCGCCAGGCAGAAAATGTGGGGCGAGAGCGCTCCATCACTGTTCATGCTCCTGAGCAACGCACGCCAACGGAGGTTGGCAAAGAGCGGTCGGTATCCTCTTCGAAAACCGGCAGAGCTGCGCCTGTAGTTGAACAGGTTTCGCGAGAGATTACTGTCGGGGGCCGTGAGCGCACCATTGATCTGCCCGCGATTGTCTATCGTGAGCCAGCCATCGGCAGCCGGCGGAGCGGTTTCTGAATCTGATTGATAATAACCACTAGAGTGTTTACCCGCAGAGAGTAGTCTGATGCATACGAAAGAGCGCGAGAAATATCGCGACGAGGCCGTAACGGTCGACGACGCCGAGGTTAGAAGAGTGGCAGGGGAGTGCCAGGCGTTTCGCTGGTCATTTCCCGATGAGACAAGCTTTCGCAATGAACTGCGCGAACTGGCTGCTCGGGAGGCACGTACTTCCCAGTCGCAAATCGTGTTGACCGAGCAGAGCTATACTCCGGAAATGGAAGGGCTGATATTTTCACGCCTGCTGCGTCAGACATCGCAATGGGTGGAGGTAAAGTCGGCTTTTACCAATATTCTCGCTCCACACAGTGAGCTTCTAGAAGAGACCGCCAATCTCAAGGACGAGAAGACGCACCTAGAGCTAAAACGCGAGAATCTGAAGGAAGACCTGACACGAGAGTGGGAACAGAACAAGAAGGAATTCAAGGATCATAACGAGGAAGCCGCGGAAGCCGAAAAACAGTACAAAAAAATGTATGAGAAACACGGTAACCGGCACGCGAAAATTGTCAAGCATGCAATCTACATCCCGCTTCTGGCTCTGGTCGGAATGGTCGAGTGGCTGATTAACTGGGAGGCCGCTAACGCCCTTTTTGCTCAGCCATATCTCGCGGCCGGCATCGTAATTGTCGTAGCGCTGGCGGTGGCAGCCGCCTCCCATGAGCATGGGACCCTAGTTAAGCAGTGGAGCCATCGCTGTGGCTTTGCTGCCGAGCCGGCAATACGCAAGCGTAATTACACGGCGCTAGCCTTCACGACCCTGCTTTTCGTAGCGGCCATGACCCTGGTCGGATATATGCGCTACAAGCTTGCCTTCAACGATTTGGTCGGTGCGTCAGCCTTCGGTGGAACCAACCCATTTGGTGCTCGAGGCACCATGGGAGAGGTATACACAGCCGTTGGCATGACGTTGATGGGTAACCTAATCGTCTGGCTGCTGGGTGCTATGGTCGCCTACTGGTTCCACGACAGCGATCCGAAGTTTTCCGACGCTCGTGTTCGGCATCTGAAGGCTGGTAAAAGACTCACTGTGTGGTCCAAGCGCATGGAGAAGGCCATGCGAGAAAGGAAGCAACATCTCACTATGCAGATCGAGGAAGTGAATAATACGCTGGATTCGCGGGCCAACAAGGGTCGATTGTTGGTGGACATGTGCGAACAGGTCAGCGAACACGAGCAGATGCTCTTGAAGCGGCTCAAGGAGGAGGTTGATGAACATTTAAGAACCTACCGCCGTACGTTACTTGGCTTGGTCAAGGTCGAGAACCCCAAGCTGACATTTATCGATGTCGAGCATGGTGAACTCTCTCCCATGGAGTACGAGGCACGCCCAGTTGAATTGGCCAAGGAGCACCTCATCAAGCGTATGGAGATCGCTTCCTTCATCGAACGCCGTGCCGCCAAGCGTAGACTGGCCGAAGAGGTAAGCGCATGAGTTCGACAATGCATGTAACACGTCATTGGCTACAGGCACGAGGGTTAGTGGTGACATTTCTGCTATCCACGGCAGCCGCATCTGTCGAGGCGCAAGGGCTGTTCCGTGGTCAGTCCGGCTCGATTTGCACACAGGCGGAAGAGGCTGGCATCGAGCCGATCCGCCGCACTCTTGTCTATGTGGATCGTCAGTCATTGTCGCTGGATCCAGCGGATTTAGGATGGTTCGGCGCGCTCAATCAGATGTTGCAACAGACCATGACGACAGCAGAGCCCCTCGAGATGGTGATTCTTGATAGCGTCGAGGGCACGGCCAAGGCGCATGGCGAATCGCTCTGCTATCCGGTCATCGAAGAACGCTATCATGAGCGCTTCGTCTCGTCGGGCATCAGTAGTTTTTTGACCAATGATCTGCTTGATCAAATTCCCGAACTTCAGAAAGAGTTTGTGGTACAGATGCAAAATCTGATTGCACCTGGCTATGTCGATGCCCCGGCCAATATAGCCAAACGTTCGGTGGAGCGTATCGAGTCACGCCACCTGCTACGGGCTCTACAGTCTGATGCGGCTCGCTTTTCCAGTGACCTGCCGACACGAGTCATCCTTTACTCCGATATGATCGAGAACTCCGACCTGGTCGATTTGACAGCTGTGCTGTCGAGCTCACCCGAGGAGAGGGTTGCCATGGCAGATACTGCACTGGCAAGCCTGCCTCGTCTCGATTTTCAGGGGGCCATGGTCTATGGATACGGCACCGGAGCGACCCTTGATAATCCTTCCGCAGTTGAGGCCTTGAGCGGCTTCATGCAACAGGTCATCTATCTGGCCAATGGTTATCCCGTAGCTCTCTCTCGAGAGCTTGCCGTGCAACCCATCCGACCTTCCGTCGTGACGAGCTATGACATGAACATCGAAGTTGAAGAGCGCCAAATTAAGGGCCGGATGCAGCTGATGTCAGATAATGGGGGCCGGATCATAGATAGCTACCTCGATCTTGGTACCGGTAATCGCAGCTCCCATCTTGATTCGGGGCGCCTGGTGTGTAGCCAGGATGCCCAATGCCAGTTCGAGGGAGAGCTGGCTACCGCACTGCTCTTCGAGGATCCTGAAAAATTGTTTCTTGAAGGCGAACGTGATGCTTTGACTGGGCATCTCGGCTTCCGAAATGATCGCTTGGTCGACAGCGATAATCCGGCACTCCTGCCATTGGATGCTCAGGCACGTCCCTGATCTCTTTTGCAATATTTCTTACTATCAAGAAAAACAGGAAAATCAAAAATGACGAAAGCCTTTCGATCCACCTTCATTATCGCTGGCCTGCTGGCACTTTCCCTTTTCTTAAGTGGTTGCCAGACAATGTCTGCACAACAGCGCTCGGTAATGGGGACCACGTTGGGCTCCGTGGCGGGCGCCCTTGTCGGCTCCCAGATTGGAGGGGGTAATGGTCGTCTGGTGGCAATGGCGCTGGGTGCTGCCGTGGGAGGACTGGTGGGTAACCAGTTTGCGGATTACCTAAATGAACAAGAGCAGGCTTCACTGGCAAGTTCCACCCAGCAGGCTTTGCTCGCTGATGAACGTCAGTCGGGCAGTGTGGCCTGGGAGAGCGATGAGAGAGAAGGGGTGCAGGGTCAGATCCACTACGGTGAAGTAGTTGCCGCGAGTGATTCGAGGGCAGTAATGGCGCTTGGACGGGCCCGTGGTCAAGATCTAAGTCTTGAGGAGCAGCGTAAGCTGGCTCAGCTATCCTCAAATACCAACTGCCGGGCAACCCGTACTTCGCTCTCTGTTGAAGACCGCGGGATAGCGGATGGTGCCGTCTGGTGTCGTACCGCGGAAGGTGATTACAAGCCTCTGGATATGATGACGGCTTGATAGGCCCCTTTGCATTAGAAGCATGAGCCATGGCCTTCTTAACGCGACTGTTGGGTTTATGAAGGGTCATGTATTGAGGCTTGACCCCGCGTCATTACAAGAAGGCTATGGTCAGGATGACGGCTGATTATCGCTGCTCGAGAGGTCGGTATCGGCTACCTACTGCTGCCACTTATCATTATTGCGGCGATACTTTTGGCCGTATGTGTCTATGTGAGAATGGTGGTCGGATTAATCCGAATTCTGCGCTGCGAGCCTATTGTCAATCCAGCCAGCTGGATGATTGGATATGACCTTTCCCCCAGAAACCGGTCCACCGCCAATGTGAGATTTCCGCTACGTTTATTCTGATAGCAGGAAACCTCGCGATGAAGCGTAACCGACATTCCGAAGAGCAGATCATTAGCATCCTCAAGGCCAACGAGCGCGGCGTCTCGATCGCCGAGCTGGCCCGGCAGATGCCGTGACCGAGCAGACCCTACCGCTGGAAAGCCAAGTACAGCGGCATGGAGGAGGTCTCGGAGGCCAAGCGCCTGCGCGAGCTAGAAAACGAGAATACCCGACTGAAGAAGCTATTGGCAGAAAGTGCCCTCGACAATGCCGCGCTCAAGGAGATTGTCTCGGGAAGTGGTGACACCCGAAGCGAAGCGGCGGGCGGTGAAGCACCTGATGACAGGCGGCTGGCTCAGCCAGCGAGGCGCCTGCCGGCTGCTAGGCCTGGCAAGATCGGTGGCGCGATACCAGGCTGTGCTGCGTGACGATGAGCCGCTTCGGGCACGTCTCCAAGCCTTGGCGACCTGTTATCCCCGCTACGGCTACTTGTTGCTTCACGTGCTGTTGCGTCAGGAGGGCCTGGTGATCAATCGCAAGCGCACCTACCGGCTGTATTGCGAGCATGGTCTTCAGGTTCGGACCCGGCGACGCAAGCGGTTGGTCCGACCAAGGATGTCGATGGAACTGCCGGACCGCCCCAACCAGCGCTGGTCGATGGACTTCGTGTCGGGCCAGTTGGCCTCAGGGCGTCGCTTTCGTGTCCTGAACATTGTGGACGACTTCAGCCGAGAGTGTGTCGGCCAGCTGGTGGACACGTCCATTTCCGGGCGTCGCTTGGCGCGGTTCCTCGATGAGATCGCGCAGCGACGCTCGCTGCCGCCCAGGCAGCATGACCCACCCCGCACCTGCGGGGATGAGCCGATAGTTACGTGAAAGCAACGCTTACGCTAAACAAATTGTCCCGGCATCATGACCGGGACAGTTCAGGCGGGAGGGATTCACTCGACTAACGTGCGGGCTGCTTCCAGGTAGTCGGAGCCGTTGGTGGCGACTCTTTCCTGATCTAGGGTTTCCGAGCCCAGGTGAACTTCTTCCAGGGATACCGCCATGGCATCCACTTCCTCGTCGATTTTTCGTAGAGCGTTTTCTAGTGTGTAGGTGAGCATATGAAGTTCGCCCATCTGTTCATTGGAAAGCTCATCGGCGGCTAGCAGTTCCGCTAATTGCTGATTACCCTCGGAGAAGTTTTCGACGGCTTCTTCCAGCGTCTCGGACGGCTTGCCTTTGAAGTGATCGTCACGCGCATGGTCATCTTCCTGGGCCAAGGTGGCGGTGCTGCTCATCAATCCTGCCAACATCAAAAACACAATACGTTTCATGGGGCTCTCCTGCCGGTTGGGATATTGGTATTGCCGTTGAGAACGAGTTACCCCGAAAACGTACCATGGCGCATCGCAGATGATAAAGATTCTTTATTGCGAATGCGTCAAATTGACTCTATGGGCTTTGCCATGTTCTTGCGGTAGGGTGCCATACCCGCCACCGGGATAAGCCCAGACGGGAATAAGGGGCGGTGCGAAAGCTTGCCTGTTCGGTGGAGGTGGACTGCCGTTGGTGGTGTCCGACGTCTCGCTGCAGGGCACTGTTCAGGGAGTCTCTTCCGGGCCTTCCAGGTACTGGAACATGAAGTTGAGTGCCGCCGGGAGACTCGCTCGCCAGACTTTCCATGTGTGCCCGCCGGGATAGAGGTCCAGATTGACCAGTGTCGGCTGGATGCGCTCCATGGTCTGACGGAGCTGGCGGGCATGAAACTCCGCGTCGTGGACGTCGCTGCGTCCGGCGCTGATGTAAAGCGGTACCGGCGGCACGTCGCTTTCGTCATCGGCGGGGCGCGGCGTTACGCGCAGGCGATACTCTTCCAAGTGAGCGGGGTAGTTGACTTGCTCCCACAGGGCGTGGTCGAACTCGCCGTTTTCGTCGAGAAATGCCGGATGCCGGTAGGCCGAGGAGCTGTCCGGCGGGTAGGGCAGGTAGCTGGCGGGGCTCAAGGCGGCGGCGGCTCCGAACCGCTGCGGATATTGCAAGGCGAAGTTCAAGGCGCCGAAGCCGCCGGCGGAATACCCCGCGACGCCGCGGTGATGGCGCTCCCGGCCGACCCGGTAGGTCTCTTCCACATGGGGAAGAAGGTCGTTGATGAAGGCGCTATGGGCGGGTTCGTTGTGCCCATCCACCCACCAGCTGAGGCTGCCCGGCATGACGATTACCACCGGCGGAATATGCCCTGCGTCGATCAACCTGTCGGCGGTCCGCTGGAGTGCGCCGCGGGAAACCCAGTCCCGATGGCTGTTGAAAGAGCCGTGCAACAGGTAGATGACAGGATAGTGGGCGGTACTGTCGGTGTAGCCATCGGGAAGATAGAGCATGTAGGGGTAGTCGTGCCCTAGCGTGGGCGATGCAAAGCGCTCCATCCGCACTTGGCTGGCTTGAGAGATAGTCGGTAACAGGGTGGCTGCCATGCCCAATAGAACGCATAAGCGGCTTCGCCAACTCCACAGGCGCCAGTGCGACAGGCGGGAAGCTAAAGGAGAAACCTTTCTACTCATGAATACTCCGGAATTTCTATCACTTACCGATGTCGGACAGCACGACGGCGCGGGTTGTTCGCCCTTCAACTTGGCAACCTGGCGCTTCATCGGCGGGAGCGCTCATGAAGAAGATTGAGGAAATCTACTGGCTACGCGCTTACGGTTGCATGGCGGTGTTTCTGTTCCATTTGCTGGATCACGTCAATCAGCGGGTGGATAACGTGGCCACCGACCTGGCGCGCCTGCCCTTGGTGCTGGGTACGCCGACATTCTTGTTCATCTCCATCTTTGTCTTTGCCGTGCGTTATGGCCATACGGTACCGCAGGGGTTCTTGTCGCAGCGGGTCAAATTCGTCATGGTGCCATATTTCACTTATGGCGTGGCCTATGCGGGAGCGGAGTGGGCTCGGTTGCGTGTCGGTGGCGAGACAGTGGGATTGGTTCCTTATGCGGTGGAGTATCTGCTGTATGCCGGATGGCACGGCTACTTTCTGATCATCGCCATGCAGTTTTATGTGGCGTACTGGTTGTATACCCGCTGGCGCTTATGGCGATTCAATCCGGTGCCCGGCTTGTGGATCGCCTGCCTGGTAAGCATGGGCTACTGGGGCACGGCTTACTGGCTGGGAGTCGATCCGCCGGGTTACCTGTTGTGGATCATGCCGTTTGGCTGGGTCTACCTGTTTTTCCTGGCCCTGGTGTTGGTTCGCCATTATGCCACCACTGTTCAACAAGCCGTCGATGCGCAAATGAAACCTGCCTGGATCACTTCTTTGGCGCACCCCGCCTGGTTGGTGGGCGCGACGGTATTGCTGGTATTGGCCACCTTTGCGGGCTGGCTCGAGTTTTCCTCGAAAGAGGTCTGGGTCATTCCGTTTTTCCTGCTCTTCACGCTCTGGGCGATGCAACAACTGCGCGGCAGGAAAGCGCCCTGGCTGGTGCGGCAAATCAATGTCTATTCGTTCGGCATTTACCTGGCTCACCCCATGTTCTTTCAGTTGGTGGATAAAGTCGTGGGACCCGAGCGGTTACCGTTGGCAGCCTATGTACTGCTGCTGGCGGTTGTCGGCCTGGCCGGGTCCATCCTGCTCAATCGGTGCGCGAATCTGTTCAGCTGGGGCGGGTTGCTGTTGGGGAAGCGCTTGAAAGTGGCCGCTGCCTAGGGGTGGCGAAGCCGATCAGGAAGGCAGCTGTGTAGGCGGTGGCGGGGTGGGGTTGATATCGTTGTTTTCGTCGTCGAGCCGGTGAACGTTAGTTTTGCGGCGACGGTGCAAGTCCACATCCAGCGCCTTGATACGTGTCGGGCATGCCATCAGCCGTTGAAGAAGGTCGCTTGGAGCCGCCAGGTCGAGTTCCGCATCGAACCCGCCGATTTTTTCCAGCCAGGTACGGGTGACAGCCAGGTAGGGCGGAACCGGCGTGGTGGGGGGAAGGAATCGTTGCAACAGCCGCTCGGTCAGGGTGGGCTGGGGAATACCGATCATCGCCGCGTCCAGCAGATGAGTATCCAGTTGGGAGAATATGGGCTGCCACGCCGAGGGAACGGCGGCGCCCTGAAAGGGGAATATCAGCCACTCGGCGCGGGTATAGAGAACGGCATGGTTGAGCCGTGCGCCGAGCAGGCGATGGGGAATGGACAGCAGCTGGGCATGATGGCGCAACGCCAGCGCGGCAAGGCGCGAGTCCTTCTCCCCGGCAGTGAGAATAAGCTGGCCGTTGGTGGACTCCGCGCTCTGGCTGGGTACGGCGTGCAAGTGACGAGGCAAGGTTGCACCTGTCACGAGCGCATCGATGATGAAACAAAAGGAGTCCATCTCTGAGTTGCCCTCGAGGCGAGTGGAGGACCATTATTGTGTAATATATTGTAGTATATAGTTTAGTTGTGTATCAAGAAAGGGCGAGCTTTTGTTGTTCCTTGGCGAGAATATTTTCTTGCACGCTATTGGTGCATAAAGGAGTTGGTAGGAGCTATTTTGGTGCGCAACGCTGCCGATTTACGTGCTTACGCCTTGAGCTGAAACGATATGCCACATTGCGATGCATCTTTTTCTTCACATATTAATTTTTAAAACAATGACTTAGTGTTTTACATGCCATGTTGGTGCAATTGTGGCATGAACTCTGCATTAATGATGGGTAGCGGCTTGGCCGTCATAGGCAGGCAGCTTGTGACGTGCTAAAACGATAGCCGGCCGAATCACCGCCGTCGATTTCCGTTCTATTCATCTGACGGAGTCTCGGCGAGAGCAATGACAGCAACGAGACCGTTTACTACTTAGCCAAGCTCATACCGGAGGGCACATGTCAGCCAAGACCATCGCGCTAATTGAAGAACATGACGTCAAGTGGGTCGATCTGCGTTTTACCGATACACGTGGTAAGGAGCAGCACGTCACCATTCCCGCGCGTGATGTCGACGAGGAGTTTTTCGAAAACGGCCAGATGTTCGATGGCTCTTCCATCGAAGGTTGGAAAGGCATCAACGAATCCGACATGATTCTGCGCCCGGAAGACGGCACCGCCTATCTCGATCCGTTCACCGAAGACGCTACCCTGGTATTGCGTTGCGACATCATCGAGCCCGCCACCATGCAGGGCTATGACCGCGACCCGCGCTCCATCGCCAAGCGTGCCGAAGCCTACCTGCAGACTACCGGCCTGGGCGATACCGCCTTCTTTGGTCCGGAACCCGAGTTCTTCATCTTCGACGAAGTACACTGGAAGGCCGACATCGAAGGCGCCATGTACAAGATCACCTCCGAAGAGGGTGCCTGGTCCACCGACCGTCAGGTCGAAGGCGGCAACCTGGGCCACCGCCCGCGGGTGAAAGGCGGCTACTTCCCGGTTCCGCCGGTCGACAGTTTCCACGATATCCGTGGTGCCATGTGCAACACGTTGGAAGCCATCGGCCAGACCGTCGAAGTTCATCACCATGAAGTATCCAACGCCGGCCAGAACGAGATCGGTGTCAAGTTCAACACCCTGGTGAAGAAGGCCGACGAAGTTCAGGAAATGAAATACGTGATCCACAACGTGGCTCATGCTTACGGCAAGACCGCGACCTTCATGCCTAAGCCGCTGGTGGGCGACAACGGCAGCGGCATGCACGTTCACCAGTCGTTCTGGAAAGACGGCCAGAACCAGTTCGCGGGTGACGAGTACGCTGGTCTTTCCGAAATGGCGCTGTATTACATCGGCGGTATCATCAAGCACGCCCGTGCCCTGAATGCCTTTACCAATGCGTCCACCAACTCCTACAAGCGTCTGGTGCCGGGCTTCGAAGCGCCGGTCATGCTGGCCTACAGTGCCCGTAACCGCTCCGCGTCCATCCGTATTCCGTACACTGCAAGCCCCAAGGGCAAGCGTGTCGAGGCTCGCTTCCCCGACCCGACCGCCAACCCTTACCTGGCTTTCGCGGCGATGCTGATGGCCGGTATCGACGGCATCAAGAACAAGATCCACCCCGGCGATGCCATGGACAAGAACCTGTACGACCTGCCGCCGGAAGAAGGCAAGGCCGTACCGACCGTCGCCCATAGCCTGGATCAAGCCCTGGAAGCGCTGGATGCCGACCGCAACTTCCTGACCGAAGGCGGCGTCTTCACCGACGACATGATCGATGCCTACATCGAACTCAAGATGGAAGAAGTGGAGCGTATTCGCATGACCACGCACCCGATCGAGTTCGACATGTACTACAGCTGCTGATCATTGTCAGTTGTTTGTCATTGTCTGACGCCCAGTATCTGGGTACTCGAAACCCCGCTTCGGCGGGGTTTTTTCTGGACCGAAAAAAGCCACAATGGCAGCGACGATGCAAGCAATGGGTAGGCCATGAACAACAAGGTGTTAGGCGCACTGGTAGGGACGCTGCTGTGGTCGAGCAGTGTTTCCCAGGCTTTCGCCCAGACGGTATTTCGGGTGGTGGACGAACAGGGCAACGTGACGTTTACCGACAAGCCCGACCGGGGCGGCGAGGCGTTGCAGCTTGCGCCGTTACCTTCGGCGCTGCCGGGAGCGGCACCGGCGGTCGATCGGGATTCGTCGCCGCGCCGTAAAGCGGCGGTAGGGCAACCTTTCATGCCCTATGACCGTTTCGCTATCGCCAGCCCCGCCGCGGGGCAGATACTCGAAGCGCCCCTGACCAGCGTGTCGGTAGAAGTGGTGCCGGCATTGCGCGAGGACCATCAGGTACGCCTGCTGCTTGATGGGGAAATAAGCCAGTCGGCGTTGCACAGCGATGTATTCTGGCTGGCGGGTCTGGAGCGGGGCGAGCATCGCCTGCAGGCCGAACTGCTGGATAGCAGCGGGCGGGTGCGACATCGCTCCCGGGAAATCACGCTTTCCGTGCGCTAGGCGCCATGGTAGCTAGGTGCGCCATGTTAGACAGCATTCTGTGTCTGAGCGCTCCAGGTGAAAGGATATGTCATGGCGCACGTAATGCACCTTAATGGTGCATCGAAGGCTGCTGTTTTTGCGCGCCACGCTTTGTCGCGTGCCGGCCAAGCCCGTAATCGGCCGCATGTGGTGCGCTATGCTGGTGCCTGGGTAGGTTGGCGCACTTATTGCAACCCATCTTGACGACAGCTAACCAAGAGACCCGACCCCGCTGAGTGTCGGTTCGCTCGATGTTAACCGGATATGTGTTGCCATGACTCACACTGGGGCATCAAAGCCCGATACCCACCAACGCGAGCCGCGCGGTCACGGCGATAATATGCATCAACGTCTGCTGGAGCATTTGACCACGGCGGTCTTGCTGCTGGACGGAAAGTTGCAGGTACGCTGGATGAACCCGGCGGCAGAGGCCTTGCTGGCGGTCAGTCTCAGCCGTGTCTATGGCTCCAGCCTGGAAACCCTGCTGGGCTGCGAAGATAGCATCGATGACGTGCTGGCCAAGGCGCGGGATGCCTTTCATCCCTTTACCCAGCGCGAGGCGCGCATCACCCCGCTGAATCAGGAACCCTTGACCGTGGACTACACGGTGACCCCGCTCTCCGCCGACGAGTTGCTGCTCGAGGTAGAACCGCGTGACCGGCTGATGCAGATCTCCCGAGAAGAGGCGCTGTTGACTCGCCAGGAGACGATCAAGATTCTGGCCCGCGGCCTGGCCCATGAGGTCAAGAACCCGTTGGGCGGTATTCGCGGTGCGGCCCAGCTGTTGGAGCGCGACCTCGATGAACCGGGGCTGCGCGAGTTTACCCGCATCATCATCGAGGAAGTCGACCGGCTGCGCGATCTGGTCGATTCGATGCTGGGCCCGAACCGGGTAATAAAGCACGAATCGTTGAATATCCATCGGGTACTGGAAAGGGTTCGCTCGCTGCTGCTCGCCGAACATCCCGATATCACCATCATCCGCAATTACGACCCCAGCCTTCCGCCGCTTTCGGGCGATGAATCGCAGATGATTCAGGCGCTGCTCAACGTGGCGCGCAATGCGGTCCAGGCGATGACCGACGCCCAGGTGCCAGAACCCGAGCTAATCCTGCGCACCCGTGCTCGCCGCCAGTTTACCTTGGGCGCCGAGCGCCACCGCCTGGTATGCGAAGTCACGGTGAGCGACAACGGTCCCGGCATTCCCGAGACCCTGCGAGAAACGCTGTTCTATCCCATGGTATCCGGGCGGGCGGAAGGCAGCGGCTTGGGGCTGTCTATCGCCCAGTCCATTCTCCATCAGCATCAAGGATTGATCGAATGCGAATCCCGACCGGGACATACCGAATTTCGTTTACTGATTCCATTGGAGACGCGCCATGACTGAGGTCGCACGTATAGTGATTGTGGACGATGACCGTGCTATCCGCTGGGTACTGGAGCGTGCCCTGGCGCAACCCGACCTGGAAGTGGAGTGCATCGAGCGGGCCGATATCGCACTCGACCGGCTGTTGGAGAGTCCACCGGATGTGCTGGTCACCGACATTCGCATGCCGGGAATCGATGGGCTGGATTTGATGTCCCGAGTGCGCGATGCCCATCCCGATCTGCCGGTCATCGTGATGACTGCCCATTCCGATCTCGACAGCGCCGTGGCTTCCTACCAGGGCGGGGCGTTCGAGTACCTGCCCAAGCCGTTCGATGTGGACGAAGCGCTGGCGCTGGTGCGACGCGCCGTGGCCCACGCCCGTGAACGCAAGCAGCCGGTGAGCGTGCCGGAAGGATTGAATGCCGAGATCATCGGCGAAGCACCCGCCATGCAGGAGGTGTTTCGCGCCATCGGCCGGCTGTCCCATTCGCATATCACCGTATTGATCAACGGCGAGTCGGGAACCGGCAAGGAGCGCGTCGCCCAGGCCTTGCATCAGCACAGCCCCCGGGCCGGGAAGCCGTTCATCGCCCTGAACATGGCGGCCATTCCCCGCGACCTGATCGAATCCGAGTTGTTCGGTCACGAAAAAGGGGCGTTCACCGGTGCCACCGCACAGCGCCAGGGACGCTTCGAGCAGGCCAACGGTGGCACTTTGTTTCTGGATGAAATCGGCGATATGCCGGCGGAAACTCAGACTCGCTTGTTACGCGTGCTGGCCGATGGCGAATTCTACCGGGTCGGCGGGCATACGCCGGTCAAGGTGGATGTGCGTATCATCGCCGCCACGCACCAGAATCTGGAAAGACTAGTGGAGGATGGTCGCTTTCGTGAGGACCTGTTTCACCGCTTGAACGTGATTCGCGTCCATCTTCCTCGGCTTGCGGAACGGCGGGAGGATATCCCTCGGCTTTCGCGTCACTTTCTGGCGGAAGCCGCCAAGGAGCTGTCTACCGAGATCAAGGTGCTGACGCCGGAAGCCGAAACCCATCTGACGCGGCTTTCCTGGCCGGGGAACGTGCGCCAGCTGGAGAATATCTGCCGCTGGTTGACCGTCATGGCTTCCGGCCGTGAGGTGCTGGTCGAGGATCTGCCGCCCGAGCTTCGGGAGATAGGGAGTGCGGACAGCCCCCAAGGCGACTGGCGCAACGCTTTTCGTGACTGGGCCGATCGTGCCCTGGCCGAGGGCCATACACACCTGCTCGAGGAAGCGGTACCGGATTTCGAGCGAATCCTGATCGAAACCGCGCTCAAGCATACCGGTGGACGCAAGGGCGAAGCCGCCGAGCTGCTGGGCTGGGGGCGCAACACCTTGACGCGTAAGCTCAAGACCTTGCTTCCGGCGCTGGCCGAGGAGTAACGATTCCGCAGAAGCTTGATTGAACTCAAGAGCCTGGCTTGGTCATCGCGTAAGCTGCTGGAATGAAGTTTCAGCTGTCGGTATGAAGCATCTTGCGCGATGTACCGTAAACGAAAGAGCTTAATGCATTCGTGGGTCATTGTTCCTGTTGGTCAAGCTGCGAGCCTTGTCATGTCTGCCAATAAAAGTACCTCTGCCTTGTTTTCCTTCAAGGACAGGCGCCGCCATCCCCACGAACCCATCAGGAAGGAGATGTCGCTTTTCGCCACCCTCTTGAGTTCCCTGTGGGATACGCTGACGTCGCGTCATCATAGCCGTGACTTCATCTTTGCTCATGCTCATTACTTGCGCAATCGCGTGCTGGCGGTAGGGTTGATCTTCGCTGTCCTGTCACCGCTATGGGTGCTGGTCGATGGCATCATGTTGCCGCACGAGATCCAGGCGTATACCCAACTGGGTCGCTTGATGATGACGCTGGGGTTCATCGGGGTGTTATGGCTGGCCTGGCACAGTGTGGACAAGATCAGGCGGATTCGCCTTAGCGCGGGATTGCTGCTCGCGTTACCGGCGGCGTTCTATGCGCTGGTGCTGTTTCTCATGCCCCCCGGTGGAAGCCGCGAGCTGGCCGGTTATAGCTTCATTCCTTTCTTGCTGGTGGCGACTCTGAGCATCTTCCCGTTTACCCTGATCGAGTCCCTGCTGGCGGGGCTGGCCATGCTGGCGCTACTGAGCTTTGCCCAGTATGTGCAGGGAAGCTGGATGACCCCGCAAGGGCTGCAGGAGCAGTGGCTGCTGGGTACCCTGCTGGTCGTGGCGTTGACGGCAAATCATTTTCAGCTTGGCTTGTTGTTGCGACTCTATCGTCAAGCCACCCACGACGCGCTGACTGGGCTTTTGAACCGTGGGGCTCTGGAGCGACGCCTGGCGGAGTTGGCGCGTTCCGGCGATGAGCACACCTACAGCCTGCTGATGATGGATATCGACCATTTCAAGATGGTCAACGACACTCACGGCCACTCGGTCGGCGACAAGGTGCTGCGTGAATTCGCGCGACTGTTGGCGCTGCAGGTGCGAGCGGGGGATTGCGTGGCCCGCTATGGCGGGGAGGAGTTCGTGGTGATCCTGCTCGATACCGATCGGCGCAACGCCGCGTTGGTGGCGGAACGCGTGAGAGCGGCAATCGAGCAAGCGACGCTGTTCGATCATGACGGCAACCCCGTCCCGGTGACCACCAGTGTCGGAGTCGCCTGCCATGTCCGGGGTGAGGGGACCGAGACGACACTCAAGCGTGCCGATGACTCTCTCTACCAGGCCAAGGAAAGCGGCCGCAACCGGATCTGCATAAATGAATGTGCGTAAGTGAGTCGGTATAAGCGAGCCTGTATAAGCGAGTCCGCGTCAGAGAGAGTAGACCAACTATCTCGGTGCCTGTGTTGCCATGTGGTGATATCGATCATGTGGTTATATCGAGCATGTAGTTATATCGAGCATGTAGTTATATAGATTAAGTACAAAAGCCCGTCAGGACGAGGGAAAACGTACCAGCCGCTCCCGGGTGGCGCCGTCACGCTGAACCTCCAGCGGCAACAATGTTCCCGGCGCCTGCCGGTTGATGATCATCACTAGCATCGAGGGTGACGCCACCCGGCTGCCGGCGGCATGAGTAATAATATCGCCCTCCCTTAATCCCGCCTGCTCGGCGAGGCTTTGCTTCTCCACATGCAGAATACGTACTCCCTGTGAGTCGCTCTCCAGCATGACCCCAAGGCGGGGCGGCTCAAGCGAGGCGCCGCTTGATGTCTCCAAGGTGTATATCAGATCCGCGGAGCCGGGTTCCGGTGTCCGGCACTCGCTGACGTCCCAAGGTCGTAGCGTCAGGGGATCTTCCACGCCAAGGTCCTTTAATTGGTAGGGCACGCCGTCTCCGTGCAGTAAGTGGCCTTGGCCCATCAAGCCGACCACCAGAACACCCGGTTCGATGCTATCGGCCAACGCCGACGCCATGGCCCGATCCCACGCCAGCTGTGCCTGGATGAAACGCTCCAAGGCGTGATTCTCCTTCTGGCTATTGTTTTCTTCGCTGTTTCTATCTTCGTGATTCTCGTCGTCGAGGGGCGCTAACGCATGGTGCTGGAAGACCTGGGTGAGGCGTTGGCGATAGTTTTCGCTTGCTGCTAGCGGCGAGGTAATACCGAAGCGCTCGTCAGCTGGAACCTGATGCCACCCGTCGGCCAGGCGCTGGCGCAATGTCGGCGAGATGTTGAGCGCAACAAGGGGAATAGCCTGCATCCGGGCGAAGTGCAGAATAGGCAGATAGAGAGCAGGATCGAACCCCCAGCTCTCGTGCCATCGGCTCTGCTCGAGAAAGGCTTTTTCGTTGAGCTCTCCCGCTACCCAGGCGTCCAGTACCGGCTGGGCCTCCCTGGGCAACATTTCCAGGCCGATGACGAGTTCGTCGTGGTGCGCGTGGAGCCCGGCAAGAGTATGCAGTTGCCAACGATGATGCGCCTTGTTGTCGTGCTGCTCGCCCAACAACACGATCTCGTGCTGCGTCGCTTCTGCATATAGCTGCGTCTGCGACTCGGGCTGAAGGTCGTCTCCGTTCCACCACCGGCCGGGGGCGAGACAGTCGGCTATCCCAGGCGTGGGGAGCAGCAGCGCGGCGGAGGACAGAATAATAATGAGAGAGGTCAGGGCGACGCTCATGCAAGCTCCCGCTCAAGTTCGGACTTTGAAGTTGGTGCTTTTGAAGTTGGTGCTTTTGAAGCTGGTGCTTTTGAAGCTGGTGCTTTTAAAGATCGTCTTTTAAAGGTAGTGCTTTTGAATGGCACACATCCAGAAATGCCCCTAGATCCTGGAGGATCGTCGGCATGCTGAGGTGCAAGCGATGATCGTCGTCCACCAGGCGTAACGAGAGGCGCTGGGTGCGGGCATAGTCGATCACCCCGTCGACGGGGATCACGTCATCGCGCCAGCCGTGAACGATGTGGGAATGCTCGGCCTGAAGCCGAGGGCAGGATTGCGGATAACGGGGCAAGCCGATGGCCGGGGCCAGCAGAAAGCAACCCAGTACGGGATGAGTGCTGCTGAGCGCGGCACTTACCCAGCCTCCCAGGCTGGAACCGACCATTATGCAGCGGGCCGGATCGTCGTGTCGGCTTGCCAAGGTATCGAGCAGGTGTGCCAGGCGCTCTTCCGGCTCCGCCATGCCACGGTAGTCCATGACCACGGCGGCGCATTCGTCGTGTGCTTCCACCAATGTTTTCATGGTCTGAACCTTGAAAGCACCGGGGCCGCTTTCCAGGCCATGCGACAAGTACACCGTGATCATGGGCGTCTCCAGGGCGGATTCTGCGCGATAAAACTTGGCTAGGTAGTGGAGCGCTGGATCGCTTGGCCGCCCTCCTCGATGTCTTCCCCAGCGCCGCGAATGGTATTGCAGCCGCTCAACAGACTTATTGTCAGTATTGCCATTAGAACCACGAGGATGGAACGCTTCATGACTGTATTCTCCAGAGTCGTCTATGCGCGTGATAGGCGCATTCCAAGATTAGCAAATCTTCTTGTCCGGAAGGTACCTCCGTTGGGTTTACGTCGGGATTGTCTTGTGTGACAAAAATGCACACTTTATCGGCATGTCGGGCTCATGTGTCAGATGTAGCCACGGTGCGGGCCGTGTTTTTCGCGTTCTAAGGAGTTTTGATAACTCAATGTTATTTCTTAAGTAATTGTTTATTAAGTAATATATTTTCACCTTGGCATGAGTTGGCCTGGTTGATGCTTCTATCAGGGTGAGGATGACACTCCTGTTCAAGGAGCAAGGATGGGACGAGAGGAAGCATTCATTCCCGCAGTCCTAGCAGATTTGCCAAATGGAGGTGCAAACATGTTGTCTACAGAAGCGCTTAAAAAACTTGGAATTCTTGGTGTATCTTTCGGCTTGATCGCAAGCCCGCTTGCTTTCGCCAACCAAGATGAATACAACGACGCAGATACTCGTCAGCAGCAGACGGTAAATCAGGATCGTAACCCCAACGCCGATACCGATCAGCATGCAGACATGAATACTGGTACCACTGCCGGCAGCGTTGGCGGTAACGCTAACATCGAAGAGCGTGATGAGGATGAGGATACTCGGCAGCAACAGACGATAAACCGAGACCGCAATCCCAATGCCGAAACCGATCAGCAGGCAGAAGTGCCCATGCCAGGTACTACAACTGATGGTACTGCCGGTACTGCGGGAACCACCGGCACTGCTGGTGCTGCTGGCAGCACCAACTTGGAAGAAGTCGATGAAGAGGAAGATACTCGTCAGCAGCAGACGATAAACCGAGATCGCAACCCCAATGCGGAAACCGATCAGCAAGCTGAAACGGGTACCAGCCAAAACGATTGATAGCATCAGGTAAGTTTCGTGGTGCTTGGCTTGATTCCTGAAGTTTCTCGGGTCAGGACGACCTGAAGCAAGGAGAGATTGAATCAAGGACGATCGACTCAAGGATGAGTGATTCAAGGAAGGATGTAACGTCAGGAAGACGTTTCAGGAGTAACCGGGTCAACGACTCGGTAGGGAAAAGCCAAGCATTTGGATCGACTGAGCAAGTAACAAGGAATACAAGGAAGTAACGAGTAGATAAGGATTTCCTGGGAAGCTACAGTCGATCCATTACTCAAGGATGAGTGACGATACATCACCACTTGGCACAGTGAATGTAGCTAAGTGTGATGAGAACGCCGGAGCCGTGTGCCGTCAGGTACACGGCTCCGGCGTATGCGTATACAAAATTTAGCACTGCTCGGAATAGTCGCTTGCTTGCGTATAGGCTACCCTTGGTGCAGAAGACGATCAGGAGGCTGATAAATACCAAAACCAACAGCCCGACGCCAACAGGGAGCAAGCACTATGGCTATGGCATTGATGCTATTCATGTTCGTGCTGTTTTTGTGCTTTTCCGTAGTAGGGGTGTATCTGGCGGTCAAGATGCCGCTGCCCCGCTTCGCCAAGCGAATGGATGAGCTGGAGTTACCTCCGGAAGGCGTGAAGCGAGCGCCGCGCAGTATCTCCAAGCGGTAAACCTGTTCATGTATCAGTCATGTACAAGCAATACCCAACCCCATGCCTCGCGTAGCGGAGCATGGGGTTTTTATTAGTGGTCGCGGCTCGTAAGCAAGAGGAACCCTGTCGCTCTCGGTTCCTCAGTGTCGGCCACTCAAGCGCATGTATTCTGGAGTTAGGCGCTATGGTTCGCTATGGGCGACCTAACTCGCCATCATCAGGCTCACCAGAGCGAAGATGCAACCAATGGCGGCTCCCGCCAGCACGTCGCTGATGTAGTGCAGCCCGAGACCGACTCGTGACAGCGCGATCAGTAGAGTCAGCGGCAGGACTACAGGCAGTAGCCACGGTGTATGCACCGCGACCATAATACTGAACATGATCGCGTGCATGGTATGGCCGCTGGGAAAGCTGTAGCGGTCTCGCGCGGGTTCGCTGCAGCGAATGCCGTGGCTATAGGTGATGAACGGACGTTCCCGGCATAACCGAGTCTTGAGTAGGCGGTAGAATCCCAAGGCCGCCAGGGCGGTCAGGGTGTACTGCACGATGCTCCAGGGCTGCTGTGGTTGAAGCCACGGCTGGGCCAAGATCAGCGCTACCCATACGGGCCAGTCTCCCAGCCGGCTAGCGGCCTGGAGCAGAAGACGCCAGGGCCGATACAGGCTGAGACGGGTGAAGCGTTGGCATAGCTGCCATTCCAACAGGTCAAGACGGTCGAATACGACAAGTGTACGGGGTCGCATGGTAAGCCTCCCGGGCTTGGGTGAGGTGGGTGAGGAACTGGATCGCGATATCGGCCCAACGCTGTTCCAGGGCGCGTAGACGTGCCAGGCGTCCGTAACGAGCGTAATCGGCAGGGCTTTGGCAGAGGGCGACGGCAGCTTGGCAAAATGCCGCTGGATCGTCCGGGGGAACGGTGATGCCGTTGTAGCCGCTGTGGATGAGCTCGGCACTGGCCGCATGGTGATAAGCCACCACGGCCAACCCGCTGGCCATGGCTTCGCTGACCACGTTGCCCCATGTTTCGGAAAGCGAGGGAAAGATGAACAGGTCGGCACTGGCGTAGTGGCGGGCAAGCGCTTGTTGGTCGATGAAGCCGGTAAAGTGAGCGTCGGGTAACGCGCTGGCAAGCTGAGCACGCGCGGGGCCGTCGCCGACGACAACGTGAGCCATATCGGGACGAACGGTGCGCATGGCGTGATACGTTTCCTGCAGCATCGCCAGGTTTTTCTCGGCGGCGAGCCGGCCCACGTAAAGGGCTACCGGCTGATGGTCGTTCACACCCCAGGTACGACGTAATTCAAGGTCACGATGGACAGGGGAAAAACGCTCTCCATCTATGCCCCGCGACATTACCTGGACATCGCGGATGCCTTGCTGACGAAGCTTCTTGGCTTGCAAGTGAGTGGGTACCAGCGTCAATGCGCAACCGTTATGAAAATGACGCAAGTAGCGGCGGGTGGCTGGGGCCAGCCAGGGCATGCCGTAGTCGCCGCAGTAGTGGTCGAAATTGGTATGCCAGCCTGCGACCAGAGGAATATTCAGTTGACGAGCTGCCTGGCGTGCCGACCAGCCGAGCGGACCTTGAGTCGCCAGATAGATCACATCGGGTCGGTTCGCTTGCCAGAACTTGCGCAAGGTCGCCGGACGGCAAAAACCCATCCGCACCTCGCGGTAGCCGGGCAGCGACCAGCACGGCACGTGCAACTCGGCAAGCGCCTGGGACACCTTGGTCGCATGGGCGGGTTGTGGACGCACGATATCGATATCGACCCGGTGGTGTTCTAGCTCCCGGGTCAGGCGGCCCAAGGTGCGCGCGACGCCGTTGATCTCCGGTGCCCAGGTTTCGCTGACGATGCAAAGCCGCATGTACCATTAATCCTATGAACTATTTTAAAGACAGTGTGCGCGGCATGGATGACATGACCGAGTCAGACAGGTGAAGAAGCGATGACAGGTGGGCTGGTGCTGTACAGTTCGCTTATGTATCACCCATGGCAATGTATATGGAGTGGATGATGAAGCCGACAGTATTGATTACCGGCGCTAACCGGGGAGTAGGGTTGGCGCTTGCAGAGCATTACTCTAATGCTGGGTATCGAGTGATAGGCACTTGCCGACAGCCGTCCGATGATCTGACGCGAGTTGCCGATCAAGTAATCGAGTCCATTGATGTCACCCAGCCCGATGATATCGACCGGCTTGTCGAGTCGCTCGATGGAACGACACTGGACGTGCTTATTAACAATGCGGGGCTGTTGCGCGATGAGTCCCTGGGCAGCGTTGATTTCGACAGCATCCGTGAGCAGATGGAAATCAATGCTTATGCGCCATTGCGTGTTGTCGAAGCGTTACTGCCGAACCTTGTAACAGGCAGTAAAATTGCCAACATTACCAGCCGCATGGGCTCAATCGCGGATAACGACTCGGGCGGCCGTTACGGTTACCGTGCATCGAAAGCGGCCCTCAATGCGTTTGGTAAATCGTTAGCGATGGACTTGAAACCACACGGCATCGTCGTCGCCCAACTACACCCCGGATTTGTGCAAACGCGCATGGTGAATTTTGGCGGGCTGATCAGCCCGCAAGAAGCGGCGCTAGGTATTGCCGCGCGTATCGAAGCGCTGACGCTCGACAACAGCGGGGGATTCTGGCACAGCAATGGCGAAGCTCTTCCTTGGTGACAGTCCTTGGTGACAGTCCTTGATGATAGCAATAGGGAATGAATAGAAGAGTTTGCTCGCTACTGGCGCTGCAATGTGGCTGCATCCTCATTCGGCACGGCGGGAGGTTCGTGACTACACTCGAAACTCAAACGGATATGTCGCTAGGAGAAAGCCGATGAAGATGTACGTGCGTTTTGGCGTGATGATCGTGACAGCCACCATGATCATGCTGGGATTGATGTACCTGAACACCTACCAGCTGGATCATGTCACCTTCAGTGAAACCCGTACCTACATGGCGATCGTCATGGGTGCCACGATGGCAGTGGTCATGTTGGGTTTCATGCTGAACATGTACACCAACAAGGGGGTGAACGCGGCCATATTGGCGGTCAGCGTGGTGGTGTTTGCCGGGGCACTATGGCTGGTGCGCAGCCAGCAAACGGTGGACGACGTCTCCTACATGAAAGCGATGATTCCGCATCACTCCATTGCCATTCTAACCAGCGAACGCGCCCAGATATCGGACCCCCGCGTTCGTGAGCTCGCCGATGAGATCATCGAGGCCCAGCGTAAGGAGATCGCGGAAATGAAAGCGCTGATAGCGGACCTGGAAAACGACTGATTCATCGAGTCCGCCGGCCGGTCTGGCTGTCGAACGGATGCAGCGCGTCACGGGTGACGAAAAAGCGCAGCGTTTCGCCTTCGGCGACCGGAGGCTGGCCCGCCGTGCGGATTATCGTGGGCTGATCGCTGTCGGCGAGGTTCACATACAGGTGACTATCAGCGCCGGCGGCCTCGTATAGCTCCAGGGTCGAATCAATGACCAGGTGCGGTTCCTCCGGCGCAACCAGATGCATATCGTCGGGACGAATGCCGACGATATCGGTACCGGCGGGCAGAACGTCCAGCACACCGTTGGCCCCCCGTGCGTGCAGGTACTCGACCGGTACCATATTCATGGCGGGTGAACCGATAAATTCCGCGACGAACATCGAAGCCGGCCGGGTATAGATCTCCATGGGCGTGCCGACCTGTTCAATCTTGCCACCATTGAGCACCACCAGACGGTCGCCCAGGGTCATGGCTTCCAACTGGTCGTGGGTCACGTAGAGGCTGGTGGTCTTGAGCCGCCGCTGCAGTTTCTTGATCTCGACACGCATCTGCACGCGCAGCTTGGCATCCAGATTGGAAAGCGGCTCATCGAACAGGAACGCCGCGGGTTCGCGCACCAGAGCCCGGCCCATGGCCACCCGCTGGCGCTGGCCGCCGGAGAGCTTGCGCGGCTTGCGTTGGAGAAAATCTTCAATTTCCAGCATTCGTGCCGCCTCGCCGACCCGGCGTTCGATTTCATCCCGCTTGAAGCCCCGATTCTTGAGGCCGTAGGCAAGATTGTCGTAGACCGTCATATGCGGATACAGCGCGTAGTTCTGAAACACCATGGCGATATCGCGTTCGGCGGGTTCCAGCGTGTTGACCACGCGTTCACCGATCTTCAGCGTGCCTTCGGTAATGGTCTCCAGCCCGGCCACCATGCGCAGCAGGGTGGACTTGCCGCAGCCCGATGGGCCGACCAGCACCACGAGTTCGCCGTCTTCGACCTCGAGGTCGATGCCCTTTACCGCCTGCACCTCCCCGCCATAGGTTTTCTTCAGGCCTTCCAAAGTGATACTTGCCATCTTATTTCTCCGTCTCGGTCAGGCCTTTCACGAACAAGCGCTGCATGAACAGGATTACCAGAACCGGTGGCAGCGCGGCCATGACCACGGCGGCCATGATTAGATGCCATTGGGGGTTCTCTTCGGCGGTCATGCGCTGAATGCCCATCACGATGGTGGTGTAGTCTGCGTCGGTGGTGATCAGCAGCGGCCACAGGTATTGGTTCCAGCCGTAGATGAACATGATCACGAATAGCGCGGCGATATTGGTGATCGACAGCGGCAGCAAAATGTCCTTGAAGAACTTCAGCGGTCCGGCACCATCCACTCGGGCGGCTTCGAGCATCTCTTCGGGTACGGTCATGAAGAACTGGCGAAACAGAAAGGTGGCGGTGGCCGAGGCGATCAGCGGAATCGAAAGGCCGGCAAAACTGTTGAGCATGCTGAGGTCGGCGACCACCTGATAAGTGGGAATAATACGGACCTCTACCGGCAGCATCAGGGTGATGAAGATCAGCCAAAAGAAGAAAATACGAAAACGGAAGCGAAAATAGACGATGGCAAAGGCGGAGAGAATGGAGATACTCAACTTGCCGATGGTGATCGCCATGGCCATCACGAAGCTGTTCCACAGCATCTGCCATGCCGGTGCCGCACCGGAGCGGGACAGGCCGGTGCGCCACATGGTGGTGTAGTTTTCCAGGCCGTGGCTGCCCGGCAGTAGTGGCATGGTTCCTCGCAGCAGCTCACCGGGTCCTTGGGTGGAAGCCACGATGGCGATATAGACCGGGAATACCACCAAGGCTACGCCGCAGATCAACACGGTGTGAGCGAGAAAGTTGGCCCAGGGGCGGTTTTCAACCATCTTGTTACTCTCTCTGCAATGACTGGCTCTATAAGGACAGGCCAAGGGCTGGGTAATAAAAGGTCTCTGTAATAGGAACCGTTAATAATTGACCCGCCGCTCGATATAGCGAAACTGGATGACGGTCAGCCCCACCACGATGGCCATCAGGATCACCGATTGGGCCGCCGAGGAACCCAGGTTGAGGCCGACGAACCCATCTGCGTAGACCTTGTAGACCAGCGTATTGGTGGCCTGGGAGGGTCCGCCTGCGGTGGTGGCATGGATAATGCCGAACGTATCGAACATGGCGTACACCACATTCACCACCATCAGAAAGAAGGTGGTGGGAGTCAGCAGGGGAAAGACAATCGTCCAGAAGCGTTTCAAGGGACCGGCGCCGTCGATCGATGCCGCCTCGATCAGCGACTGGGGAATGGATTGCAGCCCGGCAAGAAAGAACAGGAAGTTGTAGGAGATCTGCTTCCAGGAGGCGGCAAAGATGACCAGTAGCATGGCGTCATTGCTGGAAGTACGGTGGTTCCACTGATACCCGACGGCATCGAGCATGTAAGGGATGATGCCGATGGAAGGGTTGAAGATGAACCACCACAGCACACCCGCAATTGCCGGAGCGATGGCATAGGGCCACACCAGCAGTGTGGTATAAGTGCTGCGCGAGCGAATCATGCGGTTCACGGTACTGGCGAAGAGCAGCGCCACCGACATCGATACCAGCGTGGTGCCTATTGCAAATATAGCGGTGACCGACAGCGAGTTGAGATAGCTGCCATCGCGAAACAGGCGGACAAAGTTCTCAAGGCCGACAAAGGTCGAGCGCAGGCCGAAGGCGTCTTCGCGCAATAACGATTGATACAGTGCCTGGCCCGCCGGCCAGATAAAGAAGATCAGGGTAATGATTACCTGAGGAGCCAGCAGCGCATAGGGCATCCAGTGGCCAGGAAAGGTCATGCGTTTGGTTTGCATGGGCAGCTCTTATCGGTACCAATAAATATGCATCAACATACGACAGCGCCGCCTACCTCTAAGGTAGACGGCGAAGCAAGTGCTTATTTACTGGTTGGCTTCTTCGAAATCGCGCAGCAGGTCATTGCCGCGCTGGACCGCGTCATCGGCGGCTTCCTGACCGCTCTTGTCGCCGGTCATTACCGCTTCCATCTCTTCGGAGATGACGTCGCGAATCTGCACGAAGTTGCCGAACCGCAGGCCCTTGGAATTCTCGGTAGGCTCGTTGAGTGTCATCTGCTTCAACGAGATATCGCTGCCCGGGTTTTCCTCGTAGAACCCCTGCTCCTTGCTCAAATCCCAAGCCGCCTGGGTAATGGGCAAGTAGCCGGTGCGCTGGTGCCATGCGGCCTGCACCTCGGGCTGCGACAGATATTCGAAGAAGGCGGCAACGGCGTCGTACTCTTCATCGCTATGGCCTTGCAGGGTCCACAGTGTCGCCCCACCGATGATCGAGTTCTGCGGGGCGCCGTCGACATCCGCGTAATACGGCAGCATGCCGTAGCCTACCTCAAAGTCTGCGTTGGCCACCACATCCGCTCGTGACGCCGACGAGCCGAAGAAGATCGCGCAATCCTGGGAGTAGAACATCGGCTCTGAGTCAGGGCCGGTGCCGGGACCACCCCAACGGAAGACGTTCTCTTCCTGCCAATCGTGCAGGTTGTCCCAGTGGCGGGCGACCAGTTCGTTGTTGAAGTTAAGTTCGGTTTCCATGCCACCAAAGCCGTTTTCCAGCGTGCCCAACGGTGAATCGTGCATGGCGGACAAGTTTTCCAGCATCACCCAACTGGGCCAGGAGCTGGTAAACCCACAACTGGCCGCTCCGGACTCGACGATTTGGCGAGAAAAGTCGGCCAGCTCTTCCCAGGTTTCCGGCGCCTGTTCGGGGTCCAGGCCTGCCTCCTCGAACACGTCACGGTTGTAGTACATGATCGGCGTGGAGGAGTTGAACGGGAAAGAGAGCATGTTGCCGTCGGTATCGGTGTAGTACCCCACTACCGCCGGCAGAAACGCTTCACGGTCGAACGGACGGCCGTGCTCTTCCATCAACTCATACACCGGATAGATGGCACCGTCAGCGTTCATCATGGTGCCGGTACCGACCTCGAATACCTGAAGAATGTGCGGCTGTTCATTGGCGCGGAAAGCCGCAATCGCCCCGGTCATGGTCTCGGAATAGTTGCCCCGATAGCTGGGGTTGACCTGGTAGTCATCCTGGGATTCGTTAAAGTCCTGGGTGATTTCCTCGAGAATTCCCCCCAGCTCGCCGCCCATGGCGTGCCACCAGCTGATTTCTGTCGCGGCCTGGGCTGAGAGGCTGATGCTGGCGGTCGCTACACCAACGGCAATAGTTTGCAACGTGAAACGAGACATGAGAGCTCCTTGTGGACCTGAATCAAGTCAGGTAGTGCAATGCGTTTATTGGGCTTCTTGGATGCACTGAACAATAATTAGTGTAGGTGACGTTTCAATGAACGCTAGGTGAACACACGATGACAGGCAGCGCCGATGGGCGAGGTAGGCGTAGCATCAAGGGGGTGATAGGGTTAGCGGCAAGCTATTTTGTCAAGCTATCCTGGAAAGAGAACACCATGTCCCACGCCATTTCGTTGCTCGAAAAATTGGTCGCCTTCGATACCACGTCCAGTGAATCCAACCTGGCCCTGGTCGAGTTCGTGGAGCGTTATCTCGCCGACTACGGGATCGAGGCAGATCGGGTGATGAGTCCTTGCGGCAACAAGGCCAATCTGGTCGCGCGCATCGGCCCCGACGCGCCGGGCGGGGTAATGCTGTCCGGGCATACCGACGTGGTCCCGGTAGCCGGCCAACCCTGGTCGACCGATCCTTTTCAGTTGCACGATGGCGGAGACGGCCGGCTCTATGGGCGTGGCACTTGCGACATGAAGGGCTTCATTGCCTGCGTGCTGGCAATGGTGCCCGAGTGGGTGGAGGTACCGCTAAAGCAGCCGATCTACCTGGGTTTTTCCTACGATGAAGAGGTCGGCTGCCTGGGCGCACCGGATTTGATCCGGCATTTCTGCCAGAAGTATTCCAACAGTGCCCATGTCATCGTCGGTGAACCCACCGACATGCAGCCGGTGGTGGCGCAGAAAGGCGCGACCAACCTGCGTACCCGCGTGATCGGACGCGAGGCTCACAGCAGCCAGGTCAACCAGGGCACCTCGGCCATTCACGTGGCGGCGCGCCTGGTCACCTTCATCGAGGACACCATGCAGGCGCTGGTCGATGAGGGCCGCGTGAATAGCGCGTTCAACGTGCCCCATACCAGCCTGCATGTGGGCAAGATCAAGGGCGGCACGGCGATCAACATCATGGCTCGGGAGTGTGAATTCGAGTGGGAGATTCGTCACCTGCCCACCGAAACCTTCGAAGATGTCCATGGGCGTTTCGAGGCGTACTGCCGTGAATTGCAGGCAAGTTTCGCCACTCAAGGCAAGACAGTCGAGATCGATACCCAGCCCCTGAACGTGACGGTACCGGGCCTGGCCGACCGGGATAACGCCAAGGTGCTGGCACTCACCAAGCGCCACCTCCCCAGTGAATGCTGCTCCCAGGCGGTGGCCTATGCCACGGAAGCGGGGCAGTTCCAGGCGCAAGGCTTGCAGACCTTGATCCTGGGGCCAGGCAGCATCGCCCAGGCGCATCAGCCGGATGAGTATGTCGAGGTTGCCCAGTTGGAAGCGTGTAGCGAATTCCTGCATCGCCTGGGACGCGACCTGACGCAGGATGCATAAGCCAAGCAGCCAAGGGTTGCCGCCAACAGCAAAGACCCCACCGCATGGGTGGGGTCTATACGCTAACTTGCTGTATCGACAGTGGGCTAGTGATGATGGTTCTCGAACAGATCCGCCTTGGCATGGCGCATGACATCTTCGCATGCCGCCTGGTGAGCGAGCTGGGTAAGCAGGCTCTGGGTTACCTCGAAACCTTTGCCCAGACAAGTGTCGATATCCTGGCGGCTCACTTGCGGGGTGACGCTGCAATCGATCTTGATGGTTCTTCCGCTACAGTCCAGCTTGTCGGCCATGTATCGTAGTCGCCAAGCGATACGCTCTTTCCAGCTGGCTGATTCTTCCGCGGCTTCGTTTACGCTAAACGTGCACTGCCATTCAGGCTTGTATACCTTCATGATAAGAACCTCCTGAGCTTGCTGGGAAAGAATGATCGATCGTCGTTACCGCTCCGTATTTGAGATGATGCCTATCCACTATACCGATTTTAAGAAGGCGGTATAGGACAGGCCCTGAAAAAAAACCGAACATGCCTTTTGCGCGAAACCGCTACCACATGAGCAAATTGAATACCTCTTCAATGCCGGCCTTGGCAGAAACCACGCAGAAACAGACTGGTGCTCCTTGGTACCTGTACTTGCTGGACTGCAAGGGAGGCAGTACCTATGTGGGTATCACCAACGATCTGGCCAGACGCTTTGCTGCCCATCAGGCCGGCAAGGGAGCCCGCTATACGCGGGCGAACCCGCCTATCGCCGTGTTGGGCAGCCAACCGTTTCCGGACCGCGCCAGCGCCAGCCGGGCGGAGTACCAACTCAAGCGCAAGAGCGCGGCGCAGAAACGCGAGTGGGCCTGCGACTGGCCCTGTTCACACCCTGTCGAAGTCGACTGAATCAACAGGCGGTAAGTCAGCATCCGACAGGGCCTGGCTAATCGAGCACAAGCGGATCAATGCTGCATCAGCTTTTCCAGCTCATCCGCCCGCTCTCTGGTTTCATTCAGTACGCATGAATTGGCACTCACCCGCGCCAAGGTGCCGCCTTCGGGGTCGAAATAGAAATCGCAGTTGGCTTCCTTGTACTGAATCCACGCTCGTTGCGCGGTAAGCAATTGCTCGCGGCGAGCACTGCTCAGCTGGCTGCGAAGCTGCTGGTAGTTTTCGTTGAGCCTCTGGTCCTGGCGCTCGTACTCATCGGTGATACACGTCACGATATCGACGGTACTGACGGCCTGCTGCAGGCACTCGTCGTGTGTCGGCGAAGCCGTATCGCCGTAAACGACGCCACTCGCCAGCATGGCGGCGCCGAACATGAAGCGCCGAATGCGTTTGGGTTTCATGGGCTTAATCCCTATCAATGGCGAAAGGTGCCCAGGCCTGGCGCGTACACATGACTTCCAGGCGGTTGATGTTGATATGGTCGGGCAGAGTCGCCAGGTAGAAAAGCTGCTCGGCGATGTCTTCCGCCTGCAGCGGTGTGGTGCCGCGGTAGAGCGCTTCCGAAGCGGCCTGGTCGCCCTTGGTGCGCACCAGGGTGAACTCGGTTTCGGCCATGCCGGGGGCGAGGTCGGTCACGCGAACCCCGGTGCCCTGCAGGTCGCAGCGCAGGTTATAACTGAACTGCTCCACGAAGGCCTTGGATGCGCCGTAGACATGGCTTCCGGGGTAGGGCCATTGGCCAGCCACCGAGCCCAGGTTGATCATGCTGGCGCCGGCGCCGGCCTCGATCAACAGCGGCAAGGCAGCGTGGGTGACGTTGACCAGACCGGTGATGTTGGTGTCGATCATGGTGTGCCAGTCCTTCAGATCCACCTTGTGCGCCGGTTCCGGCGCGAGAGCCAGGCCAGCGTTGTTGATCAGACAGGTCAGCGGCTTGAACTCCTGGGGAAGCTCGGCAAGCGCCTGGCTGACCGCGGCGGCGTCACGCACGTCCAGTTTGATGGTCAGCACCGGTACTTGTTCCTTGAGCTCGGTTTCAAGCTCGGCCAGGCGTTCAGCACGGCGTCCGGTGAGGATCAGCGACCAGCCCGCCTGGGCGAAGCGTTTGGCGGCGGCACGGCCGAACCCTGATGTAGCACCGGTAATCAGTACGACGGGCATGGAAGTCTCCTATTGATAGTAAGTTGATATGGTTTGGTTCATGACGAGCCAAACTAGTCCCGCAGTTCACTCAGCAGTATCCAACTTGCCATGACGATCAGCAATGGGGTAACCACGGTACGAAAGGAGCGGGAAGGATAATGCTGGAAACTCCACTGGTTTTCTGATCTGTAAGATACCGAAGGTTGCACACTTTCCCTGAGTCGGTTGCTGTAACATCACCGCCCGTCATCATTGCCAGAGGTCGCATCATGAGCCTGCACGACGCCACTGATACATCCGCTTCCCCACAAGCCGCGCCGCAAGTCACCGATGCCTACGTTCATCAATTGGACCGGCAATACGTGTTCCACTCCTGGGCCCAGCAGGGCGCCCAAGACCCGATGGTGGTGGCGGGCGCTGCAGGCTGCCGGGTATGGGATCATGCCGGCAATACCTATCTGGACTTCAGCAGCCAGCTGGTCAATACCAATATCGGTCATCAGCATCCGCGCGTGGTAGCGGCCATTCAGCAGCAGGCGGCACAACTGGCGACCATCGCCCCCGCCCACGCCAACCTGGCCCGGGGCGAAGCAGCCAAGCGTATCCTGGCCCGTGCCCCGCAGGGATTCAGCAAGGTGTTCTTCACCAACGGCGGAGCCGATGCCAACGAAAATGCCATTCGCATGGCGCGGCTCTATACCGGCCGGGAGAAGATTCTTTCCGCTTATCGCTCCTATCACGGCAATACCGGCTCGGCGATCGCCGCGACAGGGGACTGGCGGCGAGTGCCCAACGAGTACGCCAGGGGGCATGTGCATTTCTTCAACCCCTACCTGTATCGCAGCGATTTCTGGGCCGAAAGCGAGGCCGAGGAGTGCGAGCGCGCCCTGCAGCATCTGCGCCGTGTCATCGAGTGCGAGGGCTCCCGGTCCATCGCCGCGATCCTGCTGGAAACCATTCCCGGTACCGCCGGTATACTGATGCCCCCCAAGGCCTATCTGCAGGGGGTGCGCCAGTTGGCCGATGAATTCGGCATCATGTTGATTCTCGATGAGGTCATGGCCGGTTTCGGCCGTACCGGGCGCTGGTTCGCCTTCGAGCATTTCGATGTGGTGCCGGACTTGATCGTTTTCGCCAAGGGGGTCAATTCGGGCTATGTGCCTGCCGGTGGGGTGGTAATTTCGGACGCCGTCTCACGCCACTTCGACGACCACTTGTTCGTTGGCGGGCTCACCTACTCCGGCCATCCCCTGGCCATGGCGGCGATCGTCGCCACCCTGGATACCATGGCGGACGAGGGGATAGTGGAAAATGCCGACCGTGTCGGCAATGGACCGCTGGCCGCGGGTCTGGCGCGCCTGGCCGAACGCCATGCATTGATCGGCGAAGTCCGCGGCGTGGGGGTGTTTCACGCCCTCGAGCTGGTTGCCGACCCGGTGAGCAAGGCACCATTGCCGGCAGCGCAGGTGGGCGTAATCAAGCAGCAGCTGCAAGCCAGGGGGCTTCTGGTCTTCACCGCCGAAAACCGTATCCATGTAGTGCCGCCCTGCATCGTCACCGAAGAGGAGGTGAAAGAGGGGCTGGCGATACTGGATGACGTGTTAAATGCCTACGCAAATTCCTCGAACTAGAGACCTGAAAACTGAATCGTCTTGCAATTTTTACGCAAGGCAGTTTCGCTGACGGTATCGGGGTGTCGCTGATATAATGGATGCATGAACAGTATCTTCGATGCCCCGACTACCGCCTCTCTCGACGACCCCTTCTATTACCTGACGAACTTTCGCTTCGTTCTGACGTGGGTGGGTGAGCGTCACGGCGACCTGCTTGATGACGTCGAACGCGATTTTCTCGCCCACTTCGATGCCTTGCCGCGTGCCTCCCAGGCGCTGCTGGCGCGTATGGTGATGCGCAAGGGAGAGCTGTTCCGGCTCGGCAAGCTGAAGTATGCCGAAGTCGGCGACAGCGCAAATGCCCTGTTGCCATTGATCGAGTTGGGCTGGGTCGATGGCGACCCATGGCTCACTATCGATGAACTTTTTCACCAGTTGCGCCTCGCCGAGCTGCGCCAGGTGCTGGCGAGCGAGATTCACGCCGCAGCGCTCGCCACTTCCAGCAGCAAGGCGGTGCTTCAGGAGACGCTGGCGAGTCGCCTGACCGACTTCCTGCCGTTGCAGAAGTGGTGGCCCGACGCGGCTGATCGCGTGGTGCGTCTCACGGTGATGGATACCTGCGATCGCTTGCGTTTGATGTTCTTCGGCAACCTGCGCCAGGATTGGGCCGAGTTCGTGCTGACCGAACTCGGCCTGCAACGTTTCGAGACGGTGCCCTTTACGCCACAATCCCGCGCCTTTCAGTCGCGTCACGAAGTGGATACCTATCTGACCCTTCATCGTTTGCGTCAGCGCCTCGATGCCGGGGAGTCGCCTGCAGAGCTTCAGGGCGAGATGCCGCCACCCTCGGAAAATCGCTGGCTGGCCACTCGCCGGGCGCGGTTGCTGCTGCAGCTGGGGCGTGATGCGGAGCGTGGCGGCGATACGGCACTAGCGCTGTCGCTATATGGCGATTCAGACAGCAGCGAAGCGCGAATCCGCCAGTTACGGCTGCTGGAGCGGTTGGGCGAGCACCAAGCGGCGTTCGAGTTGGCCAGTCAGGCGCTGGAGCACGACCCCAGTGAAAGCGAAGCTCAGGCGCTGGCGCGGCTGCTGCCCCGCTTGCGGCGACGGCTTGCATTGCCCGCTATACCGGGCGATCCCGAACCGGCTCATGAGCGATGGGAGCGGGAACTACCCGGCCCGCAAAGCGTGGAGCGTGCCGTGGTGGAGGCCCTCGGCGAGCCGTGGGCGCCGGTTTACTATGTCGAAAACACGCTTCTGACCGGCTTGTTCGGTCTGCTCTGCTGGCCGGCCATTTTCGCGCCGCTGCCCGGCGCTTTCTTTCATCCCTTTCACCATGGCCCGGCGGATCTGTACCGCGACGATTTCGTGGCACGCCGGCGCGATATCTTCGATGCGTGCCTGGCGCGTTTGGATGACGACAGCTATCGCGAGGTGATTTGGGCGACATGGCGGGAGAAGTTCGGCCTGGCTTCGCCCTTTGTTCACTGGGCGGTACTCGACGAGGCACTCCTGGAATTGGCGCTTTCGTGTATCCCGCCAGAGCACCTGCGCCACTGTTTCGAGCGGCTGCTCGGCGATCTCAAGGCCAACCGGGCCGGGCTGCCGGATCTGATTCAGTTCATTCCCGAGGCGCTGCCCGGCGAGCCGCGCTACCGGATGATCGAAGTGAAAGGCCCCGGCGACCGGCTGCAGGACAACCAGCGCCGCTGGCTGACGTTCTTTCACCGGCACGATATTCCTGTCGCGGTGTGTTACGTGCGCTGGGCGGCCAGCGGCGAGTGTGAACAATGAGCGCAGCGTATCGTGTAGCGGTACGGGCGTTATGCGATTTCACCGCCCGAGAGGGAGATCTGGATCACCGCTTCACCCCCGCTCCCAGCGCCCGCGAAGGGGTCGAAGGGCATACGCTCGTCGCCAGCCGGCGCGGGGAGGATTACCTTGCCGAGCTGCCGCTGTCGGGCTCCTTCGAAGGGCTAACCGTGACGGGACGCGCCGATGGCTATGACCCCACGGCCAATCGCCTGGAGGAGGTCAAGACTCATCGTGGTAGCCTGGAGCGCATGGCGGATAATCAGCGCGCGCTCCATTGGGCGCAACTGAAGGTGTACGGGGCGCTGCTCTGCGCCGAGCGTGGCCTGGAGCACGTCACCTTGACGCTTGTCTACCTGGATATCGCCAGCGGCAAGGAAACGCTGCTGAACCAAGACGCCAGTGCCAGCGAGCTTGAGAGTTTCTTCATCGCCCAGTGCCGTCGATTTCTCGCCTGGGCGCAACAGGAAGCCGAGCACCGCCAGCGCCGAGACGATTCCCTGCAAGCACTGAGCTTTCCCCACGCCGCGTTTCGCCCCGGCCAGCGCGAACTTGCCGAAGACGTCTACAAGGCGGCGAGCACCGGGCGCTGCCTGCTCGCCCAGGCCCCCACGGGCATCGGCAAGACTCTGGCAACCCTTTTCCCGATGCTGTCGGCAATGCCGCGCCAGCAGATCGATCGGGTCGCTTTTCTGACCATGAAAACCCCCGGTCGACGCTTGGCGCTGGACGCCCTGGCGACCCTTGGTTCCGCACATGGCAATGAAGGGAAGATGCCGCTGCGGGTACTGGAGCTGGTGGCACGGGACAAGGCCTGCGAATATCCCGGTCGCGCCTGCCATGGCGAGGCTTGCCCCCTGGCCGCTGGCTTCTACGACCGCTTGCCCGCCGCCCGTCAGGCCGCGGTTGAGCAGGCGTGGCTGGATCGCGAGGGACTGCGCGAAGTGGCGGCCGCCCATGAAGTGTGCCCTTACTACCTGGGTCAGGAGCTGGCGCGCTGGGCGGATGTGATCGTGGGAGACGTCAACCACTGGTTCGACAGCCACGCGCTACTGCACGGCTTGGCCCAGGCCAACGACTGGCGAGCTGCGGTGCTGGTCGATGAAGCGCACAATCTGGTGGAGCGCGCTCGCGGCATGTATAGCGCGGAGCTGGATCAACAACGCCTCAACCGCCTGCGCCGCACCGCACCCAAGGCGCTCTCGAGGCCCTTGAACCGCATGGCCCGCCAATGGCAGACGGTGATTAAAGAGGCGGGCCTTGATGAGATGGGACTTGAAAAGACCGACGAAAACGGCAAGCCAGGCTATCGCCTGCTGGAAGCGCTGCCCGACAAGCTGGTAACTGCGGTTCAGCAGGTGGGAGCCACTATCACTGACCACCTCGGGGAACACCCCGAGGATGCCAGTCTCGAGCTTCAGGAGCTGCTGTTCGAAGCGCTGGCGTTCTGCCGGCTGGCGGAGCACTTTGGCAGCCACTCGCTGTGTGATCTCACCCGTCAGGGCCGCGGGCGGGCCGTGCTCGGCTTGCGCAATCTGATACCTGCCGACTTTCTGGTACCGCGTTTCAAGGCCGCCCACTCGGTCGTACTGTTTTCGGCGACGTTGACTCCCGCTCACTACTACCGGAATCTACTGGGATTGCCGGAGAATACGGTGTGGCGTGAAGTGGCGTCACCCTTCGCCGCGCGCCAGCTGGAGGTGCAGATTCGTCGCGATATTTCGACGCGCTTTCGCGACCGTGGCGCCTCCGTCGAGCCTATCGTGGCCGCTATGGTGCAGCAGTATCAGCGCAGCCCAGGCCATTATCTGGCGTTTTTCAGCAGCTTTGCCTATCTCGAGGCGGTGCTGGCGCGTTTTCGCCAGGCGCATCCAGGCGTACCGGTTTTCAGCCAGACCCGTGGGATGACCGAGGCCGAACGCGAGACATTCCTGGCGCGCTTTACCCCCGGCGGCCAGGGTATCGGCTTTGCGGTGCTGGGGGGCGCTTTCGCCGAGGGCATCGACCTGCCCGGCGACCGCTTGATCGGCGCCTTTATTGCCACGCTGGGCTTGCCGCCGTTCAACGACTTCAACGAAGCGCTCAAATCACGACTCACCGAGCGCTTCGGCCAAGGCGACGATTACACTTACCGCATTCCCGGTATGATCAAGGTGGTTCAGGCGGCAGGTCGGGTGATTCGCGGCCCCAAGGATGAAGGCGTGGTAGTGTTGATGGATGATCGCTTCGCCCAAGCCAACGTGCGCGCGCTGCTGCCCGGCTGGTGGGCGGTAGAAAAGCGCGAACGATCCCGTCGTCAGTTGTCATAGAATGAGCGAATCACAGCGTAACGCTTCTGGACCCTTCACCCGCAGGGGCGTACGGTGATTCATCCTTCGTCATTAAGGAGCCTCTGCCTTGACCACTACTGCCTCTTCCGCCGGTATCAACGCCGCCGAGCTTTATCATCTTGTGACTGAGCCCACGGCGGCAGACGGCGACAGCAAGCTCGAGTGGCCGCAGGCCACGGTAACCCTGGATCAGGCCAACGATACGCTGATCTGGGAGTTGGCCGATTACGGCAATCTGGTCCTTACGCTTTCGCGCAGCGAGAACGAGTGGGTGGCGATGACGCCGGTCGCGCCCATCAAAGGTGTGAAGCACAGCGTCGAGCTGAACGAGGTATTGCTGCGCCAGGGTCTGGCGCTGCCCCTGGCCTCGATTGGTATCATGGAGATCGATGGCGAGGACTATTATGTCGCTTATGGTCAGCTCTTCGGCGACTCCAAACTGGAATCGATCTGTGCCGAGCTTCACGCTACCGCCGGCGCGGCCATGGAAGTCGCCGAACTGATCCAGGCCCATTTCGCCTGATTTCGCCCATGCTGGGTAACCAACGAGTGAGAACGACACTATGTTGAGCAAGATCATGACGGCACTACGCGGCGGGGCCACGGAAGCGGGACAGACCGTGGTGGACTCGCAGGCTCTGCGTATTCTCGACCAGGAGATCCGTGATTCGGAAAATCAGTTGAACAAGTCCAAGACCGAACTCACCCGCTTGATGGCCCAGCGGCAGCTGAATACCGATAAGGTCCGGACCCTGGAAGGCAAGATAGCCGAGCTGGAGAAAAGCGCCGAAGCGGCGCTGGACAAGGGCGAGGAAGCGCTGGCGGTGGAGGTTGCCGAACGCATCGTGGCCCTGCAGGACGAGCTGGACGCCGAGCGTGCCATCGTCGACGAGTACGCGGGCAGCATCGAAAGCCTGCGTGGCGCTATTCGGGGAACCGAGAACCAGCTGCGCCAGCTCAAGCAGCAGGTCAGCGTGGTCAAGGCCACCGAATCGGCGCAGAAGGCGCAATCGGCGGTGGCGGCACGGCATTCGGGCCAGAACAGCTCCATGGGCAGCGCCATGGAATCCCTCGAACGTATCAAGGAGCGCCAGCAACTGAGTGCGGCGCAGATGAAGGCTGCCGACGAGATGGCGGCTGAAGAAAATGGCAGCACACTCGATGCCCGTCTGAAAGCGGCCGGCATCGGGGCTTCCGAGCGCAAGGCCGATGACGTGCTGGCGCGCCTGAAAGCCAGAAAAGGCACAGCGCAGGAATAATCATCCACAGGCGGGTCTTTGCTTCGGCCGGAGAGAATGAAATGTTGAATACGCTCAAGGCGCTGTTTCGTGCCAACCCGGCGGGCGGCAGCAAGGAGGAAAAATCCGCTGACGCCAGGTCGATCGCGCCGGGACTGCCCGCGTCCCTGGCCCACGTCGAGATGCAGGGCCTGCGTCTCGACGGGCGTGTCAAGATTCAGCTGGTAGGTCTGCGCGCCTACGAAGATGCCCTGTTTTGCTGGGATGACGAGACCTACCATCATATTGCCGCCGTGGGTCATGTCGACCTGGGGCAGGGCGCACACCTGGTGCGCTTCTATCTGGACAACGATACCTGGCTGCAGGCCAATATCGAGCATGGGCGGGTGGTGGAGTACAAGCTGTTCGACTTCTACCGGGTCGACCATGTCTCCGACGCCGAGTTCGATGCCGTGGTCAACGGCGCAGAAAAGCGGGCAGATGCACTGGGTGCGCAGCAGGTCGATATCTCATCGACCCAGGTGGCCGGGAAGGTATGTACGTTCAAGCGGGTATGGGGCGATACCGGTAGTCTGTGGTCGCCGCCGGTGCTCTTCGAGGAGGAGGTGATGACCACCGAAACGATCGCCTCCCGTCAGGTTCGCCATCATGCCATGCTCTACGAACGCCCCATTGCCGGGTCCGATAGGCTGGAGTATCTGCTGTTGAGCGCCGAGGACGATGGCGAAGGAAGTTTCATGGTGGTACACAACATCGGCGTCGATGTGGCTTCGGTGGACATCGATGCGCTCTAGTCGCTTATCTGGAATTCGCTTTTTCATCTTCACCGACACGTTCCAACGACAACCAAGGGAAACTGTCCCATGATGCATTATCTGCAGGGCCTGCCATTCTTCTTTGCCTATCTGCTGGGTGCCATCGTGCTGCTGGTGGCATTCATGTACTGCTACAGCCGCATCACCCCGCATCATGAATGGCAGCTGATTCGCGAGGGCAACGCTGCGGCGGCCTCGGCCTATGGTGGCTCGATCCTTGGGTTCACGATTCCGCTGTATAGTGCCATGGCAAACTCGGTAAGCTATTTGGATTTCCTGCTCTGGGGCATCATCGCCTTCGGCGTGCAGCTGGCCACTTTCTTTGGCATCAAGCTGTTCCTGCGGCGCCAGGGTGAAAGTCTTTCCCAACACATCACCGAGGGGCATCAGGCTTACGGCATCCTGGTGGCCGCCGTGGCCGTTTCGGTGGGCCTGCTGAACGCCGCCTCGATGACCTGGTAGTTAAAGACAGGGTAGTTAAAAGACATGGTAGTTAAAAACAGGGTAAGGAGAATGCGCATGCCATCCACAGAACCCTCCGCTCACCTGCCGCGCCGCAAGCGCAGCGCACGTCTCTCCCTGGCCATGATGGGCGTGGGGGCTTTCGGCTTGTCGGCCTGTTCGCCGCCGCAATCCGAGGAGCATGTCACCGACGTGAGCTTCGATAATCCCGAAAGCTATCAGAGCGTCGAGGATTGCGTGGCCGCCGAGATATACACGCGCAGCGCCTGCGAGACGGCCTACGAAGCGTCACTGGAGTCCGTGCCGCGCTTCAGCTCCCTCGAGGAGTGCGAGGCGGAACATGGCGAAGGTGCTTGCGTCGCGCCGACCGCAGAGCAGTCCCAGGTAGCCACCGGCAGTAGTACCGGCAGCTGGTTCATGCCGGCGATGATGGGTTACATGGTGGGCAGCATGATGTCCAACACCAATCGCGGGCGGGCGTTCGAACGTGTCTACCAGGAGCCGGTGTATCGCAATCGCCAGAACCAGGGTAACTGGAACACCGCCTCGAACCAGGCCACGCAGCGGGTTACCCAGCGCAACGAAGCCATGCGCAGCTCGATCGTTCGTCAAGCCACCCAGCGTAGCGGCTTCGGTTCGCGTTCGTCAGCCAGGGGTGGCTGGGGGTCGTAATTATCGCCGCCGGGAGTCGCCATGCTCAGGATCGTCCATGCTCCGAATTGATATTGCCGAACGCCATAACTGGAAAGACCTGGCTCATGAGCTGGGTTTTCATTTTCATACCATCGATGGCGAACCCTACTGGAAGGAAGACGCTTACTACCAGTTCACCCTGGAGCAGGTGGAGCGTGATATCGAAGCCCCCACGGAAGCGCTGCACGAGATGTGCATGGAACTGGTGGACCGGGTATGTAACTCCAATGCCCTGATGCAGCGTCTGGCCCTGCCGGAGTTCATGTGGGACAGCATTCACGATTCGTGGAAGGCCGGCCAGCCACACCTTTACGGACGCATGGACTTCGCCTATTCCGGTGACGGGCCAGCCAAGTTGCTGGAGCTCAACTACGACACCCCCACGTCGCTTTACGAGGCGGGTTTCTTCCAGTGGGTATGGCTCGAGCAAGCCATCCAGCAGGGATTGCTCCCCCGCCACGCCGACCAGTACAACTCGATCCAGGAGCGCATGATCAACGCCATGGCTCATGTCGGCCGGGGGCTCGAGGACGCCACACTGCATTTCTCCTGCGTTAAGGACAACACCGAAGAGCGCGCCACGGTGCATTACCTGCAGGATATGGCGGTGCAGGCGGGCTTGAAGGCACCCTTCATCTTCATGGAGGATATCGGTTACCAGCCTGGGGGCGACTACTTCGTCGACCTGGATAACCAGCCGATTCGGGCGCTGTTCAAGCTCTATCCGTGGGAGGAGATGGCGGACGACGCCTTTGGCGAGCGGATCCCATTGATGCAGACCCATTGGTTCGAGCCGCCGTGGAAGGCGGTTCTCTCCAACAAGGGAATCCTGCCGCTGCTCTGGGAGCATTTCGAAGGGCATCCGAGCCTGCTGCCGGCTTTCTTCGAGACGTCAAACAGCGAGCCCATGGCGCCGGGCTGGGTGCGCAAGCCGTTCTTCTCCCGCGAGGGCAGCAACATCGAACTGATCACCGATGCCGGTGAGCGCGAAGCCGTGGGCGGCCCCTATACCGACAGCCCGTGGATTCGCCAGGCTTACCAGCCCATGCCCCGTTTCGGCGATCGCCATGCCCTGATCGGCAGCTGGGTGGTCGGTGATCGTGCCTGCGGCATGGGTGTGCGCGAGGATGTGGGCCGTATCACCAAGGACACCTCCTGCTTCGTTCCCCACGCGATCGTATGACGACGACACCGCTCTTTCTAATGACTATTGATAAGCGAGACCATGGCTGATCTCTACTGGTACCAATATCTTCTTATCGGTTTGATTTTTGCCTGGAGCGGTTTCGTCAGGACCAGCCTTGGCTTTGGCGGCGCCGTGCTGGCGCTGCCGTTCTTGCTGCTGGTGGTGAACGAGCCGCTGGTGTTTCTGCCCATCATCGCGGTGCATCTGCTGATTTTCTCCAGCTGGATCGCCTGGAGCGGGCATCGCCAATTGCAGAAAGAGGGCGCCGCCAGCTCGGACGAGAGCAATATCGATTGGGGCTATCTGTTCAAGGCCTTGAAGATAATGATCATTCCGAAGCTGATCGGCGTGGTGGGGTTGTTGACGCTGCCGGCTAACGTCATGACCAGCATCATCTTCGGTATCGTCATCATCTATGCCATCGGTTACGTGCTCAACAGGCCTTTCAAGAGCAAAAACAAGTACGTCGACTACGTGCTGCTTGCGCTGGGTGGGTACGTCAGCGGCACTTCGCTGATCGGCGCGCCATTGATCGTGGCCGTATTCGCCGCTCATGTGGCCAAGGAGCAACTGCGCGATACCATGTTCGTGCTGTGGTTCATCCTGGTGGTGATCAAGATGGTCTCGTTCCTGATCGCCGGCGTGGACCTGCAGTTGATCCATCACCTGTGGCTTCTGCCGTGCGCGTTCCTCGGTCATCTGCTGGGCGAACGAGCCCACCGCTATATGCTGAAAGCGGACACGGGACTGTTCTTCCGGGTATTGGGCGCGGTGCTGATTCTGGTCAGCGTCGTTGGGTTGATCCACCCACCGGCGTGACGCGGTGTGGGCGCATCGGTCGCGCCAGCGCTAAGCGGACCGTCATCCAAGGCTAAGCCTGCCGTAAGGAAAGCCCTCCAGCGCCAGCCAAAAGGGTATCCCTATTGTGGAGAACCTTTTCACCAGTCTCACCAGTGAGACAAAAGAAAAAAGAATAAGACATCATCGGGTGCTGACATATTGCCGACACATGAAAACCAACAAAAAAACGGCCACTTGCTGTGATAGCTAAGTGGCCGTTTTCAATAGTGTCCTTGGTCGGAATAGCAGGATTCGAACCTACGACCTCTGCCTCCCGAAGGCAGCGCTCTACCAAGCTGAGCTATATTCCGAGGTCTCGCCCAAGTGGTCGCCACTTGGTGGAAACGGATCATACGCATGCACCGCCAGTTTTTCAAGCCTCAAGCGGAGGATTTTGCGCTCAGGTGGTGCGCTTCACCGCAAGGTGGGCGAGCTCCGCCATGCTGTCGCGATAGGGGCTGGCGGGGAGAACGGCGAGCTGCTCCAGGGCCTTTTGCGCCATCTCTTCGGCGCGCCTGCGAGTGTATTCCAAGGCCCCGGTTTCGTTGACGATTTCCATTACCGCGTCGAGCTGCTCCAGGCCGCCCTGGCGTATTGCCTGGCGAATCAGCTTGGCCTGCTCTGGTGTGCCCTCGGCCATGGCGTGGATCAACGGCAGCGTCGGCTTGCCTTCGGCCAGGTCATCGCCCACGTTCTTGCCCATGGCCGTGGCGTCGCCCTGGTAATCGAGCAGATCGTCGATCAACTGGAAAGCCAGCCCCAGGTAGCGGCCGTAATGCTGCAGGGCGACTTCCTGTTCTGGTGTGGCTTCGGCCAGCACGGCGCCGCTGTGGGACGCGGCCTCGAACAGCATGGCGGTCTTGCCCTGGATGGTGGCGAAGTAGTCGGCTTCGCTGATATCCGGGTTGCCGACGTTGGTCAGCTGCTGGACTTCACCCTCGGCGATAATGCAGGTGGCGCCGGAGAGAATCGCCATGATGCGCATCGAGCCGACATCCACCATCATCTGGAACGATCGCGAATAGAGAAAGTCGCCGACCAGTACCGAAGGCGCGTTGCCCCAGGCGTCGTTGGCGGTCTTCTTGCCGCGGCGCATGTGCGACTCGTCGACCACGTCATCATGCAGGAGGGTCGAGGTGTGCATGAATTCGATCAACGTGGCCAGGGTGATGTGCTTTTCCCCGGTGTAACCCAGGGCGCGCGCGGCAAGCAGCACCAGAAGGGGACGCAGCCGTTTGCCACCACTTTCGATGATGTACTCGCCGATGGTGTTCACCAGCGGCACCTTGGACGCCAGTTGCGTGATGATGGTGCGATTGACGCTGGCAAAGTCTTCCGCCACCGCGGCGTGCAGCGGCGAGGGCGAAGGGCTGACTGGCGGTGAGGAAGGCGAGGCGTTGGCAGGCATGAATTCCATCGTCACGGTCAAGTGGGGGCGGCAAGCGCCGACCTTGGGTGGAGCCATGCTATGAGCCTCCCCGTGAAGCGTCAAGGTATGGTGGCCCGGTATTGACCGCGGCAGCAGGAGACGCGCTTATGACAAGCCCCGCGAGACGATACTTAAAAGACGATAGGGTTGTAGCCACGTCGCGATATCGCTATAATCCGCGACCCACTCATCATGCTCCCTGTCAGATGGTTGCCGAAAGGGGCGCCACTCGCCGCAGGCCGATCAAGAGCGAATGCCGATGAGCGCCGGAAAGCCCGGTAATCACACAGTCCCGGAGAGAGACATGTACGCAGTTATCAAGAGCGGCGGTAAGCAGTATCGCGTTCAGGAAGGTCAGACCCTCAAGCTCGAAAAGATCGAAGTCGCTACCGGCGAAACGATCGAGTTTGATGAAGTGCTGCTGGTTGCAGACGGCGATGACGTAAACGTTGGCGCGCCGCTGGTAAGCGGTGCCAAGGTTGCCGCTGAAGTCGTTTCCCACGGCCGTGGCGATAAAGTGACGATCATCAAGTTCCGTCGCCGCAAGCACAGCATGAAGCGCCAGGGCCACCGTCAGTGGTTCACAGAAGTCAAAATTACCGGAATTTCCGCGTAAGCGGCTAGATTCCCTTAGAGGAGGATTTTGCAATGGCACATAAGAAGGCAGCCGGCTCCACGCGTAACGGTCGCGATTCCGAATCCAAACGCCTTGGTGTGAAACTCTACGGTGGCCAGGCGGCGACTGCGGGCAACATCATCGTGCGTCAGCGTGGCACGCGTTTCCACGCCGGCACCGGCGTTGGCCTGGGCCGCGACCACACCTTGTTCGCGCTGAACGACGGCGTGATCAAGTTCGAGACCAAGGGTCCGAAAAACCGCAAGTTCGTTAGCGTCGTTTCTGCTTAAACGCTCGAACCTGTGACAAGAAAGGCCCCGCTCTGGCGGGGCCTTTTTGTCTGTTTTGTCCTTTTGTACCGGGGCGGCGGAAGCGGCCAGGAGAAAAAACCATGCAGTTCGTCGATGAAGCCTCGATTATTGTCGAGGCGGGAAAAGGCGGCAATGGCTGTCTGAGCTTTCGCCGTGAGAAATATGTACCCAAGGGCGGTCCCGACGGGGGCGATGGCGGTCACGGCGGCAGCGTTTATCTGATCGGGGATGACGCGCTCAATACCTTGATCGACTTCAAGTACCAACGCTTTTACAAGGCCGAGAACGGCCAGGGCGGCATGGGACGCCAGATGAGCGGCAAGGCGGGAGAAGACCTGCACGTCAAGGTGCCCGTCGGCACCACGGTGATCGACGAGGATACCCTGGAAGTGATCGCCGACGTCACCGAGATCGGCCAGGTAGTGCTGGTCGCCGATGGTGGCCGCCGGGGACTGGGTAACATTCACTTCAAGTCCTCGACCAACCGCGCGCCACGCCGGACCACGCCGGGCACCGAAGGCGACCGGCGCAACCTGCGCCTGGAAATGAAGGTCATGGCGGATGTCGGCCTGCTGGGCATGCCCAACGCCGGCAAGTCGACCCTGATCCGTTCGGTTTCCGCCGCCAAGCCCAAGGTCGCCAACTACCCCTTCACCACGCTGGTGCCCAACCTGGGGGTGGTCAAGCTCGGCCTGCACGAGCATTTCGTGATGGCCGATGTGCCGGGGTTGATCGAAGGCGCCTCCGATGGAGCCGGGTTGGGGTTACGCTTTCTCAAGCACCTGACCCGTACCCGCCTGCTGCTGCATGTGGTGGACGTGGCGCCGTTCGACGAGACAGACCCGGTCGAGGCCGCCGAGGCGATTATCCACGAGCTAGGGCAGTTCTCGCCGACCCTTGCCGAGCTGCCTCGCTGGCTGGTGCTCAACAAGCTCGACCTGATCGAAGCGACGGAGCGCCAGGCGGTCATCGATGAAATCGTCCAGCGCCTGGACTGGCAGGGGCCGGTGTTCCATATCTCGGCGATCAGCAATGAAGGTACCCAGGCCCTGGTGCAAGCCGTGCATCGCTGGCTGACCGAGCAGCAGCGCCTGGAGCATGAGGACGAAGAAGCACGGGCACGCGAGCAGGAAATGCGGGCGCGCATGGAAGAAGAAGCTGTAGCACGTACCGAAGCGCGTCTGGGTCGCCGGCGCAAGAAGGTCGATGAAGACGACGATGATGATTTCGATGACGACGATTATGATGTCGAGATCGAATACGCTCCCTAGGTGACACTGGCTGCGCTCGGCCATACGTCGTTAAACCTTGGCTCAAGATGCTCATTTGCAACAGCAAACTCCGCTCTTTCGTCAAGGGTTTGCCTAGTCTGGCCATCGCTCGCGCAGTGTCTCAAGTTAGGAGATTGCAGCTTTGAAGGGGAGTCGAGAGGTGAGCAAAGACCAGATTCTGGGCCGCGATGCGCTGAGCGGTGCGCGCCGTGTCGTTATCAAGATCGGCAGCGCGCTTTTGACCAACGACGGACGCGGGCTCGATGAAGCGGCGATCGGCGGCTGGGTCGACCAGATCGCCGAGCTGCACCGCCAAGGCGTTGAAGTTCTGCTGGTATCGTCCGGTGCCGTGGCCGCGGGTATGGTGCGCCTGGGTTGGCACACAAGGCCCGGCGCCGTGCATGAACTCCAGGCCGCCGCCGCGGTGGGGCAGAACGGCTTGACCCAGTGCTACGAGCAGCATTTTGCTCGCCACGGCCTGGTCACCGCTCAGGTGTTGCTGACCCACGATGACCTCTCCAACCGTAAGCGGTATCTCAATGCCCTCTCCGCCTTGCGCACCTTGGTGGGCCTGCGTGTGGTGCCGGTGATCAACGAAAACGACACCGTGGTGACCGATGAGATTCGCTTCGGCGACAACGATACTCTGGGCGCCCTGGTCGCCAACCTGCTCGAAGCGGATGCGCTGGTGATCCTGACCGACCAGGAGGGCCTGTTCGATGCCGATCCGCGCCACGACCCGCACGCCAAGCTGATCGCCGAAGGCGACGCCGATGACCCGGCGCTTGCCGCGGTGGCCGGTGGCGGCGGTGCGCTGGGGCGGGGCGGCATGAGTACCAAGGTGCAGGCGGCCAGGCTGGCGGCGCGTTCGGGGGCGGTCACGGTGATCGCCAGCGGCCGCCAGCCTGACGCTATCAACCGCATTATGGCAGGGGAAGCGCTGGGTACGCTGCTGCGTCCCGAGCAGGCGCCGATGGCGGCCCGCAAGCGGTGGCTGGCGGGGCAGCTGCAGAGTCGCGGTACGTTGACCCTGGATGCCGGGGCGGTCAAGGTATTGCGCAGCCAGGGCTCGAGCCTGCTTCCCGTCGGCGTCAAGGCGGTCAGCGGCGAGTTCCGCCGTGGCGACATGGTGCTTTGCGTGGATGAGCAGGGGGCCAGAGTAGCCAAGGGTCTGGTCAACTACGGCGCCGAGGAAGCCGGGCGTCTGCTGGGCCAGCCGAGCCATCAGATCGCCGCCATCCTGGGCTATGTCGAGGCGCCCGAGCTGATTCATCGCGACAATCTGGTGGTGTTGTAGTCGCCCTTGCATGCACCATCCAATGCTGGCAAGGGGAGAAAGCGCGTGATAGACTACGCCATCCTCTCAGACAATACCCGTGGACAGGCGGCCAAAAAGATGCGCCTGTTGCACCATTTGATTGACCGGCTACCTGAGTAGCAAGGTGTCGATCAGATTTCTCGGTTATTTATGGAAACGTCGCCAATGGCGGCTGTAGACAGTTAATCCGTTGTCGTAAGCGGCAACCTTTATTCTCCAAGGAGATACCCAGTGGCGAACAGCAAGCAAGCTCGCAAGCGCGCCCGCCAGGCCGAACAACGTCGCGTCCTGAAATCCAGCCAGCGCAGCATGGTCCGCACTTATATCAAGCGCGTGATCAAGGCGATCAACACCGGCGACCACGCCGCGGCAATGGCGGAGTTCAAGACCGCTCAGCCGGTGATCGACCGCATCGCTGACAAGGACGTGCTTTCTAAGAAGAAAGCCGCGCGCCTGAAAAGCCGCTTGAATAAGCGCATCAAGGCACTGGCGGCGTAAGCCGGCAGGCGCCACAAAAAACCGGCTGCGGCCGGTTTTTTTGTGTCTGGATGATGCCATGACAGCCACACCGACGATGTCGAAAACTTCCAAGCCCGAGCCCTCCTCGCCGCCACCACGGCGCGGCTTGATGAGCTCGGGGCTTGTAGTCAGTGCAATGACCATGCTTTCCCGGGTGATGGGGCTGGCCCGGGATGTGATCGTGGCCGCTTTTCTGGGGGCGGGGAGCGGGGCGGACGCCTTTTTCGTCGCCTTCAAGATTCCCAATTTCCTGCGTCGTCTGTTTGCCGAAGGTGCCTTCAATCAGGCGTTCGTGCCGGTGCTGTCGGAGTATTCGACCCAGCGCAGCAAGAAGGAGATTCAAGAGCTGCTGAATGCCGTGGCAGGCAGCTTGACGGCGGTACTGGCGCTGATTACCGCCGTGGCCATGCTGGGGGCGCCATGGCTTGTCTGGGTGTTCGCCCCGGGATTCGGCCGTGACCCGGAAAAGCTGGCGCTGACCGCCGACATGCTGCGGCTGACGTTTCCCTACCTGCTGCTGATTTCGCTGACCGCGTTTTCCGGCAGTGTACTCAATACCTGGAACCGTTTTGCCGTGCCGGCCTTCACTCCGGTGCTGCTGAATCTCTCCCTGATCGGCGCGGCGTTGCTGTTGATGCCATTGATGGAAGAGCCGGCCATGGCACTGGCATGGGGTGTGTTGATCGCCGGTGCGGCGCAACTGGCGTTCCAGGTGCCGTTTCTGATGCGCCTGGGCTTGATGCCCACGCCCTGGCCCAACTTCGCCCACGATGGGGTCAGGCGTATTCTCAAGCTGATGGCGCCGGCGCTGTTCGGCGTCTCGGTATCGCAGATCAATCTACTGCTCGATACCATTCTGGCGTCCCTGCTGACGGCGGGCAGTGTTTCCTGGCTGTACTACTCGGACCGCCTGGTGGAGCTTCCCCTGGGCGTATTCGGGGTGGCGATAGGGACCGTGATCCTGCCGGCGCTGTCAAAGCGTCACGCCTCGCAGTCCCGCGAGCATTTTGCCGCCATGCTCGATTGGGCGATTCGCATGGTCCTGCTGCTCGGCCTGCCGGCGGCGCTGGCCCTGGCCATTCTCGCCGAGCCGCTGTTGATCACGCTGTTCCACTATGGCGCCATGACCGAGCACGATATCAACATGGCCGCGATGAGCTTGCGCGCCTACTCCTTCGGGCTTGTGGCGTTCATGTTGATCAAGGTGCTGGCGCCGGGGTTCTTCGCCCGCCAGGATACCAAGACGCCGGTGAAGGTGGGGATTATCGCCATGGTCGCCAATATGGTCTTCAATCTGCTGCTTATCTGGCCCTTGGCGCATGCGGGCCTGGCCTTGGCGACCGCGCTCTCCGCCTTTCTCAATGCCGGCTTGCTGGCGTATCTACTGCGCAAGCAGGAGGTGCTGGTGTTCCAGCCGGGATGGCGTCGCTACGCCGTGCAGCTGCTGGGGGGGTGTACCATCATGGGACTGGCGCTGTGGTGGCTATCGCCGGGCTGGAACGAGTGGCTCGGCTGGGAGTTGTGGCAACGCATCGGCTGGATCAGCTTGCTGGTGGGCGTCGGTGCGGGCAGTTATTTCGCCTGGCTGGCAGCTTTCGGCCTGCGGTTGCGTCACTTCCGCATTGCCGGCTGAGCCTTTGTCGCCGTGGCGGCTGCCAGTCAGCGGGGACTTCGTTATAATCGGGGGTCTTTCGGGCCTACCTTAACCGGGCTTTAGGGGTTTCATGCGCGTCATTCGAGGATTGCACAATCTGCGTGAATCGCATCGCGGCTGCGTGGCCACCATCGGCAATTTCGATGGCGTCCATCGTGGCCATCAGGCGATCCTGCAGCAGTGTCGTGAACATGCGGCGCGCCTTGGTGTACCGCTGACGGTGGTGGTGTTCGAGCCGCAGCCTCGCGAATTCTTCGCCGGCGACCAGGCGCCGCCCCGGCTCAGCCGCCTGCGCGAAAAGGTTCGCCTGCTGATGACCCACGGCGCCGAGCAGGTCCTCTGCTTACCATTCAACGACGCCTTGCGCAGCCTGACGGCGCGGGAGTTCATCGATCAGGTATTGATCGAAGGCCTGGGCGTCAAGCACCTGGTGGTCGGCGACGATTTCCGCTTCGGCTGCGACCGGCGCGGGGATTTCACCCTGCTGGAAGCGGTAGGGCGTGAAGCGGGCTTCGGCGTGGAGCACACCCGTACCTTCACCCTGGATGATGAGCGCGTTTCCAGTAGCCGCGTGCGTACCATGCTCGCCAGCGGAAACTTCGAAGCGGCGGCGCGCCTGCTGGGCCGTCCTTATGCCGTGCAGGGGCGAGTGGTGCGCGACCAGCAACTGGGCCGCACCATCGGCGTGCCGACCGCCAACCTGCCGCTGCTGCCCCAGCCGCAGACGCTGCACGGGGTCTACGCCGTCGTGGCACAGTTGCCGGGAGACGAATGCTATAGCGGCGTGGCCAATGTCGGCTGGCGACCCACGGTGGGCTCGAAACGACCCACCCTCGAGGTGCATCTCTTCGATTTCGATGGGAATCTCTACGGCCAGCGGCTCAAGGTATATCCCTGCGCCAGGCTGCGGGGCGAGATAAAGTTCGACGATATCGAGGCGCTCAAGCAACAGATACACAAGGATCAGGCCCGGGCGCGGCGCTACCTGCAGGATTTTACCGGCGCGAATGACAAGGTTGGCGCGTGTCGCTCGCTTGACGGTTCTCTACCGCTGGCATCCGCACCGTTGGGGCGTGATGCGGTAGCGTCGTCCGGTACTATTTCTTCTGATTCCATTTCGACTGATTCTGGCTCTTCTTCTTCTGACTCTTCTTCGGCGGGACGCTCCGCCGATCATAACGACGGCTGACCGGACTATGGATTACAAGCACACGCTGAACCTGCCTGAAACCGATTTCCCCATGCGCGGCATGCTGCCCAAGCGTGAGCCGGGTCGCGTCTCCGAGTGGCAGGACAAGAACCTGTACCAGCGCCTGCGCGAAGAGCGTGCGGGAAAGCCGCTGTTCGTGCTGCACGATGGCCCTCCCTACGCCAACGGCAGCATTCATATCGGTCACGCCGTCAACAAGATTCTCAAGGACATCATCGTCAAGTCCAAGAACCTGGCCGGGTATGATGCGCCTTACGTACCGGGCTGGGACTGCCATGGGCTGCCGATCGAGCACAAGGTCGAAACCACCCACGGCAAGCACCTGGAGCCGGAAAAGGCGCGCGCCCTGTGCCGCGAGTATGCCGGGGCCCAGATCGAAACCCAGCTGGCCGATTTCGTGCGCCTGGGCATCATCGGCGATTGGGATCACCCGTATCGCACCATGGACTACGCCAACGAAGCCGGCGAGATCCGTGCTCTGGCCGACATGGTCGACGCCGGTTATGTCTTCAAGGGACTCAAGCCGGTGAATTGGTGCTTCGATTGCGGCTCCGCACTGGCCGAGGCCGAAGTGGAGTACCAGGACAAGAAGTCCGATGCCATCGATGTCGCCTTCCCGGTGGAAGACGCCGACAAGCTCGCCGCCGCCTTCGGCCTGGATACGCTTTCCAAGCCCGCCGCCGTGGTGATCTGGACCACCACACCATGGACGATTCCCGCCAACCAGGCGCTCAATGTGCATCCGGAGTTCAACTACGCTCTGGTGGACGTGGGCGAGCGCCTGCTGCTGCTGGCCGAAGATCTGGTCGAAAGCTGTCTGGAGCGTTTCGGCAAGCAGGGCGAGATCGTCGCGACCGCCAGGGGCGAGAGTCTGGATCTGATCCGCTTTCGCCATCCGTTCTATGACCGCCTCTCGCCGGTCTACCTGGCGGACTACGTGGAAGCGGAAGTGGGCAGCACCGGTATCGTTCATTCGGCGCCCGCCTACGGCATGGATGACTTCATCACCTGCCGCGAACACGGCATGAGTTTCGACGAGATCGAAAGCCCGGTGCAAGGCAACGGCGTGTATGTCGATAGTCTGCCGTTTTTCGGCGGCCAGATGATCTGGAAGGCCAATTCGCAGATCGTCGAGAAGTTGCAGGAAGTGGGCGCGCTGATGGCGCATATCCCCATCACCCATAGCTACATGCACTGCTGGCGGCACAAGACGCCGGTGATCTACCGCGCCACCGCGCAGTGGTTCGTAGGCATGGACGTGGCGGGAAAGGATGGCAAGACCCTGCGCGAACGGGCGCTTGCCGGTATCGAGGCGACGCACTTCACCCCCGCCTGGGGGCAGGCGCGCCTGCATTCGATGATCGCCAACCGTCCCGACTGGTGCATCTCGCGTCAGCGCAACTGGGGCGTGCCGATCCCCTTCTTCCTGCACAAGCAGACCGGTGAGCTGCATCCGCGCACCGTGGAGCTGATGGAAGACGTCGCCAAGCAGGTCGAGTCCGCGGGCATCGACGCCTGGTTCCGCCTCGATCCGGCGGAGCTTCTGGGCGCCGAAGCCGCCGATTTCGAGAAGGTCACCGATACTCTGGACGTGTGGTTCGACTCGGGCACCACGCATCGTCATGTGCTGCGCGGCTCGCACCCGCACGGCCATGAATCCGGCCCGCGTGCCGACCTTTACCTGGAAGGCTCCGACCAGCACCGGGGCTGGTTCCACTCGTCGCTGCTGACCGGCTCGGCGATCGACGGCCATCCGCCGTACCGTGGCCTGTTGACTCATGGCTTCACCGTGGATGCCCAGGGCCGCAAGATGTCCAAGTCGATGGGCAATGTGGTAGCGCCTCAGGAGGTAATGGACAAGCTGGGCGCCGACATCCTGCGCCTGTGGGTGGCCTCCACCGATTATTCCGGTGAAATGGCGGTGTCCGACGAGATCCTCAAGCGTACCGCCGATGTCTATCGTCGTATCCGCAATACGGCGCGATTCCTGCTTTCCAACCTCAACGGCTTCGATCCCGCGCGCGACCAGGTGGCCTTCGGCGACATGCTGGCGTTGGACCAGTGGGTCGTCGACCGTGCCATGCAGTTGCAGCAGCGTATCGAGAAGGCCTATGAGGAGTATCGCTTCCTCGATGTTTACCAGCAGGTTCACGGCTTCTGCGCCCGCGAGCTGGGCGGCTTCTACCTGGACGTGATCAAGGATCGCCAATACACCACCCAGAGCGACTCGCTGGCGCGCCGTAGTGCCCAGACCGCGCTCTATCAGGTGGTCGAGGCGCTGGCACGCTGGGTGGCGCCGATTCTGAGCTTCACCGCCGAAGAGATCTACGAGCATATCCCCGGCGAGCGCGGCGACAGTGTTCTGCTGGAAACCTACTATTCCGGCCTGGGCACCCTGGCGAATGATGCCGACATGGGCCGCGACTTCTGGGAGCAGGTGCTGGAAGTCAAGCAGGCGGTCAACAAGTGCCTGGAAGACGCCCGTAACGCCAAGGTGATCAAGGGCAGCCTGGCCGCCGAGGTGACGCTTTTCGTCGATACTCAGCTCAAGGCCACCTTGGCCAAGCTGGGCGAGGAGCTGCGCTTCGTGATGCTCACCAGCGAGGTACGGCTGGCGCCGCTGGAGCAGGGCGGCGATGCCGAAGCCACGGAACTGCAAGGCCTCAAAGTTGCCGTAACGGCAAGCCCGCACCACAAGTGCGAACGCTGCTGGCACCACCGCGAGGATGTGGGACGCCACGCCGACTATCCCGATCTATGCGGGCGTTGCGTGAGCAACCTGCCGGAAGGCGAAGGAGAGACGCGTCACTATGCCTAAGCAGGCTCAGGAGCCGGAAATCGCCCCGGCTCCCATGCATCAACCGCTGCGTTGGCTGTGGCTGGCGTTGGCGGTCGTCGTGCTGGACCTGGCCACGAAATACGCCGCGACCGCCATGTTGGATTATGCGCGCCCCGTTGAGGTGTTGCCGTTTTTCAACCTGACGCTGCTGCATAACACCGGGGCCGCATTTAGTTTTCTGGCGACGCATCCCGGTTGGCAGCGCTGGTTCTTCGCCCTGGTCGCCATCGGCGCCACCGTCGGCCTGACCGTCTGGATGAAACGGCTGAAGGCGGACGAGACATGGTTGGGTGCTTCGCTTGCGCTGATCATCGGGGGGGCATTGGGCAACCTGTACGACCGCCTGGTCCATGGCTATGTGGTGGATTTTCTCTCCTTCCATGTGGCCGGCTGGTACTACCCGGCGTTCAACGTGGCGGATATCGGTATTACCTTGGGCGCGATCGGCTTGATCTGGGAATCGATCTTCGGCGAGCGCCGGCGTAAACGAGCATTATCCTGACGACTACCGTGAGGGCGTTTCAACAGCGGCCTCGAAGGACTTTCATTCAAGCACGCGATGGGTACAGCGATGACCGATTACCAAGTAGATGAAGGCATGGAGATCACCCTGCATTTCACCTTGTTGCTGGAGGACGGCACGGTGGTAGACTCCACTCGGGAAAAAGCCCCCGCCACGTTCCAGTTCGGTGACGGCAACCTTCCGCCGGGATTCGAGAACCCGCTGAAAGGCTTGCGCAAAGGGGAATCCGAACGGTTCACCATCGCGCCGGAGCATGCCTTCGGCCAGCATAATGAGCAGAATATCCAGCTGCTCAAGCTCGAGGATTTCGGCGACGAGACGCCCGAAGTCGGCATGGTGATGTCCTTCGCCGACAAGGCGGGAGCGGAGCTGCCCGGTGTGGTGAAGTCGATCGACGGCGAACGGGTCGAGGTCGACTTCAACCATCCGTTGGCGGGACGTACCCTGACCTTCGATGTGGAAATCCTCGATATCACGCCGGCCCTGACGCATTGAGTCGACGGCACTACACTTTCCGAGAACCCCAAAGCGATGCCGTGACGCATCAAGGCAAGGCTTCTTTATGCAAACGCCTCTAGACACTTCGACCGCGCAGCCGCCGGTGCAGATCAAGCTCGCCAATCCGCGTGGCTTCTGCGCCGGTGTGGACCGGGCGATCGAGATCGTCAACCGCGCCCTGGATGTGTTCGGCCCGCCCATCTATGTGCGCCATGAAGTGGTTCACAACCGGTTCGTAGTGGAAACCCTGCGCGAGCGCGGTGCCGTGTTCGTCGAGGAACTTCATGAAGTTCCCGATGATGTCATCGTCATCTTCTCCGCCCACGGCGTTTCCCGGGCGGTGCAGAAAGAAGCCGAACAGCGCGGCCTGAAGGTGTTCGATGCCACCTGCCCGCTGGTCACCAAGGTTCACCTGGAAGTGCTGCGCTATGCCAAGCGCGGCCAGGAATGCGTGTTGATCGGCCATGCCGGGCACCCCGAGGTTGAGGGCACCATGGGCCGTTACGATACGTCTCACGGCGGGCATATCTATCTGGTCGAGAACGAAGACGACGTGGCCACGCTTGAAGTCAACGACCCCTCGCAGCTGGCGTTCGTCACTCAGACTACGCTCTCCATGGACGATACCGCCAAGGTGATCGACGCCCTGCGCGAAAAATTCCCGCAGATCCAGGGGCCGCGCAAGGACGATATCTGCTACGCCACCCAGAATCGCCAGGACGCGGTGCGCGAGCTTGCCGCCGATAGCGACCTGGTCCTGGTGGTAGGCAGCCCGAATAGTTCCAACTCCAACCGCTTGCGCGAGCTTTCCGAGCGCATGGGCACCCCGGCTTACCTGGTCGATAACGCCGAGCAGATAGAAGCGGGCTGGCTGGAAGGCGTGGCTCGCATTGGCATCACCGCAGGTGCCAGCGCGCCGGAAGTCCTGGTGAAAGGTGTGGTCGAGCGCCTGCAATCCCTGGGTGCCAGCGTGCCGGAAGAGCTGGTCGGCCGTGAGGAAACCATCACATTTTCCATGCCGAGTGAGCTACGTCAACGGGTGATCGCCAGCAGCTGATGCAAAGTGTACGAGTTTGCGACATACTGAAACGGTATGAGCAATCTGGTACAGGAGAGCTGCCGCGTGACTTACTTTTTTCATCCTGCCATTCCAAGCCGTTCCTCCCGGAGCGGCCAGCGCGGCTTTACCTTGATCGAACTGATGATCGTCGTGGTCATCATCGGCATCATCGCCACCATCGCCTACCCCAGCTACACGCGGTATGTGGAGCGCTCGACACGCAGCGATGCGCATGCAGGACTAATGCAGGCAGCTTCTGATTTGGAGCGTTGCTATACCCGTACTTATTCTTATCCAACCTCTTCCGATGCAACTAGCGATTGTGGAATTGCTACAGAGTCACCTAAAGAAGACTATAACCTAACGGTGACGCATGAGAGCGATGATGGGGGCTACACCGTGACTGCCACGCTTGCGAGTAATGGTAAAAGCGATGGGTGTGGCGAGGATGGTATCAGTATCAATGCACTTGGCGAACGCTCACCCAAAGAGTGCTGGTAGCTTATGGTCCCGCGTGGCTTCACTCTCGTTGAACTGCTGATTACCCTGGCCATCGCGGCGATACTCGCCACGGTGGCCGTCCCCGCCTTCTCTACCTTCCTCGCCCGTCAGCAACTTGCCAGTGACGTCAACGAGATGATCTCGGTGTTGAGTTTGGCTCGTAGTGAAGCCATCAAGCAACGGCATGTTACCGAAGTGATTTTCTCACCTCCAGCTTCTTTTAATTCAACACGGCGGCCTGAAGCATGCAGAAAGAATGAAGTCGAAGAGGATAACCAGTATCGCTACTCAGGGTGGTGCTATTGGGTAGAGCGAGATAATGAAGTCTTGCGTATCGGGCAAGCGGCTAATGTATCTTCACCGGAAAATGAGTTTACGCTGATATTTAAAATGCTCGGCGATGCGGAAGTCAGCGATTGTGGCTCACCTTGCGAAATCACCATCAGTTCACAACGCGATAACGCCGCGATTGAACCGGTAACGTTAGTGTTTCGCACCACGGGCAGTATCCGTAAAAAGGAGACTGAATCATGAGGCGTCAGCGAGGCTTTAGCCTGATAGAAGCACTGGTTGCTCTTGTGATCCTGTCCTTTGGCTTGATAGGTGTAGCAGCAATGCAGTTAAAAGCACTGCAAAGCGCTACAGCCGGTTACCAGCATTCGGTAGCGACGCTTGCTGCGGTTGATGCGCAGGAGAGGTTGTGGGCGCAGTTGGGATTAGGAAAGGAATGCTCTAATATTGATATAAATAACGCAGTCACTATACAAGGCGATACAGATAATCCCGGCTGGGAAACCTATTGGTTTGGTAGTGAAGCTCAAGAAGCGGCTACGCCACTGCGTGAATTCATGGGCACAATTTACGATGAAAATAGCACGAATTACCCAAGTGAGTATCCAGAATTGGGGCCGTGCGAGTTTCTTATCGAAATTGATATGCAAGATGGTTATGACCCTTTTACTTATAACTTCCGCTTACCCAATTTGTGAGGCTTGCGATGTCAATGCACCGACAAAAAGGCTTTACACTCGTTGAACTGATGGTCGCCATGGTGATTGGCTCCATTATTATCCTCGGCGCTGGATCCCTTTTTCTTACCACATTCCAAACCTTCCAGAAAGTGAATGAGTTGAGCCGCAAGCAGGAAACGGTGATTTTTGCGGCAAATACATTAGTTGATGAGTATCGTAAGGGAGAGGGAGAGGGGAGATACAAATTGGAAGAAACTAAGGATAGTGATGGAAATACAGAGTGCTCTATTTTTGATAAAAACTCTAATTCGCAACCTATAGTTGGAGGATTGGCACAGTATGAAGGTAAGTGTGATAAAGGTAGGTTTATTAGCGATGTGGAAGTGGGTGATGAAAAAACTTTAGTCGGTTATCATCGCTTTACGCTGGATTTTGAGCGTAATGATGATGATGAGGGGGTGGAAACACTTTCTTTTCATGTTATGTCTCGTAACCAAGCACTTGTCTCAGGATCCCCAATTCTCCCAGCTCCTCCCGTATCCCCAAAAGAACAATACAAAGTGGGGACAGGAGATGTGGTTATAGCGGGCGAGGGAGTAGGCAATATTGATAATAAAAAATTGCAAGAAAAAAGCACAATTAGTGGGGATTTAGGTAGTGGAAAAATGCCTAATCCCTATATTGGAAATAATAGCTCTCCAGGATATGTTAATGGATTGAGAAATACTATGATGGATGATGTCGAAGATACTTGTAATTCATCTGAGATGGCTGCATCTAAAAAAACAATAATCTATTGTGAAGGAGAACATCTAAAATTTAATGTCGATGGGATGGATAATAAAATTGTAATTGCTGAAACCGGAGTTGACATAAATCAGAATGGAAATGTATCTGTCAATAATCTTGTTGTTGTGGCTAGAAGAGCTATAAATTTTCACGGAAGTAACACTGGTGCCAATTTTAGTGGGATTATATGGAGTGGTGAAGGTGTCCATTTACATGCTGATGGTGTGAATTTTGAAGGAGTGGTGATTTCAGGAAAAGATGTCACTGTGAATGGGAAAAGTAATATAACCAGTAATTGGAATATGCTGGACCTTCTTTCCGTGCCCGGCTATGAATTTTCAATGTATGAGAAATTCAAGGAGATGGGGATTCTAGAGCATATCCAAGAGGCGGATAGGAACTGATGAAACAACAACAAGGCGCCGCACTCGTTATCGTTCTTGCTCTGCTTACCGGAGCAATGATGATTGGTGTTTCTAGTATGAACTCCGCGCTGATTGATGAGCGGCTGGCGGGGAATTATCGTGCGTCTGTCGAGGCACAAATGAATGCGGAACAGCAGGCAGCTTTATTGGCAAATGATTTTGTAGAAGGAAGTAGTGGTGTTTTCTGCAGTGAAAAAAAAGAGGTTTCAATTGATGAGAGGAGAAGTTGGGTAACTTCCGATGATTTTAAGGCGCGATTTGATGTTTGTTTTTCAAAGAGTGATCTTGCTACCGTCTACATTGTAGAAGGCTTTGTAGGTGAGCCTGACAACCCGGTCGTCAGTAGCTTTATTGTTGTTGGTAAGTTAAGAGGAGATGGCTTAGACGATATTTTTTCTGACTTGAAACCTTATGAGGGAAAGAGTGTTGTTGCAGGAGAAGGCGAAGAGAGTTGTGGAAAAAAAGATAGAGATTCAGTTGAAAGCTGCGAGGTGGTAGGTAAAGGTAATGTACCACGTCCTGATGCCGCTATTGATAGTTTTATTGCTAATTATGAAAGTGGTAATATTCCTAAAGAAGAGGTTGTAGAGAGGTGCGATGGTAATTTTACCAGAACAGTCAATATGAAATATGTGCTATGTAGAGAGGCGGAGTTTACAGGAAGCTTAGAAAATTTAGACGGTATGACCGTGATTGTGGCAGGAAAAGAAAATTATAATAACGGTGAAATTAAATACGAAGGTGGTGATGTAAGGAATGCCAATATAAAAAATAATATTAAGATTAATTTTATTGCCCGAGGCGATATTTTGATTAAGGGATTTGGTAATAATATACTCACTGGAAATTTATGGTCAGGCCGAGATGTGAGATTTGATGGAAGATCGAATGTCGTAGGGGGAATAGCGGCTGTTGATGAAGTTGACTTTGATGGCAAAGCAAACGTATCAGAAGGGGGCGGTAGTGGTCCGAGGCTAGTTTGGTATTAGCACTGCTTGTTGGTCTGTTGAACTATTTCGATTACCATGCTTTTTATTTATGAGCTTTGATCTAAATGCCCAAAACTACCAAAACTCGCGTCCTGACCGGTATCACCACCACCGGTACACCCCATCTCGGCAATTACGTCGGGGCGATCAAGCCGGCCATCGAGGCCAGCCAGGATCCCAACGTCCAATCGTTCTATTTTCTGGCGGATTATCACGCGCTGATCAAGTGCCAGGAGCCCAAGCGTGTGCAGGAGTCCCGCCTGGAAATCGCCGCGACCTGGCTGGCGCTGGGGCTGGATACCGATAACGCCATTTTCTACCGCCAGTCGGATATTCTCGAAATTCCCGAGCTGACCTGGATGCTCTCCTGCGTTTGCGCCAAGGGGCTGATGAACCGGGCTCACGCCTACAAGGCGGCGGTGGCGGAGAACGAAGACGCGGGCAACCAGGACCCCGACAAGGGCATCACCATGGGCCTGTTCGGCTACCCGGTGTTGATGGCGGCGGATATCCTGATGTTCAACGCCAACAAGGTGCCGGTGGGGCGCGATCAGATCCAGCATATCGAGATGGCCCGCGATATTGCCGGTCGATTCAACCATCTCTACAAAGGCCAATACTTTACCCTGCCCGAAGCGGTGGTGGACGAGAAGGTTGAAGTGCTGGGCGGCCTGGACGGGCGCAAGATGTCCAAGAGCTATAACAACACCATCCCGTTGTTCGTCTCGGAAAAGAAATTGCAGAAGCTGGTGCGCAAGATCAAGACCAACTCGCTGGAACCGGGCGAACCGAAGGACCCGGATAGCTGCACGCTGTTCCAGATCTACTCCGCGTTCGCCACCGCCGAGGAAACCGCTGCCATGCGGTCGGAGTACAAGAACGGCATCGGCTGGGGCGTCGCCAAGGACCATGTCTTCGAGTATTTGAACGAACATCTGCGTGAACCGCGCGAGCGCTACAACGCGCTGATGGAAGACCCCGGCCATATAGAAGCGGTATTACGCAAAGGGGCCGAGCGCGCCCGGGCCGAAGCGAATTCGACCATGGAGCGCTTGCGCGAGGCGGTCGGGCTGGGTCGTTTCGTTTAGGTATTCATAAGCTCACTCAAGCAAGGGAGCCGTGGGCTTGGCAATACACTCTTCTCAAAAAGGCCGCTATTGGCGCTGGCTTCAGTACGGTGGCGGCTTGTGTATCTTGCTACTGCTGCTGACAGTGAAGGTGGGGTGGGTGCCGTTCCCCATGCTGGAACGCCTGGAGTGGCAGGCGTATGACCTGAAGGTGCGCACCACGCTCAGTGAACAGGCTGATACCTCGCTGGCGATTATCGATATCGATGAGCGAAGCCTGTATGAGATAGGGCAATGGCCATGGCCACGGGCGACCGTGGCGGAGCTGGTGGAAACACTATTCACTGAATACGATGCCGGCCTTTTGGGTATCGATGTCGTGTTTGCCGAGCCCGAGACAGCGCTTTGGAAGCAGCACTGGGAGAAGCTCGCCCGCGACTACCCGCAGTTATCCGTTCTGCCCCCGCCCATTGACGGCGACGAGCAGTTGGCCAATACATTGGCGAACCATCCGGTGGTGCTGGGCTACTATTTCCAAGCGTCGCGTCAGCTCGGCGATCCCACCTCGGTAGGGCAGTTGCCCATACCCGCTAGCGTTTCAGAATCCGAGCCTCTTCTCTTTCCCGCGCCCGAACGCTATACCGCTAACTTGGCTATTTTGCAGCAAAACGCCTTGGGTGCCGGCTTCTTTGATAATCCCCGCGTTGATGACGACGGTGTGTTTCGCCGTGTGCCGATGTTGCAACGCTGGGAGGGGGAGCTGTATCCCAATCTACCGCTGGCGATGCTGCTCGTCATGCTCGGCCAGCCGACAATCACGCCGCTGATTGGAGAGGGCGCGGATGCCCTTTCTCCTGGATTCATGCAGTTGGAGGCCCTGGATGTCGGCGGCTTTGAAATTCCTGTCGATGGTCGAGGTGCGGCGCTGGTGCCCTGGTACGGACCGCGTGGACACTTCGATTATATCTCTGCAGTGGATGTACTCGAAGGACGCCTGGAACCGGACGCGCTGGCGGGCAAAACGCTGATACTCGGCGCCTCCGCACCGGGGCTGATGGATTTGCGCTCGACGCCGGTCGGCGCGGTGTATCCCGGCCCGGAGATCAACCTGAGCCTGCTTGCCGGGATGCTGCACCAGAGCATCAAGGCGCAGCCGCCTTGGGTATTGGGGTTCGAGTTGGTCAGCCTCACCGCGTTAGGCCTGTTCATGATACTGCTCTTGCCCCGCTTGAATGCGCCGTTGTTGCTAGTGGTGAGTGGTGCACTGCTGGCCACAGCGGTAGGCGGCAATCTTTGGGCGTGGCATCGGGGGTTCGTGTTGCCCATCGCGGGGCTACTCATGTTGCTGGTGATACAGATGCTGTGGCACCTGGCGATGAACTTTCTACGCGAAACGCAGCAGAAACGTTGGGTCGCCGAGCGCTTTGGCCAGTATGTTCCCGCTGAACTGGTCGAGGAGATGGTCGACAGCGGGGAGAGCTTCGGTCTTGACGGTGAGGAGCGAGAACTGACGGTGCTGTTCTCGGATGTGCGCGGGTTCACCGCTTTTTCCGAATCCATACCCCCGTCGGAACTGACCGAGGTGATGAACCGGCTGCTGACGCCGCTGACCGGAGCGATCCATCAATACAACGGCACCATCGACAAGTACATGGGCGATGCCATCATGGCCTTCTGGGGCGCCCCGCTTCACGATGATGCCCACGCCGAACACGCGCTTGAGGGAGCCTTTGCGATGCTAGATGCGCTAGGCGCTATCAATGCTGAGTTTACCGCGGAAGGGAAACCGGCACTGGCGATGGGGGTAGGGCTGAATACCGGGCTCATGAGCGTGGGCAATATGGGGTCCAGTTTCCGTATGGCTTACACGGTAATGGGCGATAACGTGAATCTCGGCTCACGCCTGGAGGGGTTGACCAAGACATATGGCGTGAGCGTCATCGTCAGCGACACTACTGCCGAGCAGGCAGCGAACTGGTGTTACCGCCGCCTGGATAAAGTGCGCGTTAAAGGCCGCAGCACACCGCTGTGGATTCTAGAGCCGCTAGGTCGTCGGGACGCACTCTCAGAAGAGAAGCGCGAGTGGCATGACGCGTTCGAGCAAGCGTTGGAGCACTACCAAATGGCGGATTTTGTCGCCGCCGAGCGGGCCTTCCAAGCGCTTGACTCGGAAGACCCGCCTACAAAGATGTATCTTGCGCGTATCGAACACTTCAAGGCAGAGCCGCCCCCCGAAAGCTGGGACGGCGTCTGGACGCATACGGAGAAGTGAATATTAGCGCTCGAACACACCGGTGCCGCTGTAGTTCCCGGTTTGTTCTCCCCAGGCTTCGATCAGGCTCATGATCGCGGAGGCGTCTTCGCCGATATAGCGGCCATTGAACTCGCCGCCTTCGAAGCAACCGCTGCCACCACACACAACCTCATCCAGCGAAATACTGTCGAGCGAGAAGGTGGCAGAATCATTGCCTCCACTCAACGTGCCATAGCCATTCGTTAGAATGTTAACGCGCACGCCTTCGTTATTGGATAGTTCAATAGAGCTATCGCTTGAAATTGGGATGATCTCTCCCCCATCGCTAGGCACAAGTCCAGTGCCCTCGACCCAACTGAATGTCACGCTACCTGTTAGTTGATCGACGAGGTTGTTGTTAAGGGTTGTGCGTAACGTATCGGCAATTTCATCTGAAGCTGCGATAAAGACGAGGGATTCGTTCAGCCAGTCTGCGTCACCTGCAGAAGCAGGGACTTCCGTACCGCTCTTCCAGTAACCCCAGACGATTTCACCATTATTAACGGCGTATGAGCCTTGATCCGAAGGGGCGATATTATGGCGATAAAGATCGTTTATATCATCGCTATCGGCAGTATTCAGCAGCGTGTTTTGTTCGGTTGGCACAAAGTCCAGCCAGGAGGCTTCGGAAGTAGTATTGCTGCTTGCCAGGCTAAACATCATAGCTCGGGCGCCCGGGCAGTTGCCTTTGCCATTGCTATTCTCAGCGCAATTGCCCCCAGCGTTGTTGCCGTTGCCTGTGTCGGTGTCGGTGTCGGTGTCGGTGTCGGTGTCGGTGTCGGTGTCGGTGTCGGTGTCGGTGTCGGTGTCGGTGTCGGTGTCGGTGTCGGTGTCGGTGTCGGTGTCGGTGTCGGTGTCGGTGTCGGTGTCGGTGTCGGTGTCGGTGTCGGTGTCGGTGTCGGTGTCGGTGTCGGTGTCGGTGTCGGTGTCGGTGTCGGTGTCGGTGTCGGTGTCGGTGTCGGTGTCGGTGTCGGTGTCGGTGTCGGTGTCGGTGTCGGTGTCGGTGTCGGTGTCGGTGTCGGTGTCGGTGTCGTTGCCGTTGCCGTTGCCCTGGCCGTTGCCCTGGCCGTTGCCCTGGCCGTTGCCGTTGCCATTGCCCTGGCCGTTGCCATTGACGTTGCCCTGGCCGTTGCCGTTGCCGTTGCCGTTGCCCTGGCCCTGACCGTTGTTGCCAGCGTCGTCGTTATCGCCGGTGCTCTCGGTCGGCTCTTCGGTTTGGGGCACCTCAGCGGGTTCCTGGGTTGTCTCGGGGAGCTGCGATTCGATTTGCTCCTGACTAAGCGTGTTCTGTACTGAGCTATCGTCTTCTAATGATGTGAGTTCAGCGTTTGCGAAAAAAGCGTTAGCCGTAGGTGTCCTGGAAATAGCGGGTGTTGCAGAAGTCGAGGTCTCGTTGGCGGCGGCGTTTGGCTCGCCTTGAGGTTCCGAGGTGGCACCACTGTTCTGGGGGCCAGCGGTATTGTCCGGTGTCGTTTCTGTTGCCGGATCTTCACCGTCGTCTTCACTGCCCTGCGGCATGTTTTCATCCAGCTGCTCAAAGATACCGATGCCGCCGGTCACCAGTTGTGGCGGGGCATCGAGCGCTGGTGTGAAGAAGACTTGCCCGGGGCGGATAAGGGTGTCGCCTGCATTCGTCGACATGGCCAGCATGCCGGTTTCAACGTAGAGGTAGCTGCCTGACTCAACGCCGGGGAGCGGGGAGGCGCTTCCTTCCGGCACATGGAGGATCTGAAAGCTGGTGCCACGGATGCCCATGGTGGCAACGGGGGTGCTGTAGGTGACGTTCTCTGGCACGCGTTTGCCGATGGCACCGGTAATCGCGCGCAGGCCGCCGCGGAGAAGCTGGCCACTTTGTTCCGAGTCTTCGGGTGACCCTTCGTCGAGCTCGTAGCGCTCAAGGATGTAGGAGCTTTCGGGGCGAATCGCCTTGGTCCCGCCGTCGCTGTAGCGCAATTGCAGCGTACTCGCTTGTGCGGTGTGAAAGGTGTCGCCGGCAAAGAAGTCGTCGCCGCGCTCAGCGGGCAGGCGCCTGCCGTCGCGCTCGATGGTGGCGTCGCCATGAACGAACATGATCCGTCCCGCCGGCGTATCCGCGAAGGAAGGGAACGGCAGCAGCGCCAGGCTACCCAGGCCGAATGAGGTTAAACGAGCTAATGGACGCTTATAAAAACAGACCATAACAATCTCCTTTAGAAAAGGTAGCGAAGCCCTAGCTGTGCCTGGTAGCGGCGCGTATCAAAGAACTCGACCGAAGAGCGTCGGCGCTCAGCGTCGGCGCTGGCTTCCAGCAGCCAGTCTTTATTGAATTGATACAGCCAAGAGAGCCGCGCTTGCCAAATGCGATCGCGGCGGGTGGTGGAGTCGAAATCGTTATACAGCGCGAAGCCGTCGTCCTGGTAGGTGCGGATTCGGTGGTTGAGGTCGGCGCGAAGGAGATGACGATCCCCCAGCGGATAGTCGATGCCGGCGCCAAGTCGCAGGTGAACAAGATCTCCGCCGTCGCGACGGCTATCGGCCCATTCATTCTCGATCTGCGCGCTTAAACGGGTACGAAACGCGGTATGGTTGGTGCCCAACTGCACGCCTAGACGACCCGCGTCGTAATTATTGTTGGCGGCGCTGAAGCGGTTATGCTGCGCGCCGAGCCGCCAGGTGAGTTCGCTGTCCGATCCGATGGGGTGGCGTAGATCCACTTCGCTGCCCCAGCGGGTCAGCAGGCGGCTTTGGCTACGCCCGCTCCAGCCTTGGAGCGCCGAGCCGCGTAGGGTGAAGACACGCTGCGCGTTTAGATCGCGCTGGTAACCCAGTTGTGCCTGCGCGATGGTCAGGTCGTAATCCTGCGCGTCTTCTTGGGTATAGCGCTGTGACTGTCCCACGGTATTGACGAGGATGCGCGACTGCTCATCAATGGGAAACGTCCCTTGATAGCTGCCTTGCAGCCGCTGGTAAGTGCTGGCATCGCGGCTGAACACTCGCTCGTCAAACTGCGACGGGTCACCCTCGGGCTCCAGCCCAAGATCGATCAGTTCTTCAACCGCACGGCGTAAGTCGGGCTGCAGCGGGTCGATGGCGATTTCGTTGGGAAACCGCTGCGGATTGCTGTCATAACCGATATCCACCCCTAGGCGCCCTTGGTGTTGCGGGCCGTTCTCCGCTTGGTAGCGCTGATCGATTTCTGCTTGAAACCGGGCAATGGCGGCCTGGGCGTCGGGCGGCGGCGAAAGGGCTTGCAGCTGCTCGATTTCACGCTCAGCGGCCCCACGTTGGTCGAGCTGCAACAGGGCGGCTATACGCTCCATGCGAGCACCGGCGTGGTTGGGTTGACGTAAGATCGCACGGTCCAGTGCCATCAACGCGTGACTGGGCTCGCCCGCGCGAAGCGCAGCAACGCCTAACCAGTAATCGAACTCCGGGTTACCACTGTGTTCGAGCTCGGAGGCATGCAACTGCGAGTAGGCAGCCTGATTGTCACCTTGGGCCAGGGAATCCTTTGCACCGGCGAGATCCGCCTGGTAAGCCCAGGCGGCGGAGGTCAGCGTGATGCTAAGCAGGGCACCAGAAAGGCATCGAAATACATTGAACAGCGTGAAATGCTTCATGACAGCAGCGTCCATTGCAGTTGAGAAGGGAGCTGCTGGTGCAACTCGCTGGCGATACGTTCCCGTTGCGGGGGTTTCAAGTGTGTGAACCATAGCGTTTCCGGCAGCGTATGCAGGGCATCGAGGAGAGTGACGAGCCGCTTCGGTGTCAGGTGGTGGGCCATTTCCGCCAGTGCATCCATGTGGTTGCCAAAGGCGCATTCGATGACCAGGCGATTCAGCGGCCCCAAGCGGTTAAGCGAGGCGATCGTCGTCTCGCTCAGGCCGGTATCACCGCAGATGGCCATTTGAGTGTGACCATCGCTGATGCAGTAGCCGCAGGTGGGTACGCCGTGCGTAACCGGAAACGGGGTCGCCTGAAGCGATACGTTGGCTTCCCCCGCTAGCGTAATCGGCTGCCATAAGTTGATAGGGATGAGGCGCAGCACCGGTGCGTGAGTGGAAAAACTCTGGGTGAAATCCGGCCAGATATGCCCGTTGAAAATATGCTGCTTGAGGACATCGAGTACTTCCGGAAGCGCATAAACGCTTAGGGCGTGCCCTTGTTCGACAAGCATTTCATACTGCGTATCGACGAGAAACGGGAGGCTTGCGATATGATCGAGATGCGCATGTGTCAGCAGGACACTGCTCACGGAGGCTAGCGCATCATCATCGAGCTTCGAGACCCCGGTGCCCGCATCGATAAGCGTATGCGGGGGTAAGTGGAATGCACTGGTCCCTTGCTGTTGTTCTAGGCCGCCACTGGCGCCAAGTGTGAGTATCTGCATGGCATTGTTAATTTCTTGGAATAAGTTTAGCCGTGAGCGTTGACGGGTGAGGTGTCTCGCAACCCTGGCAGGGAAGCGATATCCACCGTATCAACCTGGCTCTCGGCAAGATGAATACGCGCATAATCGAGGTAGACTTTTTCCTCGACGAATACGGCGAACAAGTCGGGGTCAAGGTGATTTTCCTCCACCATTTTTCCCATGGTGGCCAGCGCCTGGGAAAGCTTCATGGGCGCTTTGTAGGGTCTATCCGGGGAGGTGAGGGCTTCGAAAACGTCGACGATACCCAGCATTCTTGCCGGCAGCGAAAGCTGGTCTCGAGTCAGGCCTTTGGGATAGCCGGTGCCGTCCATACGCTCATGGTGGCCGCAGGCATATTCAGGCACGCGCTGCAGGTGCTTGGGAAAGGGTAGCTCGCTGAGCATGTCGCACGTAGCGGTCATATGCCCTTCGATGATCTTGCGCTCTTCCCTGTTCAGCGTGCCACGGCGAATGCAGAGATTTTCCAGCTCATCTTCCTTGAGCAGTGGCTGGCGGCTGCCTTCGATGTCCACCCATGTCTCTTGCGCAATGGCGTGGAGTCGCTCGATTTCCTCATCTTGCATCACTCTATCGCCGGTGTTGGCTCGGCGGATAAGGGCCAGGTCATCGACCAGTTGCTGCTGTCGTGCGGTGTATTGCCTGCGCTGCAAGTCGCCGAATGGCGCATTGTTGCGGTAAGCCTCGAGCTCGGCGCGCAGCAGCTCGGCATCGAGCTCCTGCTGCTTGGCCGCGAAGCGCGCCTCGATCAAGGACAGACGGTCAAATAGACCTTCGAGCTTGGTCGATTTTTCCATGATGTGATGGGGGGTGACGACTTTTCCGCAATCGTGCAGCCATGCCGCCGTCTTGATTTCGTAGCGGTCCTTGTCCGTCAAGGTGAAGTTCACGACTTCCGGGCGCGTTGAGCGGTGCGTGGCTTCGGCGAGCAACAGCATCGCTTCGGGTACGCGGCGGCAGTGGGCGCCGGTGTGGGCAGACTTAGCATCGATGGCGGTCGCAAGCACCCGGACAAAGCTGTCGAACAGAGCCTGCATTTCTCCAATCAGCCGATGGTTGGTGATTTCGACGGCGGCCTGTGAGGCAAGCGACTCGGCAATTTGTTGATCAGCCTCGCTGAATACGCCGTCGATACCCTGTTCGGTACGCTTGTTGAGCAGCTGCAGTACCGCCACGATATCGCCTTCATGATTGTGCATGGGCACGGTGAGAAAGGCGCGTGAACGGTAGCCGGTGGCTTGGTCGAAGAAGCGCGTGCCGGAGAAGTCGAACCCTTCCGCCGCGTAGACGTCCTTGATATTGACCGTGCAGTCGTTCAGGACAGCGTAGGCAACCACGAGATGGTCATTGGGTTGGTGGTCGGCCTTGTACAGGGAAATGACGGGAAACTGATCGCTAACGGGCCGATGAAGCCCGCCAAGCTGAATATTCAGGGTGTCGTTTTGCACAATGGCAAATTCGAGTTGCTGCTTCTCGGCATCAACGGTATAGAGCGTGCCTGCATCCGCCTGGGTCAGTTCGCGAGCGCTGGACAGGATGCGCTCTAGCAGTACGGGATGGTTGTGCTCGGAAGAGAGAGCGATACCAATCTCGTTAAGCTTCTGTATGCAGGTGATGTCGTTATCATTATCCGTTTCGCCCATGTCGCACCTATGGGAAGTCTTTACAAATAAGCATATATGCTGAGGTATCTCAGCGCCTGCGCCAGTATCAACGTTAACCCAGGTGCATATTCAACGGGTTAACTCATGGTTGAAAGCTCGGCAATCATACAAGACCGCTGGAAAATTAATAATCCTTAAGTAGGCCATACTTCGTGCTGTATGTACCAGGAAAAGAATCAATTTAAGTGTAGAAAGATTGTGATAAACAGTACGAATTTAATGCCGTGTTTATCCCCATGGTTAGTAAAAAGAAATGAGATTTTCAAAAGGTAACTTAATGTCAGCTCGGGTGAGCTTGATGGGCAAGTACAGAGTTTGCCGTACGGTCGTGGTAGATTATGCAGAAATTCTCTAGATGCCTGATTTGCTGCATTGCAGGAGTCAGCAGCCATAAAAAAGCAGAGAAAGCCGAGAGTGCCCATGACCAACGAAAAACGTTCTCTTTATATCCCCTACGCCGGCCCTTCGCTGCTGGAAATGCCGTTACTGAACAAAGGCAGCGCTTTTACTCAGCAAGAGCGTCTGGCGTTCAACCTGATCGGGTTGCTGCCGCAAAAAGTGGAGACCATCGAGGATCAATTGGAGCGAGTCTACCGCCAGTATCAGCAGTACCAAAGCGATCTCGAGCGGCATATCCACCTGCGGGCCATCCAGGACGACAATGAAACGCTCTACTTTCGCCTGGTCTCCCAGCATCTGGAAGAAATGTTACCGATCATCTATACGCCCACGGTAGGCAAGGCGTGTCAGGAATTCTCCAATATCTATCGTAATCATCGCGGTCTGTTCATTAGTTACCCGGACCGCGAGCATATGGACGATATTCTGCGCAGTGCCACCAAGGACAAGGTCCGCGTGATCGTGGTGACCGATGGCGAGCGTATTCTGGGGCTGGGCGACCAAGGCATTGGAGGGATGGGAATCCCCATCGGCAAACTGGCGCTTTATACCGCCTGTGGCGGCATTAGTCCCGCGTATACGCTACCGATCATGCTGGATGTGGGCACTAACAATCAGGCGCTCCTGGATGATCCGATGTACATGGGCTGGCGCCATGAGCGGGTCAGCCAGGAAGAGTATGACGCCTTCATGGCGGACTTCATCGCCGCAGTAAAGCGTCGCTGGCCGGAAGTGCTGCTCCAGTTTGAGGATTTCGCCCAGGCCAACGCCATGCCATTGCTCGAGCGTTACCGCGACGAGCTTTGCTGCTTCAACGATGACGTCCAGGGGACGGCAGCGGTTGTGGTGGGCACGTTGATGGCGGCCTGCCAGGCTCGTGGCGAGACTATCGCCAACCAGCGGGTAGTGTTCGTGGGTGGCGGTTCCGCTGGGTGCGGCATTGCCGAGCAGGTCGTCGTGTCGATGCAGGCCGAAGGCTTGACGGAAAGCGACGCCCGGGAGCGTATCTACATGGTGGATCGGGAAGGATTGATGACGACCGATCAGGCGTGGCAGCGCGACTTCCAGCGCCGCTTGGCGCATGAACCCGAGCTTGTGACGACTTGGAACGGTCAAGGTCTGGAAGAGACCATCCATCAGGTCAAGCCGACGGTGCTGATCGGGGTGTGCGGCCAGAAGGGAATTTTCACCGAGCAGGTGGTTCGTACCATGCACGCCGGCTGCGAGAGTCCCGTCATCATGCCGCTTTCCAATCCTACCTCCCAGGCGGAAGCGGTGCCCGAGGATATAATCCGCTGGACCGACGGCGATGCGCTGGTAGCAACCGGCAGCCCGTTCCCGCCGGTAGTCTACAACGGGCGTACCTATCCCATCGCCCAGTGCAACAATGCCTATATCTTTCCGGGCATCGGCTTGGGCGTGGTGGCAGCCAAGGCCAAACGAGTCACGGACGACATGCTGATGAGCGCTTCACGGGCGTTGGCGCGAGAGGCGCCACTGGTCAAGGAAGGCGAGGGGGCATTGTTGCCTTCGCTGGCGCGGATCCGGGAAATCAGCAAGGCGATTGCCTTCGAGGTGGCGGCCCAGGCCCAGCAGAACGGTGTGGCGTTGAAAACCGGAGGAACGGAATTGCGTGAGGCGATCGAGCGGGCGAGCTGGTCTCCCGAATATCGCGAATACCGCCGTCGAGCCTTTTGAGACCGGCCGCCTCATAAGAGCAGATATCATAAGACCAAGCACAAAAAAGCCCCCACCGAAGTGGGGGCGATGCGAGCATTGCCAAGTTTCTCTTTAGGCTGCGCCGATCATCTTGCGCAGCACGTAGTGAAGGATACCACCGTGGCGGTAGTACGCCAGTTCGTTTGCCGTATCAATTCGGCACTTGGCATCAACGCTTTTTTCCCCATCGGCTCCCTTGATGATGACCTTGACGTTGCCACCGGGGGTCAGGTCGGCCAGGCCGGCAATGGAAACTTCCTCGTCGCCGGTCAAGCCCAGGCTCTTGCGGCTCTCGCCTTCGGGAAATTGCAGCGGGACCACGCCCATGCCGATCAGGTTGGAGCGGTGGATACGTTCGAAGGATTCCGCCAGTACCGCCCGTACCCCTAATAGGCGCGTACCCTTGGCGGCCCAGTCGCGGCTGGAGCCGGTACCGTACTCCTTGCCGGCGATCACTACCAGCGGGGTGCCTTCCTCGGCATACTTCATCGCCGCGTCGTAGATCGGCATCTGCTCGCCCGAAGGCACATGACGGGTTTCGCCACCGACAACGCCGTCGAGCATCTCGTTCTGGATACGCACATTGGCGAAGGTGCCGCGCATCATCACCTCGTGATTGCCGCGCCGTGACCCATAGGAGTTGAAATCCAGCGGCTTGACGCCGTGCTCCTGCAGATAGCGACCGGCGGGGCTATCCGCCTTGATGGAGCCGGCGGGCGAGATATGGTCGGTAGTGACGGAGTCCCCCAGCATGGCCAGTACCCGGGCGTTGGCCACGTCCTCGATGGCATCCGGCTCGCGTCCCATGCCTTCGAAGAACGGCGGATGCTGGATATAGGTGGAGTCGGGCCACTGGTAGACCTTGCTTTCGGGCACGTTGATGGCTTTCCACACCTCGTCGCCTTCGAATACCTCGGCGTACTCCTTGCGGAACATCGCGGTATCGACCTTGGCCACGGCTTCGGCGATCTCCGCCTGGGACGGCCAGATATCCTTGAGATAAACCGGATTGCCATCGCTGTCGCTGCCCAGCGCATCCTGGCTGAGGTCGCACTGCACATTGCCCGCCAGGGCATAGGCGACCACCAGGGGCGGCGATGCGAGCCAGTTGGTCTTCACCAGCGGATGGACGCGACCTTCGAAGTTGCGGTTACCGGAGAGTACCGAAGCCACGGTCAGGTCACCCGATTCAACGGCCTTCTCGATTTCGGCCGGCAGCGGACCGGAGTTACCGATACAAGTGGTGCAGCCGTAACCGACCAGGTTGAAGCCCAGGGCGTTGAGATCGTCGGTAAAGCCACCTGCTTCCAGATAGTCCGTTACCACCTTGGAGCCGGGAGCGAGGGAGGTCTTGACCCACGGCTGGGTGGAGAGCCCCTTTTCACGCGCCTTGCGCGCCACCAAGCCGGCGGCCATCATCACGCTGGGGTTGGAGGTGTTGGTGCAGGACGTAATGGCGGCGATGACCACGGCACCCGGGTCGAGGTCGAAGGCATTGCCGTCGAGTTCCACGTTCTGGCTGGAGTGGTGGGCAAACGGCCGGGTCTCCTGGCTGCGATCAGCGCCCACGGCGGTCTGGCCGCCACCTTCGGATTTCAGCTTGCCCCGCGCGGTGGAAGAGCTCGATTTAGCATCCTCTGCCATGAGCTTGGCAAAGGTGGACTTCATGTCTTGCAGTGCCACCCGGTCCTGGGGACGCTTGGGCCCGGCCAGGCTGGCTTCGACTTCACTCATGTCCAGCTGCAGGGTGTCGCTGAACACTGGCTCATCGCCTGGTTCACGCCACAGCCCCTGGGCCTTGCTATAGGCTTCGACCAGCTCCAGGTGGTCGTCTTCGCGGCCGGTGAGGCGCAGGTAGTTGAGCGTTTCCTCGTCCACCGGGAAGAAGCCGCACGTCGCGCCATATTCGGGGGCCATGTTGGCAATGGTGGCCCGGTCGGCCAGGGGCAGATCCTTGAGGCCGTCGCCGTAGAATTCGACGAACTTGCCCACCACGCCCTTGCTGCGCAGCATCTGGGTAACCGTCAGTACCAGGTCGGTGGCGGTGATGCCTTCTCTCAGCTTGCCGGTGAGCTTGAAGCCGACCACTTCGGGTATCAGCATCGAGACCGGCTGGCCGAGCATGGCAGCTTCCGCCTCGATACCGCCTACGCCCCAGCCGAGGACGCCCAGGCCGTTGATCATGGTGGTGTGCGAGTCGGTACCCACCAGGGTGTCGGGGTAGGCAAAGGTCTTGCCATCTTCTTCCTTGGTCCAGACGGTCCTGCCCAGGTACTCCAGGTTGACCTGGTGGCAGATACCGGTTCCCGGGGGAACGACGCTGAAGTTATCGAAGGCTTGCTGACCCCAGCGCAGGAATTCGTAGCGTTCCCGGTTGCGCTGCATCTCGATATCGACATTGGCCTGGAAAGCGGCGGGGTTGCCGAACTTGTCCACCATCACCGAGTGGTCGATGACCAGATCTACCGGCGAGAGGGGATTGATGCGAGCGGGATCTTCGCCCAGCTTCTCCACCGCGGCACGCATGGAGGCGAGGTCCACCACCCCGGGTACGCCGGTGAAATCCTGCATCAATACGCGCGCCGGACGATAGCCGATCTCACGGGTGGACTTGCCTTCCTTCTGCCAGTCCACTAGAGCCTGCAGGTCCTCGAGAGAGACGCTTTCATCGTTACCGAAGCGCAGCTGGTTCTCCAGCAGGGTCTTGAGGGTCTTGGGAAGACGGTCGATATTGCCCAGTTGCTTTGCCGCTTGCGCCAGGCTGTAGTAGTGGTAGGTATGGTCGCCTGCGTCCAGTGTTTGCAGGGTATCGGGAATATTGCTCATGCACTCCTCCTCTCTTGGCTCGACTACCTGCTTGACGACATGACAACCGTGACGGTTCAAGTCGGTAGCGTGGGCCTTGCGTTAATGGCGCCGGGGCGGCAGCACTTCCTTGTCTCGGGTCTGTTCTTGCTTGTCTAAGGTCTGTTGACGTTTCATCGCGAATCAGGATTCGGGTATCGTTTCTCTCCTGCCGGCCTCGGGTTGTTCGACCGTCGTTTCATTATGGCTTATCCCACTAATAGCACATGGGTGTTAACGAAGTCTGTTTCAAGAGCAGGGCCTGTTCAAGTATACGAACTGTGGAAAGAGCGCGAACCACGCGGATCGTCTCTTGCATTGGCTTGCCATCGCCGCCATTTCAGGCAGACTGCCTGCTGTTTTGTCCTAACCACTTAGTCTAGGGTCAGTTCCCTTACAGTCATTGCGTTACTGCGAAGAGGTCATGTATGAGTGAAGCACGTCACGAGCGTTTGATTATCCTGGGCTCCGGCCCCGCCGGGTATACGGCGGCAGTCTATGCCGCCAGGGCGAACCTCAAACCGCTCCTGATCACCGGCATCCAGGCGGGTGGCCAGCTGACCACCACCACCGACGTGGATAACTGGCCGGGAGACGCCCAGGGCGTACAGGGGCCCGAACTCATGGAGCGCATGAAGCAGCATGCGGAGCGCTTCGATACGGAAGTGCTTTTCGACCATATCCAAGAAGTCAGCCTAGGCGAAAAACCGTTTATCTTGAAGGGTGACAACGCCTCCTACACCTGCGATGCGCTGATAATCGCCACCGGCGCCAGCGCTCGTTACCTGGGCTTGCCCACCGAATCGCAGTTCATGGGCCAGGGGGTTTCCGCCTGTGCCACCTGCGATGGGTTCTTTTATCGCAACCAGGAAGTGGTCGTCGTCGGCGGCGGCAATACGGCGGTGGAAGAAGCCTTGTACTTGTCCAACATCGCCTCGAAAGTGACGCTGGTACACCGTCGCGACAGCCTGCGGGCGGAGAAGATTCTCCAGGCGAAGCTGTTCGAGAAAGTGGAGGCGGGCAAGATCGTCCTCGAGTGGCACCAGGCGGTGGAAGAAGTGCTAGGAGACAGCACCGGCGTGACCGGCGTGCGCCTGAAGTCGGTACTGGATGGCAGCCACAAGGAGATCCAGGCACCGGGGCTGTTCATCGCGATCGGTCATCATCCCAATACCGCCATCTTCGAAGGCCAACTGGAAATGAACGGCGGCTACATCAAGGTTCGCTCGGGCCTGGAAGGCAACGCCACGGCTACCAGCGTGCCCGGCGTCTTCGCCTGCGGCGATGTCATGGACCATATCTATCGCCAGGCGATTACCTCGGCGGGAAGCGGCTGCATGGCGGCGCTGGATGCCGAGCGTTATCTGGATGATGTTCCCGTGGCCTAGCAGGCCGCCCTGACAGGCCGTACCTGACAGGCCGTACCTGAAGATCAAGCCATAGCGGAAACAACATCAGGCGGCGAGGGCCATCTTCAAGGGTCGAGGGGACAGTCGATGTCACCTTGAACCCTGACCCGGCCCAACTGACTCAGCACGATCTCCTTGCCTGGCAAGTCATGGTCGGTAATGCTCTCGGGGCAGACGAAGAACCGGCCGTTGTAGCCGCTGGCGTGGCCCAGCGGGGTGTAGCGCATGCGCCGCCACTGACGGTTATACGTCACGGTTACCCCGCTGGTGGCGGGCAAGACACGCACGATGGTGTCCTGTTCATCCAAGGTGTCTTCGGCCAGGCCTTCGATGACCATCAAAGGGCCATCCCACTCGTTTATGCAGCGATCCTGTGTCGCATTGGCGGGACATAACGTCACGGTACTCTGGCGGGTAATTGCCGTATTACGGGCCAGAGAAAGAGCCTGCTGGAGGCGCTGGACTTCACTATGAGTCGAGGTTCTTGCGCCGAAGGCGTGAAAGCTGGGAATGCCCCAGACGGCTAAGATGGCAACAAGGCTCATCACCACCAATAGCTCGATCAAGGTGAAGCCGCCCTGGCGCGGTTGGGCGTGGTGGAGGCTTCGCGAAAACGTTGGCATTGGCTATCCTCAAGTCTTGACCCCTCTCGTATCGCCATTATTCTCATGGCTTGCTTCGAACTTCGTTCGGCGCAAAATTACCGCGAAGCCAGGACACGTTGATGGCCAGCCGCAATGGGCATACTGTTTGTTTTTCTGAAGGTATTGTTCTTCTGAATATATGTCCTTCTGAACATTACTCCTCGCTACGCCTTTTTCTGTAAGTCAAATCGGACGATCTTGTGAGCGATTTCCTCATTATTGGTGGCGGTGTCATCGGCATGATGACCGCACTGCAATTGGCTGATGCCGGGCGTCAGGTCATTTTGGTGGAGCGCAATGCGTGTGGGCAGGAAGCGTCCTGGGCGGGGGGAGGCATCGTGTCTCCGCTCTACCCATGGCGCTACCAGCCACCGATTTCCCGCCTCTCGCGCTGGTCGGAAGGTGCCTACCCCTCGCTTGCGCTGCGCTTGCTGGAAGATACGGGGATCGACCCCGAGTATCGCCAGCGCGGGCTTCTCTACCTGCAGGTGGATGACGAGGCACAAGCCTTGGCGTGGGCGCATGAAACCGGCAAGCCGCTGGAGCGCCGGGATGGCCGCTTCGTCTACGCCAAGGAACCCAATCTCGTGGCGGGAGTGGAGGAGGCGTTATGGATGCCGACGTTGGGCAGCATACGCAATCCCCGGCTCATCCAGGCCTTGCGGGCACGCCTTCTCTCCATGCCCGGCGTGACCCTGCGGGAGCAGTGTGAGGTAACGGGATTCGAGCAGCGGGGCGCGCGCATTACCGGGGTGACGACCCCCCATGGCGTGGTGCATGGGGACGAAATCATCGTTTGTGGCGGGGCGTGGGCGTCGCTGTTGCTCACTGAGTTGGGTATTCAACTGCCGGTGAAACCGATCAAGGGACAGATGCTGGCGTATCAGGCCCCCAAGGGGCTGGTGGAGCGCGTGGTGCTGATGAACGGGCGTTATGTCATTCCCCGCGCCGACGGGCTGTTGCTGGTAGGGTCGACGCTGGAGGATACCGGCTTCGAAAAATCCCTGTCCGCGGTTGCTGAAGAGTCGCTGAGCCAGAGCGCGCAGGCTATGGTGCCGGCCCTGAAAGACCTGCCCGTGGCGCACCATTGGGCCGGACTGCGCCCGGGGTCACCCGACGGCATGCCCTTTATCGGCAAGGTGCCGCAATGGGACAACCTGTATGTCAACGCCGGTCATTTCCGCAATGGTCTGGTGTTGGCGCCGGCCTCCACCCACTTACTGGTGGACCAGCTGCTGGGCCGCGAGCCGATCATCGACCCGGCGCCCTATCAGCTGACTCCCGAGCGGCTTGGGGGCTAGCGGGGGGACTGGTCGTTGTCGTCCTGGGTCTGTTCCTGCAGAAAGCGGTCCCGGTGGGCGCTGGAGCAGAACCACTGCTCGCGGTCGCGCAGGGCTTCGTTCTCGGGAACGTGAACATCGCACCAGCGGCAACGCACCATCTGGCCGCCGTCATGACGCAACTCCTGCTCCGCACGCGTATCGTGGTCGAGCTTCCATTCGCGGTACATGCGGTAAAGCTTGAGGCCGGCAAAAAACAGCACAGCGAAAATAATCAGCCGTATGATCAAGAGGTTCATCCTTTTGCGTCTCCCGGTTGGGAACAAGGCGGCAGACCTTTGCCAGCCGGCCGCCCTTGCGTGACAATGAGTGTTTGATTGGATTCTCAAGAGATTTCTACGCCCATGCAAGATTTAACGCTGGTAATGGCGCAGCTTGACCCCCTAGTGGGGGATATTCCCGGTAATGCCGACCGGGCCATCGAGGCCGTGCGGGAAGCGCGGATCGAGCATGGCGCGGATATCGTCGTGTTTCCCGAACTCTTTCTCTCCGGCTATCCTCCCGAGGATCTTCTGCTGCGCCCGTCGATGGAGGCGCGCTTGCGCCATGCCCGTGCCCGTATGGCGGAAAAGATGTCTCGGGAGGTACTGGTGATCATCGGCTATCCCGGGGTACGGGAAGGCAAGCGCTACAACCTGGCCGGGCTGCTCTATAACGGCGAGTGGCAAGCCGAGTACGCCAAGCAGCATCTGCCCAACTACCAGGTCTTCGACGAGCAGCGCTATTTTACGTCGGGCACCGAGCCGCTGGTCTTCGACCACAAGGGCGCCAGGCTGGGCCTTCTGATCTGCGAGGACCTGTGGGATGGCACTCCGGTACAGGCGGCCTGTGATGCCGGAGCGGATATCCTGGTCAGCCTGAATGCCTCTCCTTATCACCATGACAAGCCCGCCGAGCGCCTGCGGCTGCTGGAGGAGCACGCCAAGGAGGTGCAGCGTCCGATCGTCTATATCAATACCATCGGTGGCCAGGACGAGCTGGTATTCGATGGCGGCTCCTGCTGCGTCGACGGTTTCGGCCAGCTACAGGTGCTGGCGCCTTACTGGCAAGCAGGGCTGATGCCGGTGCAGTTCGTGCAACGCGACAATCTGTGGGAGCCCCAGGCCGGTGAAATCGAGCCGGAGGTCGAAGCCGAAGAAAGCCTCTACTGCGCGCTGGTGACGGGGCTGCGCGATTACGTCAACAAGAGTGGTTTTCAGGGCGTGGTGCTGGGACTGTCGGGGGGGATCGATTCCGCGCTCTCCCTGGCGATCGCCGTGGATGCCCTGGGGCCGCAACGGGTACAGACGGTGATGATGCCCTATCACTATACGGCGGATATCTCCAGGCAGGACGCGGCGGAGCAGGCCGAGCTTCTGGGGGTGCATTACGAAACCCTGGCCATCGCGCCGATGGTGGAAGCCTTTACCGAAACGCTGGCGGATAGCTTCGCGGGAACCGAGCGCGACACCACCGAAGAGAACCTGCAGTCGCGTTGCCGGGGCGTGCTGCTGATGGCGCTTTCCAACAAGAAGGGCTTGATGGTACTGACCACGGGCAACAAGAGCGAAATGGCGGTGGGCTATGCCACGCTCTACGGCGACATGGTGGGGGGCTATAACGCCCTCAAGGATGTCTACAAGACCTGGGTGTACCGCCTGGCTCGCTGGCGCAATCAGCAATCCCCGGCGATTCCCGAGCGCGTGATCGAACGCCCGCCGAGTGCCGAGCTGGCACCGGACCAGCAAGACAGCGACTCCTTGCCCGATTACGGCGTGCTGGATGCCATCCTGATGCGCTATATCGAAGGCGACATGAGCGCCGAGGCGATCATCGAGGCGGGATACGAGGAAGACGATGTCTATCATGTGGTCAAGCTGGTGGACCGCTGCGAGTACAAGCGCCGCCAGGCACCGGTGGGCGTGAGAGTGACGCCGCGCGCCTTCGGCCGGGACCGGCGCTATCCCATCGTCAATGGCTGGCAGCCCGGCGAGTGAGCCGGAGCGAGAAGGCTAACTAACCCTGTACCTACGACAACTCCCGCCTTTGCGGGAGTTGTCGTTTCTGCTGTTGTTGTCATGTCCCGCTTGGTGACCTGGACACTTGCCCGCTAGGCGGTTTAGAAGCTTTCCCATTCCAGCGCGGCTTGTTGCTGCTTGAGCGGTGTCGGCAATCTTGCGCTGGAGGCTTCCGGTGCGGCAGAGGCGGGTGCAGCTGATGCGGCCCTGGTCGCCGGATTGGCATCGGGAAGCTTGAATACCGCCATCGCTCCCAGCAATTGGTGAGCATTCTGGCGCAGGTTGTTGGCGGCGGTGGCGCTCTCCGCTACCAGCCCGGCATTCTGCTGGGTGACCTGGTCCATCTCCGTCACCGCCTGGCCGACCTCTTGCACCCCCTTGCTCTGCTCCACACTGGCGTGACTGATTTCCTCCATGATGTCGGTGACCTTGGTGATCGCCGCGACGATTTCCGCTGTGGCCTTGTCGGCTTCGGCGGCCCGTTCGTTGCCGTGGGCGACTCGCTCCAGGTTGCTGGTGATCAATTCATTGATCTCGCGGGCGGCGTCGGCGCTACGCTGGGCGAGGTTGCGCACTTCCTCCGCGACCACGGCAAAGCCGCGGCCGTGTTCGCCGGCACGTGCCGCTTCCACCGAGGCATTGAGCGCCAGGATATTGGTCTGAAAGGCGATGGCGTCGATGGTCGAGATAATGGAGGCGATCTCCTGCGAGCTCTTGTCCAGGTCGTTCATGGTGGCTACGACCTGATGCACCGCGTCACCACTGCGCGAGGCGATGCGTGATGCTCCCGCCGCTTCCTGGCTAGCCTGCTGGGCATTGTCTGCGTTCTGCTGGACCGTGCTGTTGAGTTCTTCCATGGCAGAGGCGGTCTGGGCCAGGGCGCTGGCCTGCTGCTCGGTCCGCGAGGACAGGTCGTTGTTGCCCTCGGCAATCTGTTCGCTATTGCCGGCTACCGCTTCCGCCGAAGCGCGTACCTGAGTGACGATGCTCTGCAGCTGGCGCGCCATTTCCACCTGCGAGGCCATGATGCTACGGGTATCGCCTTGGCGTAACCGGCCCTGAGTGGTCAATTCGCCGCGACCCACCGCTTCGGCAAAGGCTTTTACCTCATAGGGCTCGGCGCCCAGCTCGCGCAGCAGCTGGCGTGACATGACGAAGGCGATAAGTCCGCCGATAACCAGGGCCACCAGAGTCAAACCCAGCATCAGCATCTGAAAGCCTTCAGCGGTGCCTCGGGCGGACCGGGTCACCGTGTCATTGAGCTGGCCTTGCAAGTCGATAAAACCATTGATGCGGGTGAGCCACTCGCGGTAGGCAGGGCCGGTCTGGTCGGCCAGCAACTGGCGGGCGGCTTGTCGATTGCCGGCGAGCACCTCGTCAATGACCTCCTGGGTAAGCCGTTCGGTCGCTGTTGCTTGCTCACGGATATTCTGCAGCAATCGCTGCTCTTCGGCGCTGGGTGATACGTCTTCCAGCGTGGTCTGCATGGCGTCGGCAGCGGCGCTGTAACCTCCTTCAAGGCGCTGCATATCCTCCAGCAATGGCGGAATTCGGCTCGCTTGCGTGGCAAGCACGATATCGCGAAGCACAATGGCACGATCATGCACACTGCCGCGCCAATCGATGGCATGGCGCTGCTTGGCGCTGTTGACGTCATTGATGGTGGTGAGGTCGCGTTCGATGCGGTTGACCTGCTGAATGCCGATGATGGTCAACAGGATGAGCAGGGCCAGGATGATGGAAAAACCGAGTGCCAGGCGTGTGCCTATTCAGGCGATGCAGCGTTTTGTTTTCCCAAGTTTTCGGAAGTCGAGACAATAAAAAACCACGCCTGGGCGTGGTTTTGTACAAGATTTTCAGCGGGAGATACTGTTAACCGCTCAAGCGCTTGGCTTGTACATGCTTGGGCTCGAAGCGGCGCCCTTGCAGTTGCTCGTGGTCGGGGTCGTTTTCAATCAAGACATCCAGCACTTCCTTGGCCCGATCGCGCATTTCCAGACCCAGATAGCCTTCCACCATCGTGGCCAGGGCATCGCGGGTGGAGTTGGACTGCGGGTAGTTCTCGATCACCCAGCGACCGCGCTCCACCGCCGCCAGATAGGCGCCTTTGCGCAGATAGAAATCGGCGACATGCAATTCGTGGCGAGCGAGGACTTCACGCAGGTAGACGATGCGCTGCTCGGCATCCGCCGCGTATTCGCTCTGCGGGAAGCGTTGGATCAGCTCTCGGAAGTCATTGTAGGCATCCCGTGAGGCGCCCAGGTCACGCTTGGAGATATCGATCAGGCGCAGGCGTTCGAGACTGAAGCGCCCCGCCTGCCAGGCGGAAAGGCCGCGTAGATAGTAGGCGTAGTCGACCTGAGGATGGTCGGGATGCAGGCGAATGAAGCGGCTTGCGGCGGCGCGCGCCGTCTCCCAATCGCTGTTCTCGTAGTAGGCGTAGACGAGTTCCAGTTGCGCCTGTTCTGCGTGTGCGCCGAACGGGTAGCGGCTGTCCAGGGCTTCGAGCCGTTCGATGGCCACGGGGAAGCGATTGTTGTCCAACGAGGCTCGTGCCTGTTCGTACAACTCACGCTCGGCGACATTGTCGTATTCGCCCTCCTCGGTATTGCTATTGTTACTGGCGCAACCGGCTAGCAAGGCGGCGGTCAAGGCTAGGGCGCCCACGCGGGTGGCAGCGATAAAAACGCGCATCGTAATCCTCGTATCAAACAAGCCGTCATCCCCAAAAAGTCGAAGGGGGCGTGGTAGAATCGGTGGCAATCAGCCCACTATAAATCACCTCGGCGTAAAACGCAGGCCTTGACCGGCTTTCCGGTGGTCATTGCGTGCCGTAACCAAGGGGATCATCCGTATGTCCCGGATTCTTGAAGCTCAACATCGCGTCCCCGATACCTTGGCGGGGGCGCGCCTGGACCAGGTGGCGGCCGAGCTGTTCGCCGAGCATTCCCGTGAGCGCTTGAAGGGGTGGATCAAGTCGGGGGAGCTGACGGTCAACGGGGAACGCGGCAAGCCCAAGGACAAGCTCCATGGCGGCGAATTCCTGACTCTGGAAGCCCATCTGCAAGATGATACGCGTTTCGAGCCCGAGGACATTCCACTCGCCATCGTCCATGAAGACGACGAGGTGCTGGTCATCGACAAGCCCGCGGGGCTGGTGGTGCATCCCGCTGCAGGTAACCCGGATGGCACCCTGCTCAATGCGCTGCTGTTTCATTGCCCGGCTCTGGCCCAGATACCCCGGGCCGGTATCGTCCACCGCCTGGACAAGGACACCACGGGGCTGATGGTGGTCGCCAAGACCCTGGCGGCACAAACTGCCCTGGTCGAGCAGCTCCAGGCGCGTACGGTATCGAGGCACTACGATGCTGTCGTCATCGGCAAGCCGGTGGCAGGTGGCAAGGTAGATGCGCCCATCGGTCGCCATCCCAAGGATCGCAAGCGCCAGGCGGTTACCGCTTCGGGCAAGCCGGCGGTGACACATTATCGTGTGGTGGAGCGCTTTCGCGCCCATACTCATGTTCGTTGCCAGCTGGAAACCGGGCGGACTCACCAGATTCGGGTGCATATGGCGCACCAGCGCTATCCGCTGCTGGGAGACCCGCTCTATGGTGGGCGCCCGAAGCTTCCGCCGGGCGCGGCGCAACCTCTCAAGGAGATCCTGCGCGAATTTCCCCGCCAGGCTCTGCATGCGCGCAAGCTGAGCTTCGTTCACCCCGCCTCGGGGGAGGAGTTGACCTTCCGTGCGCCGCTGCCCGACGATCTGTTGATGCTGATTGATTACTTGCGCGAAGACAGCGAGACGATGCGATGAGTGACGCCATAGATTTACGTCCCACCTTGATCCAGCCCGACTGGCCGGCGCCGGCCAACGTCGAGGCGTTCGTCACCACGCGCGAGACCGGGCCGAGCCAGGATAGTTTTGCGGCATTCAACCCGGCACTGCATGTCGGCGACAACCAGGACCATGTAGCCCTGTGCCGGCGCCTGTTGCACAAGGAAATCGGCGATTCGCGGCCATTGTTGTGGCTCAATCAAGTGCATGGCGCGTGGGTCCAGCAGTGTTACGACGAGTCGCTACCGGACGCGGATGCCGCGGTGGCTCGCAACCGGGATTATGCCTGCGTGGTGTTGACTGCCGACTGCCTGCCGGTGTTCTTCTGCGACCGCGCGGGAACTAAGGTCGCGGTAGCTCACGCCGGATGGCGAAGCCTGGCAGGAGGTGTGCTGGAGGCCACGGTGGCGGCACTGGACGTGGCGCCGGATGAGCTTCTAGTTTGGCTGGGGCCGGCGATTTCCAACGCCCAGTTCGAGGTGGGGCCGGAAGTTCACGACGCGTTTGTCGGCGTGCATCCCCAGGCGCATGATGCGTTCGAACATAGCCCCTATCGGCTTGGGCATTACATGGCGGACCTGTATCGCCTGGCACGCCTGCGGCTCGAAGCGCTGGGTATCACCCATGTCAGCGGTGGCCATTTCTGTACCGCCTGCGAGCCGCGCTTCTATTCCTACCGCCGTGACGATGGCCTTACCGGGCGCATGGCCAGCGTGATCTGGCTCAAGTAAACGCTCGCTTCGGTATCGTCTCCTCTTGAAAGTGGGGTTGGTTGGCACCATAAGTTGTGTTAAGTGCGGTTCAACGCGACCGCAAGCACGATCAAGGGCCAAACGGCGCGTCCGAACGCGCCGTCACCCCAGAGGAGATTTCTATGCGATTCGACAAGTTTACCGCCAAGTTGCAAAACGCGATTGCCGATGCCCAGTCGCTGGCCGTGGGCCGCGGCCACAACCAGCTGGAGCCTGTTCACCTGCTGCTCTCGCTGCTGGACAACCAGGATACCGGCATCAAGGCGCTGGTGCAGAAAGCCGGCGGTGACAGCGCCCGGCTACGCGATGGGCTTAGCCGGCAACTCGATGACTTGCCCCAGGTCAGCCAGTTCGATGGCGAAGTACAGCCCTCCAGAGAGCTGATCAAGCTGTTCAACCTAACCGACCGCGAAGCGCAAAAGCGTGGCGACCAGTTCATTGCCTCTGAACTGGTACTGCTCGCAGCGCTTGAGATGGGCCAGATCGGCAAGGTCCTTAAAGAGACGGGAGTCACACGCAAGGCGCTCGAAAGCACCATACAAGGGCTTCGCGGAGGCGCCAGTGTCGACGATCCCAATGCAGAGGACCAGCGCGAAGCTCTCAACAAGTACACCTTGGATCTCACCGAGCGCGCGGCGGAAGGCAAGCTCGACCCGGTGATCGGCCGCGATGACGAGATTCGTCGCACCATCCAGGTGCTCCAACGGCGCACCAAGAACAACCCGGTATTGATCGGCGAGCCGGGCGTGGGCAAGACCGCCATCGTCGAGGGGCTGGCGCAACGTATCGTCAACGGCGAAGTGCCCGAAGGGTTGAAGGACAAGCGCGTGCTGTCCTTGGACATGGGATCGCTTCTGGCCGGGGCCAAGTTCCGCGGTGAGTTCGAGGAGCGCCTGAAAGCCGTGCTCAAGGAGCTCTCTCAGGAGGAGGGGCGAGTCATCCTGTTCATCGACGAGCTGCATACCATGGTCGGCGCCGGCAAGGCCGAGGGCGCCATGGACGCGGGCAACATGCTCAAGCCGGCCCTGGCGCGTGGCGAGCTGCATTGCGTGGGTGCAACTACACTCGACGAGTATCGCAAGTACATCGAGAAGGACGCCGCACTCGAGCGCCGCTTCCAGAAAGTGCTGGTGGACGAGCCGACTGAAGAGGACACCGTGGCGATCCTGCGCGGTCTGAAGGAGCGCTATGAAGTCCATCATGGCGTCGATATCACCGACTCGGCGATCATTGCCGCGGCCAAGCTCTCCACGCGCTACATCACCGACCGTCAGTTGCCCGACAAGGCCATCGACCTGATCGACGAGGCTGCCTCGCGTATCCGCATGGAGCTAGATTCCAAGCCCGAGGAGATGGACCGCCTCGACCGGCGTTTGATTCAGCTCAAGATGGAGCGCGAGGCCCTCAAGAAGGAAACCGATGAAGCAACTAAAAAGCGTCTTGAGGCGCTCAATGATCAGATCCACGAGCTGGAACGCGAGTACGCCGACCTCGATGAAATCTGGAAGGCGGAGAAGGCCAGCATCCAAGGGGCGGCCCAGTTCAAGGCCGAGCTTGAGCAGGCCCGACTTGATCTAGAGCAAGCGCGACGCCAGGGTGACCTGGGCCGCATGTCCGAAATCCAGTACGGCAGGATTCCGGAGCTTGAGAAGAAAATCGCCGAAAGTGGCGAAGGCGAAGAGGCGGATATCGCCAGCCATCAGCTGTTGCGCTCCAACGTCACCGAAGAGGAAATCGCCGAGGTCGTCTCGCGCTGGACCGGCATCCCGGTGTCGAAAATGCTCGAAGGCGAGCGCGACAAGCTGCTGCGCATGGAAGAGGCGCTTCACGAGCGGGTCATCGGGCAGCATGAAGCCGTCGAAGCAGTGGCCAACGCCGTGCGCCGCTCGCGTGCCGGCTTGGCTGACCCCAATCGCCCCAACGGATCGTTTCTGTTCCTCGGCCCTACCGGCGTGGGCAAGACGGAGCTCTGCAAGTCGCTGGCCAACTTCCTCTTCGATACCGAGGAAGCCATGGTACGTATCGACATGTCGGAGTTCATGGAGAAGCACTCCGTGGCGCGGCTGATCGGTGCTCCGCCCGGCTATGTCGGTTACGAAGAGGGCGGTTACCTGACCGAGGCGGTACGCCGCAAGCCTTACTCGGTGCTGCTCCTGGACGAGGTGGAAAAGGCGCACCCGGATGTGTTCAATATCCTGCTTCAGGTGTTGGAGGATGGTCGCCTGACCGACGGCCAGGGCCGTACGGTGGACTTTCGCAATACCGTGATCGTCATGACTTCCAACATGGGCTCGGATGTCATCCAGCGCATGGGCGGCGACGACAGCGACTACGAGGTCATGAAGAGCGCGGTAATGGAGGTGGTGGGCAATCACTTCCGGCCCGAGCTGATCAACCGCATCGATGAAGTCGTGGTCTTCCATGCCCTGGGGCAGGAGCAGATACAGGCGATCGCCGGTATTCAGCTCGAGCGCTTGAAGGCGCGTCTCGCCGAGCATGATCTCAAGCTCGAGATCAGCGACGATGCCATGGCCCAGCTGGCGGTGGTCGGCTTCGACCCGGTATTCGGCGCGCGGCCGCTCAAGCGAGCCATTCAGAGTCGCATCGAGAACCCGTTGGCCCAGGACCTGTTGGGTGGGAAATTCGCTCCCGGTGATACCATTCGTGTTTCCGCAGAGGAAGGGAAGCTCATCTTCGGTAATTGAGCTTCACTGAGGCCGCCTTGTTGGGTTTCTGCCCCGTCCGGCTCAGGCCTGGCGGGGCTTTGTCTATGTCTTTTTCACTAGACGATGGGTGAGCTTGGGCGTTTGACGGTTGACATGCCTCTAGTGCTAATGGAATCTTGACCATTCCTGATTGCGGGCGCGGATCGAAGGGCAACCCCCACCACCGCGTGAAGGGTAGGCTGACACGCCTTTACCCGCCGAAGGACTACCAGATCGGGCCAACCGCTCGTTCTGGCCAACCCCCCGACGCGGCGATCCGTCGTGTGAGGAGTCGCTGATTCATGTGGCCATGAATCCGGGCTCCCGATGAGAGTGCAGGCCCTAACCGGGCCATATGCCAGGGTTTGGCATCAGGTGCCGGCATGGGCCGGCAGCGGCATACCGCCGCACTCGACACCGTACTCGTTCGTGGGTGCGGATCGCACTCGAGACCTCCAGGGGAGAAATACAGTGGAACTGCTTTCCGGCGCAGATATGATCGCCCGCTTCCTGCAAGACGAGGGCGTCGAATACATTTATGGTTACCCCGGTGGGGCCGCGCTACACATCTACGATGCGCTGTTCCGCCAGGACAAGGTGAAGCACATTCTCGTGCGTCACGAACAGGCGGCGACACACGCTGCCGACGGCTATGCCCGGGCATCGGGCAAGCCGGGCACGGTACTGGTAACGTCCGGCCCCGGTGCCACCAATGCGGTGACCGGTATTGCCACCGCCTACATGGATTCGATTCCCATGGTGGTGCTTTGTGGTCAGGTGATGAGTCATCTGATTGGCGATGATGCCTTCCAGGAGACCGATATCGTTGGTGTCACCCGGCCCATCGTGAAGCACAGCTTCTCGATTCGTCACCCGTCAGAAATCCCTGAAGTGCTGAAGAAGGCTTACTACCTGGCTGCCACGGGCCGCCCGGGCCCGGTGGTCGTCGACATTCCCAAGGACATGACCGCTCCAACCGAGCGCTACGAGTATGTCTACCCCAAGAAGGTCAAGATGCGCTCGTACAACCCGGTGACCCGCGGCCATTCCGGCCAGATCAAGAAAGCCGTCGAAATGATGCTCAAGGCCAAGCGCCCGGTATTCTATACCGGCGGTGGCGTGGTGACCGGCAAGGCCTGCGAGGGGTTGACCGACCTGGTCAAACAGCTCGGCTTCCCGATCACCACCACGCTGATGGGCATCGGTGCCTACCCGCAACGCGATGCGCAGTGCCTGGGCTGGCTGGGGATGCATGGCGCTTATGAGTCGAACATGGCCATGCACCACGCCGACCTGATCATTGCCATCGGGGCGCGCTTCGACGATCGAGTGACCAACAACACGTCGAAGTTCTGTCCTACTGCCAAGATCATTCATGTCGATGTCGACCCCAGCTCGATCTCCAAGACGGTGCGCGCCGATGTGCCCATCGTCGGGCCGGCCTCGAGCGTGATCAATGAAATGATCAGCCTGGTGCAGGGCAAGGAGATTGCCAATCCCGAAGCGCTCACCGAGTGGTGGCAGCAGATCGATGGCTGGCGCGCCAGTCGTGTGGGCAAGCTGTACGAACCTTCCGCGGCAGGCGAGACACTCAAACCTCAGGAAGTGATCGAGGCCCTTTGCCGCGTCACTCGGGGTGAGGCGTTTGTCACCACCGATGTGGGGCAACATCAGATGTTCGCCGCCCAGTACTACAAGTTCGACCGTCCCAACCGCCTGATTACCTCCGGCGGTCTGGGTACGATGGGCTTCGGTTTTCCTGCCGCGATGGGCATCAAGCAGAATTATCCGGATGACGACGTCGTATGCGTGACCGGTGAAGGCAGCTTCCAGATGATGATGCAGGAGCTCTCCACCTGTAAGCAGTACGGGGTGGGCGTCAAGATCGTGAACCTCAACAACGCATCGCTGGGCATGGTGCGCCAGTGGCAGGACCTGAACTACAAGTCTCGCCATGCGCACTCCTACATGGAGTCGTTGCCGGACTTCCATATGCTGATCGAGGCTTATGGTTTCACCGCTATCACGGTCACGTCGCAGGAGGAGCTTGAGCCGGCGCTCGAACGGGCGTTTGCCGACAAGCATGAATTGGTGTTCCTGGATGTGAAGGTCGATCCTCACGAGCACGTCTATCCGATGCAGGTGCCCTTGGGTGCCATGCGCGACATGCTGCTTTCCAAGACGGAGCGTACCTGATGCGTCATATCATCTCGATTCTGATGGAAAACGAACCGGGTGCCCTGTCTCGCGTGGTAGGCCTGTTTTCCCAGCGTAACTTCAACATCGAAACGCTGAACGTCGCGCCCACGGAAGATCCGTCGCTGTCACGGCTGACCGTCACCACCATCGGTGACGATCGCGTGATCGAGCAGATCACCAAGCACCTCAACAAGCTGATCGACGTGGTGAAGCTGGTGGATCTCACCGAAGGCAATCACATCGAGCGCGAGTTGATGCTGGTCAAGGTGAAGGCCCTGGGGGCGGCGCGTGACGAGGTCAAGCGCACGGTGGATATCTTCCGCGCACAGATCGTCGATGTCACCCCGAGCCTTTATACGGTGCAGATCACGGGTGACGCCACCAAGCTGGATGCCTTTCTCCAGGCCATGGCCCCCGTTGGGGTGCTGGAGGTGGCGCGAACGGGGGTGTCGGGGATTGCCCGAGGCGACAAGGTCCTGTCCTTGTAAGCCCTGGCTGTTACTCGGAAATGATACAAAGAGCCGCTCCTCGGGGCGGCTTTTTCATGTCCGCTCGCTGACTTCATCCCAAAGCGCCTGGATCAACGGACTTTTCAAGCGTCGGTTAAGAGCGCAAAGACCGACATCGTAGTGGGGCAACTCGGGCTTGACTGTCAGGACCTGGACTCGCTCGGCCAGCGGGCTGCTATCCAGCACGATCCTGGGCACCACGCCGACACCAAAGCCGAGTCCGACCATGCTGACAATCGCTTCATGTCCGGCTACCTGAGCATAGATTCGTGGGGTGATGCCCAACGCCTTGAACCAGGTATCGGCATAATCGCGCGACAGCCCGGCCTCGGAGAGAATCATGGGCACCGAGCGCCACTGCTCGGCCGTGGGGCTCTCGGGTGAGGCGGGTAGCCAGTCCGACACGCTGGTCGGGGCAATGAAAACCAGCGGCGAACGGGTCAATGACTTGAAGGCGAGTGCCGGAGGCGGAACGCGTGGGCGTGGAGTGATGGCCATGTCGTCTTCACCGGCCAGAACGCGTGCCATGGACTCCGCCGGGTCTCCGGTGTGCAGCTTGAGCTCTATGCCGGGGTGACGACTACGAAACGCACTGAGCAGCTCGTAAAGGAAGCTGTAACTCGCGGTCACCGAACAGTAGATGCTGATTTCGCCGGTCAGGAAAGTGGCATCGGCTGTCAGGGTTCGCTTCAAGGTCTCCCACTGTTCCAGCGTGTCGCGGGCATAGCGCTGGAAAGTCATGCCCTGGGGCGTCAGCGTGACGTGACGATTATCACGTTCGAAAAGGGCGGCGCCTACGTCATCTTCCAGTTGGCGGATGGAGCGGCTCAGCGTCGAAGGACTGACATGGCACGATTCGCTGGCGCGCCCGAAATGCAGGGCATCAGCAACTGCCAGGAAATGCTTGAATTGGCGACTATCCATAAAAAAATCCATGTTTCATATAATGAAATATAACATTTCAAATATAGCGTTTTACGCAACGAGGTTGGTCGCGTAAAGTCATCTCAACGCCGAAAGCCCAGTACCGCGCCAAGACGGTACGGGTGGCCATCAACGCTGATACCTAACGACATTCGATTCCGGAGCCTCGCCATGCACGTTTATTACGATAAAGATTGCGATCTTTCCCTTATCCAAGCCAAGAAAGTGACTATCGTCGGCTATGGCTCGCAAGGTCATGCCCATGCCAACAACCTGAAAGAGTCGGGAGTGGACGTTACTGTCGCACTGCGCAAAGGTTCTTCATCTGCCGCCAAGGCGGAGGCCGCCGGTCTGAAAGTGGCCAGCGTGCCGGAGGCTTGCAAGAGCGCCGATGTGGTCATGATTCTGGTGCCTGACGAGAACCAGAAGGCGATCTACGAGCAGGAAGTCGAACCGAACCTGAAAGAGGGTGCGACGCTGGCCTTCGCCCACGGCTTCAACATCCACTACAACCAGATCGAGCCGCGCAAGGATCTCGACGTCATCATGATTGCACCCAAGGCGCCGGGGCATACGGTGCGTTCCGAATTCGTCAAGGGTGGTGGCATTCCGGATCTTATCGCCATTCACCAGGATGCATCCGGCAAGGCCAAGGAGCTCGCGCTCTCCTATGCGGCAGGTGTCGGCGGCGGCCGCAGCGGTATCATCGAAACGACTTTCAAGGATGAAACCGAAACGGATCTGTTCGGTGAACAGGCCGTTCTTTGTGGCGGTGCGGTCGAGCTGGTCAAGGCGGGCTTCGAAACCCTGACCGAAGCCGGCTATGCACCGGAAATGGCCTACTTCGAGTGTCTGCACGAACTCAAGCTGATCGTCGACCTGATGTACGAAGGTGGCATCGCCAACATGAACTACTCTATCTCCAACAACGCGGAGTATGGCGAGTACGTGACCGGCACCGAGGTCATCAACGAGCAATCTCGCGCCGCGATGCGCAACGCCCTCAAGCGCATCCAGACTGGCGAATACGCCAAGATGTTCATCAACGAGGGCAACAGCAACTACCCCTCCATGACGGCACGGCGTCGTCTTAATGCCGAGCATCAGATCGAGCAGGTCGGCGAGAAACTGCGCGGCATGATGCCGTGGATCGCCGCCAATCAGCTGGTGGACAAGAGCAAGAACTGATCGGTTCTGGCGTGTCACTCCAAGGCCGCGATGATTCGCGGCCTTTTGCTGTCTGGGAAGCGGGCTGGAATGAAAGGAAGCCCCTTTCGACCTTGCTGTCACCGTGTAGAATGAAAGGAATCGCGTTTCGGGTATATCTTTCCAATGGATGATGCATATGACACAGGACGACCGTAATTCGGAACATGAGCAATCGGCAAGCAAGGATGAATCCGAACAGTTCGTGAGAGATGACGAGGACTTGGCAGCGACATTCCTGCGAGAAACGGAAGTCGTTGAAGAGTCGGTCGAGGACGGTAAGAAAGTTCGCCGCAGGGGCATTTACCTGCTTCCCAATCTGTTCACCACTTCGGCGCTCTTCTCGGGTTTTTTTGCCGTCGTGGCGGGGATTAATGGTGACTTCTCGGCAGCGGCTGTCGCCATCTTCATAGCCATGGTACTCGATGGCCTCGATGGGCGGGTCGCCCGAATGACGAATACGCAAAGCGAGTTCGGGGCAGAATACGACAGCCTGGCCGATATGATCTCCTTTGGTATGGCCCCCGCGCTAGTGGCCTTTACCTGGATCCTGCAGGATATCGGCAAGACGGGATGGGTGGTGGCGTTTCTCTACGTTGCCTGCGCAGCGCTACGCCTTGCTCGCTTCAATGTCCAGATCGGTAGTACCGATAAGAAGTGGTTCATTGGCCTACCCAGTCCTTCGGCAGCGGCCGTGGTGGCTGCCAGTGTCTGGACGTTTCATAGCTTTGATGCCGACGCTCTCGGGTTCAAGTTGCTGATGCTGTTTGTCGTCGCCGCTGCTGGTGTCTTGATGGTTAGTAATATCCGCTACTACAGCTTCAAGGATGTCGACTTCAAGAAGCCGGTGCCTTTCGTTGTGCTCCTGGCGGTCGTGCTGGGGTTCGTGATGATTTCGGTAGAACCCTCGGTAATGCTTCTGCTGCTCTTCGGTGCCTATGTGATTTCAGGACCCATTTTGGCCGCCATGCGCAAGGCAAAGACGAAAGTCTGAAACTTTCTTACAAACCCCTTGCCAACTCCGCTGTGAATCCGTAAAGTACGCATCCGCTGCCGGGGACGCCAAGCGTTTCCAGCGGTGGATGAAGGTGAAAACCTTCGGATTGTCAGGAAGTTAGCGAAGTTTTGATCGCTCGCTTCACGCGCTGACATCAGCGGTTGACAATCACCAGGGAATGTGTAGAATACGCCTTCCTCGCTGAGGCCAAGCCGGTCACCGATTGGCCAGATAGCACAGCGACGCTCTTTAATAATTTGATCAGGTAATTCATGTGGGCGCTTGCCGATGAGGGTGACAAATCACCTATTATCAAGGCAAGCGACTCGTCAAAGGCTTCGGCCTAAGAATGAATTCGTTTGACCCTTGAGCCAAGATTGGTTCGCTTTTGCCTTCGGGCAAGCAAGAACCGCAATGATTGAAACTGAAGAGTTTGATCATGGCTCAGATTGAACGCTGGCGGCAGGCCTAACACATGCAAGTCGAGCGGTAACAGGGGAAGCTTGCTTCCCGCTGACGAGCGGCGGACGGGTGAGTAACGCATAGGAATCTACCCGGTAGTGGGGGATAACCTGGGGAAACCCAGGCTAATACCGCATACGTCCTACGGGAGAAAGGGGGCTTCGGCTCCCGCTATTGGATGAGCCTATGCCGGATTAGCTGGTTGGTGAGGTAATGGCTCACCAAGGCGACGATCCGTAGCTGGTCTGAGAGGATGATCAGCCACATCGGGACTGAGACACGGCCCGAACTCCTACGGGAGGCAGCAGTGGGGAATATTGGACAATGGGGGCAACCCTGATCCAGCCATGCCGCGTGTGTGAAGAAGGCCCTCGGGTTGTAAAGCACTTTCAGCGAGGAAGAACGCCTGTCGGTTAATACCCGGCAGGAAAGACATCACTCGCAGAAGAAGCACCGGCTAACTCCGTGCCAGCAGCCGCGGTAATACGGAGGGTGCAAGCGTTAATCGGAATTACTGGGCGTAAAGCGCGCGTAGGTGGCTTGATAAGCCGGTTGTGAAAGCCCCGGGCTCAACCTGGGAACGGCATCCGGAACTATTAGGCTAGAGTGCAGGAGAGGAAGGTAGAATTCCCGGTGTAGCGGTGAAATGCGTAGAGATCGGGAGGAATACCAGTGGCGAAGGCGGCCTTCTGGACTGACACTGACACTGAGGTGCGAAAGCGTGGGTAGCAAACAGGATTAGATACCCTGGTAGTCCACGCCGTAAACGATGTCGACCAGCCGTTGGGTGCCTTGAGCACTTTGTGGCGAAGTTAACGCGATAAGTCGACCGCCTGGGGAGTACGGCCGCAAGGTTAAAACTCAAATGAATTGACGGGGGCCCGCACAAGCGGTGGAGCATGTGGTTTAATTCGATGCAACGCGAAGAACCTTACCTACCCTTGACATCCTGCGAACCCGGAAGAGATTCCGGGGTGCCTTCGGGAACGCAGAGACAGGTGCTGCATGGCTGTCGTCAGCTCGTGTTGTGAAATGTTGGGTTAAGTCCCGTAACGAGCGCAACCCTTGTCCTTATTTGCCAGCGCGTAATGGCGGGAACTCTAAGGAGACTGCCGGTGACAAACCGGAGGAAGGTGGGGACGACGTCAAGTCATCATGGCCCTTACGGGTAGGGCTACACACGTGCTACAATGGCCGGTACAAAGGGTTGCGAGCTCGCGAGAGTCAGCCAATCCCGAAAAGCCGGTCTCAGTCCGGATCGGAGTCTGCAACTCGACTCCGTGAAGTCGGAATCGCTAGTAATCGTAGATCAGAATGCTACGGTGAATACGTTCCCGGGCCTTGTACACACCGCCCGTCACACCATGGGAGTGGACTGCACCAGAAGTGGTTAGCCTAACGCAAGAGGGCGATCACCACGGTGTGGTTCATGACTGGGGTGAAGTCGTAACAAGGTAGCCGTAGGGGAACCTGCGGCTGGATCACCTCCTTAAACGATGCGTCATCCTCGCGGTAAGCGCTCACAATGAATTACCTGATCAAGTGATAGAGCAAACGATAGAAGCACGATCCCCTCTTGGGTCTGTAGCTCAGTTGGTTAGAGCGCACCCCTGATAAGGGTGAGGTCGGCAGTTCAAGTCTGCCCAGACCCACCAAATTCCTGTGATACTGCGTTAAAATGTTCCTCGTGTAGCAGGCTATACGTCGTTGCATTTTGCCATAGCTCACAGCAATTGATGACAAGAGGTCGGTGTTGCTAAAACAATGGGGCCATAGCTCAGCTGGGAGAGCGCCTGCCTTGCACGCAGGAGGTCAGCGGTTCGATCCCGCTTGGCTCCACCATTAATCGTTTGCTTATGTTTTGTGATCATTGATAAGACGTCATGCGGAGCCATGCGTCGCCTTATCACTGTTCATCGAACAGTCGCTCTTTAACAATGTATATCATGCTGACATAAACGTCTTTTTAAGACGTTTATACGTAAATTGTTTTGTGATACGTCTCAAGCGTATCCGGCAATCGTTATCATTGCGAGATTCAGACTCCTTCGGGTTATAGGGTCAAGCAATGAAGCGCACACGGTGGATGCCTAGGCAGCCAGAGGCGATGAAAGACGTGGAAGCCTGCGATAAGGTTCGGCGAGGTGGCAAACAACCTGCGACCCGGACATCTCTGAATGGGGAAACCCACTCACCATCAGGTGAGTATCGTATCCTGAATCCATAGGGGTACGAGGCGAACCCGGGGAACTGAAACATCTAAGTACCCGGAGGAAAAGAAATCAACCGAGATTCCCCCAGTAGCGGCGAGCGACCGGGGAGTAGCCCTTAAGCATGAGACTGATTAGACGAACGTGCTGGGAAGCACGGCCGTAGCGGGTGATAGCCCCGTAGTCGAAAATCTGATCATGTGAAATCGAGTAGGTCGGGGCACGAGAAACCTTGACTGAAGACGGGGGGACCATCCTCCAAGGCTAAATACTCCTGGCTGACCGATAGTGAACCAGTACCGTGAGGGAAAGGCGAAAAGAACCCCGGAGAGGGGAGTGAAATAGATCCTGAAACCGTGTGCGTACAAGCAGTAGGAGCCCACTTGTTGGGTGACTGCGTACCTTTTGTATAATGGGTCAGCGACTTATTTTCAGTGGCGAGGTTAACCGTATAGGGGAGCCGTAGGGAAACCGAGTCTTAACTGGGCGCACCAGTCGCTGGAAATAGACCCGAAACCGGGCGATCTATCCATGAGCAGGGTGAAGATTGAGTAACATCAATTGGAGGCCCGAACCAGGATCTGTTGAAAAAGATTTGGATGACTTGTGGATCGGAGTGAAAGGCTAATCAAGCCCGGAGATAGCTGGTTCTCCTCGAAAGCTATTTAGGTAGCGCCTCACGTATCACCACCGGGGGTAGAGCACTGTTTCGGCTAGGGGGTCATCCCGACTTACCAACCCGAGGCAAACTCCGAATACCGGTGAGTGCCAGCGTGGGAGACACACAGCGGGTGCTAACGTCCGTTGTGAAAAGGGAAACAACCCAGACCGTCAGCTAAGGTCCCCAAATCCTGGTTAAGTGGGAAACGAGGTGGGAAGGCTCAGACAGCTAGGAGGTTGGCTTAGAAGCAGCCATCCTTTAAAGAAAGCGTAATAGCTCACTAGTCGAGTCGGCCTGCGCGGAAGATGTAACGGGGCTAAACCAGGTACCGAAGCTACGGGTTCATCCTCAGGATGAGCGGTAGAGGAGCGTCGTGTAAGCCGATGAAGGTGGATTGAGAAGTCTGCTGGAGGTATCACGAGTGCGAATGCTGACATGAGTAACGATAAAGGGAGTGAAAAACTCCCTCGCCGGAAGACCAAGGGTTTCTGTTCGATGCTAATCAGAGCAGAGTGAGTCGGCCCCTAAGGCGAGGCCGAAAGGCGTAGTCGATGGGAAACGGGTCAATATTCCCGTACCGGACATGATTGCGATGGGGGGACGGAGAAGGCTAGGTGAGCCAGGCGTTGGTAGTCCTGGTGAAAGTGAGTAGGCTGAGGAATCAGGCAAATCCGGTTCCTCAAGGCCGAGACACGAGACGAACAGCCCACGGGCTGGAAGTCACTGATGCCACGCTTCCAGGAAAAGCCTCTAAGCACCAGATCATGTGCGACCGTACCCCAAACCGACACAGGTGGTCAGGGTGAGAATCCCCAGGCGCTTGAGAGAACTCGGGTGAAGGAACTAGGCAAAATGGTGCCGTAACTTCGGGAGAAGGCACGCCGGCGTATCGTGAGAGCCCCCGCGGCTTCAGCGAGAACCGGTCGAAGATACCAGGTGGCTGCAACTGTTTAGTAAAAACACAGCACTCTGCTAACGCGCAAGCGGACGTATAGGGTGTGACGCCTGCCCGGTGCCGGAAGGTTAAGTGATGGTGTTAGGCCTCGGCCGAAGCTCTTGATCGAAGCCCCGGTAAACGGCGGCCGTAACTATAACGGTCCTAAGGTAGCGAAATTCCTTGTCGGGTAAGTTCCGACCTGCACGAATGGCGTAATGATGGCCACGCTGTCTCCACCCGAGACTCAGTGAAATTGAAATCGCCGTGAAGATGCGGTGTACCCGCGGCTAGACGGAAAGACCCCGTGAACCTTTACTATAGCTTCACACTGGACGCTGTTGTTGCCTGTGTAGGATAGCTGGGAGGCTTGGAACTGCGGACGCCAGTTCGCAGGGAGCCGACCTTGAAATACCAGCCTGGCATCATTGGCGTTCTCACTCAGGTCCGTGATCCGGATCGAGGACAGTGTGTGGTGGGTAGTTTGACTGGGGCGGTCTCCTCCCAAAGCGTAACGGAGGAGCACGAAGGTACCCTCAGCACGGTCGGACATCGTGCAATGAGTGCAAGAGCATAAGGGTGCTTGACTGCGAGACAGACACGTCGAGCAGGTGCGAAAGCAGGTTCTAGTGATCCGGTGGTTCTGTATGGAAGGGCCATCGCTCAACGGATAAAAGGTACTCCGGGGATAACAGGCTGATACCGCCCAAGAGTTCACATCGACGGCGGTGTTTGGCACCTCGATGTCGGCTCATCACATCCTGGGGCTGAAGTCGGTCCCAAGGGTATGGCTGTTCGCCATTTAAAGTGGTACGCGAGCTGGGTTTAGAACGTCGTGAGACAGTTCGGTCCCTATCTGCCGTGGGCGTTGGATGTTTGAGAAGCGCTGCTCCTAGTACGAGAGGACCGGAGTGGACGACCCTCTGGTGTTCCGGTTGTCACGCCAGTGGCATTGCCGGGTAGCTATGGTCGGACGGGATAACCGCTGAAAGCATCTAAGCGGGAAGCCCCCTTCAAGATGAGACATCCCCGAGGCCTCGAGCCTCCTGAAGGGCCCAGCGAGACCAGCTGGTCGATAGGCACGGTGTGGACGCGCTGCAAGGCGTTGAGCTAACGTGTACTAATGGCCCGTGAGGCTTGACCCTATAACACCCAAGGGGTCTGCTCAAAATGATAACGATCGCGTGTGAACACACGCAGAGAACCGGATACGCAACGAGTAAGCGACACGCTTGCTTGAAGTGACAGAGACGCTCACAAAACACGTCAATGGCAACACACCAGGACGACACAGCATGATATGCATTACCCGTTACGCCTGACGACCATAGCGAGTGGGAACCACCTGATCCCTTGCCGAACTCAGCAGTGAAACCGCTTAGCGCCGATGGTAGTGTGGGGCTTCCCCATGCGAGAGTAGGTCATCGTCAGGCACCTATCCTGCAGAAAACCCAGCCACCCGGCTGGGTTTTTTGTGTGCGTAGCTGACGCCTGGATCTTTTCGTTTTTCTCCATATGCCTAGCAACACAGCTGGGTCTTGTGAGCTAACATGCAGAATCTGGAATACAGCCGCCAGCGACTGAAGTGGTCCAATTAGAGCGGACACCCCGGTAAGCCTCATAATGGAGGCAGTGGAGGTGTTCATGACCAAGAAGACTCGACGTCGGTTTTCCGATGAATTCAAGGCGGATGCAGTGAGCCTGGTGAGCGATCAGGGGTATTCCGTATCCGAGGCCGCCCGGCGCCTGGGCGTGGAGCGCAGCGTGCTGGACCGCTGGTGCCGCAAGCACCGCCAGCAGGGCTCCGGCACCCCGGGGCGGCAGGAGGACGATCGCGACGCCGAGATCAAGAAGCTCCGCGAAGAAGTTCGTAAGCTTCAGGTTGAAAAGGATATTTTAAAAAAGGCGGCGGCCTTCTTCGCCAAAGAGTCGAACTGAGATACCAGTTCATCGAGTCGGAGAAGGCCACCTACCCCGTGGCCGTGTTGTGTCGGGTCATGCGGGTCAGCCGGAGCGGTTTCTATGCCTGGCGACGACGTGACCCTGATGACCATCGACAGGCCCTGCTCCATGAGGTCAGAGAGATCCATCGCCGGAAGCGCGGCAGCTACGGCAGCCGCCGCATGGCCAAAGAACTGCGACGCCGTGGCTATGAGGTCGGTCGTTACCAGGCCCGAAGCCTGATGCGGGAAGCCGGTGTAGAGGCACGCCAGCGGCGACGCTGGCGTCATACGACCGATACCCAGCACACCCTGCCGGTGGCGCCCAACCTCTTGAATCGCCAATTCACGGTGGCGGCACCGAATCGGGCCTGGGTGGCTGATATTACGGCTATCTGGACGTTGGAAGGATGGCTCTACCTGGCGGCGGTGCTCGACCTCCACGACCGGCAGTTGGTGGGCTGGGCGATGGCCGAGCACATGCGCACGCAACTGGTCCTGGACGCCCTGGAGATGGGCGTGGGCCGCCGGCAACCCGGTAGAGGGTTGATTCATCATAGCGATCGCGGGAGCCAATACGCGTCGCATGAGTACCGCGGCACGCTTGTTCGGCATGGGTTCCAGGCCTCGATGAGCCGCAAGGGGAACTGCTGGGATAATGCCGTCATGGAGCGCTTTTTTGGCTCACTGAAAAGCGAGTGGTTGGCTGACCAGCGGTATGCGAGCCGACAGGCGGCACGGCGGGATGTAATCGACTACATCGAGATGGAGTACAACAGTTGCCGGCTTCACTCGACCCTAGGCTATCAGACGCCGAGGGAGATCGAACTGGCGGCTGCGGCTTGAAAATGTGTCCGCTCTGACTTGACCAGAACATACTGACGCTTTGTTGTTGGCAGAGTAAGTGCTAGAGTTTTTATACTGATTAGCTATTCACCGCGTTATTTTCTCAGGAGGAGAAATGAATATGCCACGTATGCTGAAAGTCTTCGGCAGTATCCTTTTTATCGCCCTGATGGGGAGCGGCTTGGCCGCGTGCGATAATGAGGGGCCGGCGGAAGAAGCAGGTGAGAATATTGACGAAAGCATGGAAAGCGTTGGCGACAGCATGGAAGAAATTGGAGATGACATCGAGGACTCGGCAGATAATTAAGCGGGAAATCGTAACTGGTCGCCTCTTGTAATTAGAAAGCCGCCTGGAGCGGCTTTCTTTGTATATAACAATCAAGGAGTCGAAAGTGCGCCTGAAAGCAGAAACCAGTCTCTTTCTCATGGTCGATTTCCAGGCTGGATTATTGCCCGTGATTGATGGTGGCCTTCAGGCCGCCTCCGAAGCCGCGTGGTTGGGCGGAGTCGCCCATGAGTTGAACGTACCGATCTGGCTCACCGAACAAAACCCCGAGAAGCTGGGAGCCACCGAGCCCAGTTTGCTGCAAGACCTGCCTGGTTATCGATTGTGGCAAAAGAATCATTTCGGTGTGATGGAAGAAAAAGCTTTTGCTGATGCCTTGGCGGCGTCAGGGCGACATCAGGTGGTGCTATGCGGTACGGAAGCGCATATCTGCGTGATGCAAACGGGATTGGGCCTGCTCGAGGCGGGATATGAGCTTTATTGGCTGACGGAAGCCACCGCCAGCCGGCGTGAGGAAGAAGCCAAGCTTGCCCGCAAGAGAGTATGCCAGGCGGGAGCGGTGGCCGTGAGTGGCGATATGGTCGCGTACGAGTGGCTCCATCGCTGCGATAGCGAGGCATTCAAACGCGTCCACCGCCATTTTCTCAAGCCACGATCGCCACGCCCGGTACGTTTCTTCTAGCGTTCGGCACTGGCTTCTGGACGAGTGAAGACCAGAGTATCGCCTTCCGAGGCAGCGGGGGAGAAACGATACCCGGCGCCGGTGAATTGCTTGAGTTGATCCGGTTCGTTGAGACGCTGACGGATGATCCAGCTGGCCATCATTCCCCGGGCCTTCTTGGCATAAAAGCTGATGATCTTGTACTGCCCATTCTTTTCATCCTTGAAAATGGGAGTAATGATGCGGGCGTCGATTTTCTGGGTATCGACGGCCTTGAAGTACTCGTTGGAGGCTAGGTTCACCAGGACTCGCGAGCCGCTGGCATCAAGAGCCTCTTTCAACGCCTGGGTCAGGATCGGCTTCCAGTAAGCGTAAAGATCCTTGCCTTCAGGATTGGGCAACTTGGTTCCCATTTCCAGGCGATACGGCTGAATAAGATCCAGCGGCCGCAATAGACCGTAAAGACCCGAGAGAATCCGTAAGTGATTCTGGGAAAACTCGTTCATTCGCGCATCGAATTCGTGCGCTTCCAGGCCGGTATAGACATCTCCCTGAAAAGCCTGAATGGCGGGTTTGGCGTTGGTCGGCGTGAAGGGAGGCTGCCATTGAGCGAACCTGGCGGCATTGAGACCGGCCAATTTATCGCTGATCCCCATCAGTTCACTGAGTTGCTGGGGAGAATAATCTCTGAGAATTCCGATCAAGGTGCGGCTTCGTGCCAAATGGTCTGGCTGGGTCGCGATTTCGGTGGTGGCTGGCGTTTCAAAATCCAGTGTCTTGGCGGGCGAGATGACACTCAGCATGGAAAGCTCCTGAACCGGTTGGGCAGCCATTATAACAAGCCCCGGGCATTGCCGGGGCTATCAACTCGATAGGGGCGAGTATCAAGGGCAGGGGTTAGGCATCTGCGTATGGATGGCCTCGATGGCGTCCAGGACATCGTCATCCAGTTTGAGCGCCTCGCTTTCTAGGTTGTTTTCCAACTGCTCCATGGTGGTGGCGCCAATGATGTTGCTGGTCAGGAAACTGCGCGAATTGACGAATGCCAGCGCCATCTGGGCCGGGTCCAGGCCATGCTGGCGGGCCAGCTCGACATAGGCGCGGGTGGCTGTCTCCGCTTGAGGCGAATTATAACGCTGGAAGCGCTCAAACAAAGTGAGGCGGGCATTTTCAGGCCGAGCCCCATCCAGGTACTTGCCGGAAAGCACACCGAAGCCCAGTGGCGAGTATGCCAGCAGCCCGACGTCTTCTCGGTGAGCTATTTCAGCCAGACCGATTTCAAAACTGCGGTTAAGCAGGTTATAGGGATTCTGGATGGAAGCCACTCTGGGCAGCCCCATAGTGTCGGCCAGGTGCAAGCAACGCATCACGCCCCAAGGGGTCTCGTTGGATAGACCAATCGCGCGAACCTTACCGGCATCGACCAGTTCCTTCAGCGCGCCGAGACTCTCTTCCAGAGCGGTACTGTCCTCCTCCTCGGTATGCCGGTAATTCAGCTTGCCGAAGAAATTGGTGTTGCGATCCGGCCAGTGCAGTTGATAGAGATCGATATAGTCGGTCTGCAGCCGCTTGAGGTTGTCATCCGCGGCTTGCAGTATCTGCTGGCGGGTCAAGCGCGATCCGCCGCGCAGGTAAGCCATTCCCGGCCCGCTGACCTTGCTGGCGATGATGACATCGTCGCGTGAGCCGCGCGACTTGAGCCAGCTTCCGATATAACGCTCCGTGCGTCCTTGAGTCTCTGCCTTCGGCGGCACGGGGTACATTTCAGCCGTATCGATGAAATTGATGCCGAACGCTACCGCTCGATCCAGTTGTTCGTGGGCGTCGGTTTCGCTGTTCTGTTCGCCGAACGTCATGGTGCCGAGGCACAATCGACTGACTTCCAAGCCGGTCTTGCCGAGAGGGCGCGTTTGCATGCTGATCTCCTTGCTGTGGCGTTGTCGCCTCGGGTGCCTAATACGCAACTGCTGGGGCTAATAAGGCTTCTCAGAAGGTGGCGCTTATGGTGTGAGCGGCGCCAGTAGCGCATGTTAGCGAGAGGAGGAGAATGCAGCAAATCGATGGGGTTGAGTCATTGCCAAGGCAGGCGTATGCTTGCCAACCCCAAACCAGCCAAAAGGCTGGGATCACGCGTGGTCAGACGAGCAACTCGCATTAGGCGTTGTAGCGCTGACCCCAATGTAAACAGACTTAGAGGCAGGGTGGTTTGCCATGCCCCAGGCATCATCTTTGTTCATTCGGCTGGAGTATCGTCTGGCCGAGCAGCTGTTTCATAGCCGTTGGCTATTACCCCGGTCGCCGCGCACCCAGCGGTTGACCATGCGTCTTTACAAGCGCTGTGCCGATGCGGGCCATCCTACGGCGCTATCGGTCTATGGACACATGCTGTTCCATCGTAGCCTTTCGCCTCAGGATAAGGCGCGTGGCGCCCGCTATGTACTGGAAGCCGCCCAGGCCGGGAATGTGAAAGCACAGTATCAGGCCGCGGTCATCCACGAGCATGGATGCCTGCAGTATCCGCGCCGCGAGGATTACGCCGTCACCTGGTACGCCCGAGCCGCGCAGGCAGGCCACTACCTGGCGGCGAATCGCTTGGCTCAAGCTTACCGAGATGGTGAGCTAGGCTTGGCCGTGGACAATGCGAAGGCCGCCTACTGGCAGCAGCAAGCCGAAGCATGCAGTGAACCTCCGGCCCTCGAGCGTGCCGTATAAGGCACGCTTTGCTAGGGTTACCGTTATCTAGTTCATATCGTTCTTGTCTTTAGGGATACCGTGTCCGTGGCGCTACCCATATTGCTGGATATCGAAGCGTCCGGATTCGGCCGCGGCAGCTACCCCATCGAAGTTGGCATTGCTCGCGGCGACGGCAGTACCTGCGCATTTCTGATTCAACCGCTGGACGAGTGGACCCATTGGGACCCGAAAGCCGAATTGTTGCACGGTATCCAGCGTGATCGCCTGGTCCAGGAGGGCTATCCCGTAGGCCAGGTGGCGCGCTGGCTGAACGACGAGCTGGGTCAGGCCGGCAAGGCGTACAGCGACAGCTGGGGCTACGACAATACCTGGCTTTCGCTACTTTTCCATCACGCTGGCATGCTGCCGCATTTCCGTCTGGAAGCCTTGCGTATTCTGTTGAGCGAGGCGCAACAGGCCGCCTGGAGCGATACCAAGGAAGCGATCATTGCCGAATGCGGTATCCACCGGCATCGGGCTGGAGAGGATGCCAGGCTTCTGCAATTGACCTATCAACGCACTCAGGACTTGAATCTTTAACCTTTGCGGCCGTTGAGACTTGCTTCGAGCGCGTCCAGCAACGCATTCGGCGTTTGTGCATCGAGCATCATGTCGCGTGTCGCGGGGGTCAGGAAACCATGGGCCACCGTGGAATCGAGAAAATCAAGCAGCGGTGTGTAGAAGTCCACGATGTTGAGCAGCCCCAGCGGCTTCTCGTGCAGCCCCAGATACCCCCAGGTCCATATCTCGAAGAGCTCCTCAAGCGTGCCGATACCGCCGGGCAGGGCGAGGAAAGCGTCGGCATGCGCGGCCATGCTGGCCTTGCGCTCATGCATGTTACGTACCCGGATCAATTCGGTCAGCCCTAAGTGGGCCTGTTCTCGATCGACGAGATGATCGGGCATGACGCCGATAACCTCGCCACCGTTATCCAATACTGCGTTGGCCAGCTCTCCCATCAAGCCGATACGTGCCCCGCCGTAGACCAGCGTGTGGCCACGCTCGGCCAATAGCTGGCCCAAGTGCCGGGCGGTTTGGAGAAACTCGGGGCTGCGACCTTCACGCGAGCCCAGGTAGACGCAAATTCGTGCCATGAACAACAATCCTGGTGGAGACGACCCCTGGCGGAGCCGAGCTAGGGGAGACAGTACTAGAGGAGACAGTACTAGGGGAGACAGTCAGCCACTGGGTAAGACGCGTCCAACCATTGGCCGATGACATTGTCGCCGCATAGGTGGTGGGCGTACTGGGTATGCAGGCAGCGCACTTGATCCCAATTGCTGATGCCGCCTATGCCGCGTTGGGTCAACACCTCGTCGTAACCTAACTGGCGTACCTGGACTTGCTGGGCTTCACTCATGAAGGCCCAGCGAGCAGCGACATAGTCCTGGTGGCTGGCATGATAGGCAGCGAGGAAGTCGGAATCCTCCTGTAGGCGCTGTTCCAACTGCTTGATGACGCCTGCCGCCTCGATATGCGAGATCTCCACCTTCAGACGCTCGGAACATAGCCAATAAAGGGTGGGGAAAGGCTTGTCATCGATGATCGGCGCCATGCGCAACACCAGGGGCGTACCTTGACTGTCGGTCGCGGCAACGGCTTCGATGCCGCGCGGGGCACGTCCCAGTTGTTCTGTGATTATCGCGAGCTGGCGGGCGTCAGGAGCTTGATCGGTGCGAATCACCATCGTTGGGGTCTCTTACAAACTTGTTGGAGCGGCCGACGGCACGAAAGAAACAGCGGTTGAGCTGCTCGGGAGTCACAACATAGTGCCAGCGGCGCTCGCAATATTCGGCGCCACGGGCGATCAGGACATCGTACAGTCGATTGAACGGGGCATCATAATCGTAGGGGTCGGCGCCGAACAAGCGGATGTGCGGATAATCGGCGAAGCGCTCCATGAAGAAGAGTTCCAGTTCGGCCTCCACCGCACGATGCTGGGTGGTGTTGTCGGGATCTAGCCACAGATTGTAGCGAATCGCCATGACAGGCTCCTGAGGCCCCGGAACCGGGGCAAAATGGCTCAAGCAGGCGCCGGTGCCTCCTGCAGGTGGGCTTCAAGCGCCTCGCGCAGCTTGCCCTCGATGGGTACGGTGCATTTGGCCTGGTGGTCGTACTGGACCATGACGGTATGGCCGAGATTGGTCAGCTTGCCGTGCTGCCGGGCTTCCTGGGTCACGGTGAAGGAGCTATTGCCCAGGCGAGTCAAATAAGTGCGTATTTCGATATCGTGACCGTAAAACAGTTCGGCGCGGTAGTCGACTTCCATCCGAGCCATGATCAAACGCCACTGCCTGGGATTCAAGTCCGGGGTAAACAGCTTGAACAGGTCGTTGCGCGCCAGTTCGAACCAGGCAGGCAAGCGGGTATTGTTGATGTGTCCCAGGGCATCGGTATCGTAAAAAGCGGGTTCAATGGTACGTGTAAACATAAGTCGTCCTTGTTATTGGCGGTGCCCTCGAGTCAGGGGAGGACAATGGCAGGCTTCAGGATTACCCCAAGCAAACGCTTGGTCAAGTCCTGGTCAGGTCGCGAGTCGTCGATTGGCCCACCACTGCTGCACACGCAGCCACCCTAGAAGCCACAGCGTGGCAACGGCAAAACCGGCGAACGTGCCAGCGGCCAAGCCCCACGTCTCATAGGTGAGCGAAACGCACAGGGTATAGCTTAAAAGCGAGCCGAGACCCATCGGGTAGTGCTTAATCACCGTCGCTGCGGGGGCGGCGCCGTAAGACGCGTGCAGAATCAACAAGAAGGGAAGCATGGTGACCGGAAAAGCCGCTAGCGTGCCCGCCCAGGCAGCTGGCACCACGTGTGCGAGTGTCGTGATGATAAAAATCATCAGCGTAGCGAGCCCGGCGCGAAAGGCCAGTGCCGACCATGAAAATACGCCGCTGGCGTTAACGCGCGCCTCCGGTACACGTCGATAAAGCCAGGTGAACACGACAATGGCCACGAGCGTGACCAGCGTGCCGCTGACGCGGGTAAACTCAAACTGCGAGAGCACTCCACCGGCCACAAGCCAGGCCGCTAAGCCGCCCGCGCATCCAGTGAAAACACCCTTGAGGCCGTCCTGCCGGCCGCAGAGTAAATAGCCGCCACCCAATGCCAGCGTGGCGGTAAAGCCCGCTAACGTATGCACTGCGCTTTGGGTGGCGAATACCGGGGAAATCTCCAGCCCAATAAAAAACAGTGCCAGCGCCGTGCCGAGCGGGTAGCCAGCCAACAGGCCCGCCACCCGTGGACTCACCCTCACCGCGACAGCGCCAAGCCCGAACACCAGACCAATGGAAACTAGCAGCTTGGCAAGCTGCCAGATCAATGGAACCTCTGTCATCATTCATCCTTACTCTATTAGCTATGGGTAGCGTCATGCCGATGTCCGCTCACGCTTTATCGTCCGCCGACGAATGTGCTAAACGAGACGCAGCCCTTGGCTATCCTGCCAGGCGGCCGGAAGCGCTTGCGCCAAGGGTTCATGAAGCCGTTCCGGCAAGGCCGAAAATGCCTCTTCCAGGCTGCCGAACGAACGATTGCGCAACCAACAATAGGCCCAGGCGCAGGCCTCGGCATCGCTCGTCGGAACCGGCCCGGCCGGCATCTGATTCAGCAGAAAGACAGCGGTACGAGGTGCCCAGAGCGGAATTTCATCGGCATGCCCGGCTTGGCTCCAGGCGAGCAGTTCCTCGCCACTGGGAGTGTGCTCCGGCTCGGCGAGCTTGGCGACACGGGCGGTTTCCGCGAGGATCAAGGCCAGCCGGTCGCTGTCCGCCTGACCCAGCTCCAACCACTGCTGTAACAGCGCGGAAAGTCCTTCGCGCACCTTGGCATAGAAGTCGCGTTGCGGCATTGTCGGTTCCTTGGCTGGTTTCGGAGAGGATATCATGAGGTTTGATTTTGCCACGCCGCTGGAGCGGCGCCATCCCCAAGGCAATTGGGCTTCGCAAAAGTGGCACCGCTATGGCGAGGATATCCTGCCGTTATGGGTGGCGGATATGGACTTTCGCTCACCTCCCGAGGTCGTGGAGGCCCTTCACGCCCGCGTCGAGCATGGCATCTACGGTTACGGCGAAGTTCCCGGCGGTTTACCGCAAGCGTTGGCCGAGTGGAGTGCGCATCACTATGGCTGGGCTATCGACCCCACTTGGCAACAATGGTTGCCGGGAGTGGTACCGGCACTTCATCTTGCCACCCTGGCATTGACCGAGCCTGGGGAAGGGGTTCTGACCGTTGCCCCCATCTACCCGCCTTTTCTCGCTGTTGCCGAGCGCACGGGCCGAGTGACGCAAACCGCCTATCTCGCTCCGCCTGACGGCACGCAAGGGGAGTGGCGGCTGGACCTGGCCGCGCTGGAGGCTGCGATCACCTCAAACACGCGCTTGCTTTTATGGTGCCAGCCGCACAATCCCACCGGGCGTATCTGGCGCGAGGAGGAGCTGGCGGGGCTGGCCGAGCTTGTCGAGCGCCATGATCTCTACGTGATTTCCGATGAGCTGCATTGCGATCTTCTCCTGCCGGAAGGTGCGCGTCACCGGCCTCTGGTCATGGCGTATCCCGCTTTGGCCGCACGGACCATCACCCTGTGGTCTCCCTCGAAGACCTTCAATCTGGCGGGGTTGACCACGGCTTGCGCGATCATTGCCGATCCCGAGTTGCGCCGTCGCTTTGCCCGCACCATCAAGGGGCTAGTCCCGGACGGTAACGTAATGGGGCTGGTCGCGGCGGAAGCGGCGTACCGCCATGGTGAGCCCTGGCGCCAGGAACTACTGAGCACGCTGCGCGGCCATCGCGACTACTTGATGGAACGGGCCAACGCCTGGCCGGGTGCGCGCATGGCGGAGCCGGAGGCAACGTACCTGGCCTGGATCGACTTGCGTAAGGCCGGCTTGGGAAATACGCCGCAGAAGGCGCTGCTGGAGCGGGCCGGTGTGGCGCTTTCCAACGGCGCCGATTTCGGCACGCCGGGGTTCGTGCGGCTCAATTTCGGCACTACCGCCACCCAACTACAGGCGGCGGTGGAGCGAATGGACAAGGTACTGGGGTGAGTCGAGGGCTCGGTGTTGCCACCGAGCCTCGATTATCGATCAGTACATCAAGGCAAACAGCTTGCGCCGGTAAGCCACGGTGAGCGGATGATCGGCACCGAGAGCATCGAATACCTGAATGAGGGTCTTGCGCGCCGCGTCCTCGCCATATGATCGGTCCTGTTTCATCAGCTCGAGCAAGGCCTCCAAACCGGCTTCATACTGGCCGTCGGCAACCTGGCGCAGTGCCCGCTGGAAGCGGGCTTCGCTGTCGTCGCGGCCCTCCAGAGCGGCAATCTCGGCGGGCGGCAGGGCTTGCTCGGCAAAGGCGATGCTGGCAAGAACCCCGCGAGCCGGTGCGGCGTCGCGCTCTTCAGGCGGAAGGTTGTCGATTATCTGGCGCGCTTCGTCCCCTTGACCTTCTGCAGCTATAACGCGAGCTAATTCGACCTGGTAGGCGAAGTAGTCGGGATACTGAGCGATCAATGTCTGATAGATCTCTCGGGCAGTGGCGTAATCGCCCTGTTGTAACGCTTCAGCGGCCTGGCCCTCAGGGCTGGGCGGCGCTTCCTCGGGGGCGGGAAAATAGCGTCCCAGCCACTCTCTGACCTCTTTTTCGGGAAGTACACCCTGAAAGCCATCTATCAGCCCACCCTGGCTGACCAGCTTGATATCCGGTACCGAACGGACGCCGAGCTGGGCAGCGATTTCAGGGTTGGCTTCGGCGTCCAGCTTGGCCAGCAGAAAGGCGCCGCCATACTCCACCGCGAGTTTTTCCAGCACCGGAATCAGGGTGCGGCACGCGTCGCTGGTCGGCGAGTAGCAGCCCAGCAGAATGGGCACCTGCATGGAAGCTTCGAGTATCTGCTGGATATTGCCGGCGCCGACCTCGATGATCACGTCCTCGGCCCGGCTGCCATCGGAGGGCTTGCCCGAGGCGTCGTTTCCGGCGGGCGGTGATGGAGCATCGAGTGGCGCGGTTAGCGGCTCACCGGTACGAGGGTCGACAATGGGCATGGTAGGGCCTTACGCAGCGAATGAATGTGTTTACGATATGCTGGCAAAGACACAGGATTCAAGGGTGGCGAGTTTCATGACGCGCACAAAAAAGGGAGAGGGCGCACCCTCTCCCGGAGATTCCGGCTGGGATGACGATCAATCATCGTCGTCCCACATGCCGTTGTATTCCCGATAATCGAATACGTCCATGTCGCCGATCTCGTTTTCCTCATACTGCAGCATGTAGGAAGCATTTCCCGGCGCCCAGCCGTATCCATAACCATAGAAGGGGTAGGCGTAGGGGGCGTTACCAAAGTTGCCGGCGGAATGGATCACGATCGCCTGTATTTCGCCTTCCCTGGAAAACAGGATGTTATCGATGTAACCGTAGCCGACTCGGTTATTGAAGCTGGCATAATCGTCGAGCAGGTCGGTAAGTTTCCAGATGCGATCTCCGGTCTCGACATCGTCGTCGACTTGCCGGGCCTGCTCGGTCTGGGAAAGGTCGTCTTGACTGATGTAACCGGAGTCGAACAAGTCGTAATCGTCGACGTTGTCCTCGACGATGGGCACCTGCACCCCGTCATCGGTCAGCTGCACTTCCTCCCAAGGCACGAGAACGTGGGTAGCGCCGATACCCCAGAATCCGCCTACCTCGGCGATGATGGCAACGATCTGATTGTCCTGATTGATGAGGACGTTCTCGACATTGCCGATCTCTTCACCGGACTCGCCGAACACCTCGGCATCCATCAGGCTCTCCGAGGTGTGATCCTGCCCAGTAACGGTGGACACCTCAAGAACGTCATACGTTACGATGAGGTGAACCATGGCAAGATCGACAACATCAATGAAGAAAAAATCATATACCCGTTACTCAGATGCCTACCGGCAAGAAGCCTTAGCGCTTGCGGATCGCATTGGCGTTGCAGCAGCGGCGCGTGAACTGGGAATACACGCGAGTCAGCTCTATCAGTGGCGATCTAAAGCACAGCTGCAGCAAGACACATCCGAGCGAGAGCGGTCGTTGGCAGAAGAAAACGCCCGCTTGAAGCGCCAACTAGCCGAGGCAAATGAAGAGCTGGCCATCACAAAAAAGGCCGCGGTGTACTTTGCGAAAAGCCTGAAGTGAACTATGCCTTTATCCACCGTCATCGTCAGGCGTTCAGTATTCAGCGTATGTGCCATGTTGTCGGGGTCGCTCGGAGTGGCTACTACGCTTGGCGGCAACGCGAAGGCGCATCGTCCCCAAAACGCAGCCAGCAAGCCATTATCGATCAGCATGTGGCCAAGGCTTATCACCAACGCAAGGGCCGCTCAGGCGCCCCGAGACTAACGCTAGACCTGCGAGATGATGGGATGCCGATCAACCGTAAGACGGTGGCTGCCAGCTTACAGCGTCAGGGCCTGCGCGCTAAAGCAGCCCGTAAGTTCAAGGCCACCACGAACTCACGGCATTCGTTGCCAGTTGCACCGAATCTACTAGAGCAAAACTTCACGGCCTCGGCTCCTAATCAAAAGTGGGTGAGTGACATTACCTACTTGGCGACGGGCGAAGGCTGGCTTTACCTGGCAGTGCTCATTGATCTTTACTCTCGTAAAGTGGTCGGTTGGGCAATGAGTGAGCGTATGACGGCCGATCTTGTCTGTGACGCGCTACAGATGGCGCTATGGAAACGCAAAATGCCCAAAGGCGTGATAGTCCATTCGGATCGAGGTAGTCAGTATGTTCTGGTCAAGTCAGAGCGGACACATTTTCAAGCCGCAGCCGCCAGTTCGATCTCCCTCGGCGTCTGATAGCCTAGGGTCGAGTGAAGCCGGCAACTGTTGTACTCCATCTCGATGTAGTCGATTACATCCCGCCGTGCCGCCTGTCGGCTCGCATACCGCTGGTCAGCCAACCACTCGCTTTTCAGTGAGCCAAAAAAGCGCTCCATGACGGCATTATCCCAGCAGTTCCCCTTGCGGCTCATCGAGGCCTGGAACCCATGCCGAACAAGCGTGCCGCGGTACTCATGCGACGCGTATTGGCTCCCGCGATCGCTATGATGAATCAACCCTCTACCGGGTTGCCGGCGGCCCACGCCCATCTCCAGGGCGTCCAGGACCAGTTGCGTGCGCATGTGCTCGGCCATCGCCCAGCCCACCAACTGCCGGTCGTGGAGGTCGAGCACCGCCGCCAGGTAGAGCCATCCTTCCAACGTCCAGATAGCCGTAATATCAGCCACCCAGGCCCGATTCGGTGCCGCCACCGTGAATTGGCGATTCAAGAGGTTGGGCGCCACCGGCAGGGTGTGCTGGGTATCGGTCGTATGACGCCAGCGTCGCCGCTGGCGTGCCTCTACACCGGCTTCCCGCATCAGGCTTCGGGCCTGGTAACGACCGACCTCATAGCCACGGCGTCGCAGTTCTTTGGCCATGCGGCGGCTGCCGTAGCTGCCGCGCTTCCGGCGATGGATCTCTCTGACCTCATGGAGCAGGGCCTGTCGATGGTCATCAGGGTCACGTCGTCGCCAGGCATAGAAACCGCTCCGGCTGACCCGCATGACCCGACACAACACGGCCACGGGGTAGGTGGCCTTCTCCGACTCGATGAACTGGTATCTCAGTTCGACTCTTTGGCGAAGAAGGCCGCCGCCTTTTTTAAAATATCCTTTTCAACCTGAAGCTTACGAACTTCTTCGCGGAGCTTCTTGATCTCGGCGTCGCGATCGTCCTCCTGCCGCCCCGGGGTGCCGGAGCCCTGCTGGCGGTGCTTGCGGCACCAGCGGTCCAGCACGCTGCGCTCCACGCCCAGGCGCCGGGCGGCCTCGGATACGGAATACCCCTGATCGCTCACCAGGCTCACTGCATCCGCCTTGAATTCATCGGAAAACCGACGTCGAGTCTTCTTGGTCATGAACACCTCCACTGCCTCCATTATGAGGCTTACCGGGGTGTCCGCTCTAATTGGACCACTTCAGTACTGTTCCACGCGTTACCAGTCGCTGCTTACCCGGCATAAGCTTACGTGCAGCATGAGCGCCAAAGGCAACTGCTATGATAATGCCTGTGCCGAAAGCTTCTTCCACAGCCTCAAGGTTGAAGCGATCCATGGGGAGCAATTTACAACGCGAAACGATATGAGGCGCCAGGTGTTTGAGTACGTCGAACTGGACTACAACAAACAACGGCGGCACAGTGCTATTGGGATGATCAGCCCAGAGGCCTTTGAAGCCCGAATGATCGCTTAAACCAGTGTCCACTGTTGCTGGGTAAGATCAGTGATACCGCTTTCCTGGTAGAGCTCGTCGTAGTTCCATTCGGTGATGGTGCGAATCTGATCGTTCTGTTCTTGCTGAACACTGTTCTGCTGAGTATTGCCCTGCTGGGCCTGGTTGGTGCTGGCGCCTGCTTCTGCCTGAGCGGTCCCCGTGGCAGCGATAACGGCCAAGGCAATAAAAGAAAGGTTGTGTTGGAGTTTCATAAAACCTCCTATCTGCTGCATTCACCGGCAACCTAGTAGAGACATCTGGATATGTAAAATGTGAACTGATAGCAAAGGCGGCTGTTTGGAGTTTGATGATTGTCTTTGAGCTCGCTTCCCTTCGTCCTCTAATCCGAACTGACGCTATGCTCGGTGGCATCTTCCTCCCCTTCTTCGACCAATTCGCGAGCCTTTTCCTTTTTTTCCTCGGAGGCCTTGGGCTTGAC